>JACROV010000087.1 GCA_016214285.1 Candidatus Omnitrophota bacterium | reverse complement strand
ATCTTCTCGGCTTTCTCCCGTGTCATGAGAAGATTTATACAACCATATTCTCATCGTCGTCAAACATTTTTGCATTAATTTTCAAAGACAACATCTCAAACCGACGGTTATTTGTCATACTTCTAAAGTGATACAAAAATTTTAATATCCAAACTGGTTGTTTGGAATTTAAATATAGGGTTATGCCCTTGACTACCACTTCCAGCATACGATGGGCACGAAATCCTGTTGCACTGTTCATCAAAGGCATAACCCTATTTAAATATTTGAATTTAGATATTGTCTCGTATTTCGGATTTCGAATTTAATATAATTTAAATATGGCCAAGAATATTTTTACGTCCATTGAGATCACGGATACCGGCATCCGGCTGTTCCAGGCCAGGACGGTGCGTCACAAGCGGGTTTTGTGCGCCTGCGACGTCAAGCCCCTGCAGAATTTCACCGACGCCGAGATCACCGGGAAGTTGTCCGAGATCACCGCGCTGCGCGATATCCAGCCGCAGCATTTGGCCGTCGTGATCCCCCGCCGGATGACCATCCTCAAGCAAATCCGCCTGCCGTCGCACAACGAGCCCGAGATCAGGAAGATGCTCGACCTGCATCTGGTCAACCAGATCCCCTACGCGCTGGAAGACGTTATCTATGATTTTGTCGTCGTGGACCGGGAGCCTTCGGGATATGTCCGGGTGCTGGTGGCGATCGTGCACCGGCAGGACGTCAGCGAGAAATTCCTGAAATTATGCAAGGAAGCCGGCTTGCAGCCGGAGCGTTTTGTTCTCAGTTCTCTGGGAATAATTCACTGGCTCAATTATCAGCGGGGGAAAATCTCGGCCCCGGTTTCTTCGAACCAAACGGTCCTGGTGCTTAATATCGACATCGATCACACGGAGATATGCTTCTGCCACGATCAGAACTTGCTTTTTTCGCGCAGTGTCAATTATGGCGCCCGGGACCTGGCAACGGAGAATATGCGGGGGCTCACTCATCAGGTTGAATTAAGTTTGAAGAATTATCATAAGGACAATATGGGCCCGGCCGTCAAGCGTATGATCGTCCTGTCCACCCTGCCGGAGGCCGCGGCGCTTAAAGGACGGTTGGAGGAGATATCGCTTGTCCCCGTCGATTTTTATTCTCCTTTAAAGAACGTCCTGTGCCAGAAGAACATGGGCCTGGGAGCGTTGAAAAGCCAGCCGGGAGTTTCGATCGCGGCTGGCATAGGGTTTCTGTTGTCCGACGGTAAGAAAGCGCTCAATCTCATCCCGCAGGAAGTCCACAACATCAAGAGATCGAAACGCCGGCAACTCCAGTGGGTCCAGTTGGCGTTGCTTCTTGTGTTGACCTTTGGTTTGGCCCTGGCGTTTCCCGGCATCGAATTTTTGCGCAAGGCCGCGTATTTGAATTCATTGAAGGAAAAAAGCGAAGCGGCCAGGCCCGAGATGGAGAGGATCAAAAAGCGGATGGACTTAGTCAAGCTTGTTCAGCAAGAATTGGACAAGCGCGTGGTCGTGACCGATCTTATCCAGGAACTTTACCGCCTGGCGCCTCCTGAAATATCTTTCCAGTCCCTGTATCTTAATGAGCGGGGGCAATTCATCATCCATGGTTACGCGGGAACCAGCGCCAGCGTGCATAATTTTCAACAGAATCTCGTCAAGTCTGATTTGTTCAAGGCCGTTAATCTGGAATTCGCCACCAAGCGGAAGATCTTCAACATGGAGGTCACTGATTTCCAGATAACCTCCGAGGTGAATGTCAAACATGATTAGACGTTTAAACGCGCGTGAACTGAAGATCCTCATTTTTTCATCGCTTCTGGCCTCGACGTATATCGGGTATATCCTTCTGATCAGACCGGCAAAAGAGAAATTTATATCACTGGATGAGGAGATCGCGGCCCAACAACGGCGGCTGGTAAAAACCTCCGCGGAGATAAAAAAAGCCGGGGACATGGAGAAAATCTTGGCGGTCTATGAGCAAAAATTCAAACAACCTGCCAGCAATGAAGGGACGATGTCTTCACTCCTCTCCGAGATCGAAACGGTCGCCGCGGATCTGAAATTGCAAATAGCCAACCTCACTCCCAAAAAAGTCAAGGAGACAAATTTTTCCAACCGTTTTTCGGTCAGCTTGAGCATTGACGGCGATTTTATGGACATTCTCCAGTTTCTGCACAGACTTCAGAGCGAGCCGCATCTTTTCGACGTTGAAGAAGCGCGGTTCGACAAGGGAACGCGTCAGCAAGCCGCTTCCGTTAAAGCCAGCCTGGTTCTTGGGAAAACATTCGTTCCTTGAAGAAAGGAACTTGAAAAAAGGAACTTGAAAAAAAGGAATAGTTGTTGACAATGAGGAGGGACTCCGTAGAATCAAATTAGTTGACTCTCTGCGCGGAGAGTCAGGTTTAACCATCTCAACGGCAATGAGTTATCTAACTGCCCTCCATCTAGAACGTGAACCATTTTCCACCAGCCCGGACCCTTCATTTTTTTATCGTTCCAAAGAGCATTACACGGCGCTCAACCGTCTGGAGATCGCCATCCGCCTCAAGCGCGGATTGAATTTGATCTTGGGCGATGTCGGGACGGGCAAAACCACGCTTTCGCGGGCTTTACTGCAGGCATTTTACGGTGAAGACGATTTTATCTTTCACATGATCCTCGACCCGGCCTTTAAGTCGGAATATCAATTCCTTACTCACCTGACCAAATTGTTCGGCATCAGCCCGTTCTTTCGTTCCACCATCGACCACCGCGAAGCCATCGAGAAATATCTGTACCACAAATGCGTCGAAGAAAAAAAGACGGTCGTCCTGATCATCGATGAGGGGCAGAAGCTCATGCAGCCCCAGCTGGAGGTGCTGCGTACGCTGTTAAATTACGAGACCAACGAATATAAACTTTTACAGCTGGTCATATTCGCCCAGATGGAATTGCTGCCGCGCGTCAAAAGAGTGCGCAATTTTATGGACCGCGTCAACGTCAAGTACATGCTCAATCCCCTCGATGAGCAGGAAACCGGAAAATTCATCGAATTCCGCCTGAAGCAGGCCGGTTATCATGGAGAACGAAGCCTGCTGACCGCCGAGGCCGTCCAAAAAGTGTACGAGCAAACTCAAGGATACCCCCGCCAGATCGCGCTCTTGTGCCATAACGCGATGCAGCATTTGATCATGGGCGATCATGAGATCGTCACGGCCGAATTGATCGAAAAGATCATTGCCCAGGAAAAGATATGGAACTGATGAAAGAAGATGCGCTGACATCCGAGGAAAAACTGCTGCGGCTTATCCGCAAAAAGAACAAATCTTCCGAAGCGCTGCCTTTGGCTTTACCGGAAGCTCATCCCGAGGTCTCTCCCGACCTGCCCGATGAGGCACAAGGACCAGAGAAGCAGATGGATGTTCTCGCGTTGTCCATTCGCGTCCTGGCCGTGACGGCCTGCGTTATCCTGGTCTTTATTTTGAACAAGTACGTCCTCCTTCGGACGAAACAGCCGGCAGCGCTGGAGCCGTTTCATGAGATACAAGCAGGGGAGGGTTTGAAACCCTCCCCTGCTTCCCCGGGGGAACTATCCGTACCGGCCGTTGAGGTTCGTTCCTTCGAATCCTATAAACAAACGATGGAGGGCCGCGACGTTTTTCAGGCCTCGTGGGAAAAACCGGTCCAGGCGGTTCCCGTTTCGGGCGTTTCCGCTGCCGAGCTGGCCAAGCAGTTGAAGCTGGTCGGCATCCTGATGGATAAAGACCCGAAGGCGATCGTGGAAGATTTGGGGACGCAGCAGACGTTTTTTGTTTCGCCGGGCGAGAAGATTGGCAACGCCGTTGTTGGAGAGATCCGGCAGGACAAGGTCATCCTGATTTTTGGCCAGGAAAAAGTGGAATTGGTGCCGTAAATAAGGTAATGTATTACCTGAAATATTTGAGGGTTCTATGCGAGCAGGATTTCCCGCATTTAATATCATCATTTTAAGTTTTATTTTCATTGTTGCCGGTGTTTGCCCTGCGCAAGAAGAAGTCCTTGCCGCAGGGACGCAGGACGCCCCGCCTGTCACCGAAGAATATCAGCCCCAGGGGATCACGAGCCCTCCGGTTATTTCTTTACAGCCGTTCTTGGGTGAAAAACAGATCATTGATGTCCTGGATCTGAAGAACATGGATATCCTCGATGTGCTCAAACTGATCTCGCAAAAAAGCGGGCTGAACATCATCGCGGGGCAGGGCGTTCGCGGACGGATCACGGTTTTCTTAAAAGATATCGAGGTCCTGGATGCCTTGAAGATCATCGTGGAATCCTACGGCTGGACATACGTCAAAGACGGCAGTATTTTCAAGGTCATGACCGCGGCGGAATACGAGGCCAGGTACGAACGTAAATTCGGCGAGAATACACAAACGCGCATCAAGCAGCTGCTTTTCGTAAAGGCGAGCGATGTTGCCACGATCCTCAATGAGATCAAAAGCCGCGCGGGGAAGATCATCGCGGAAGACAAATCCGGGACGATCATTCTCGTCGATGATCCAGGGAAAATGGACGCGATGGAGGAGGTCATCAAGACGATCGACGTCCCCATCCAGACGGAGGTCTTCGATCTGGGATACGCGAAGGCCG
Source organism: Candidatus Omnitrophota bacterium (assembly GCA_016214285.1). GTDB lineage: Bacteria > Omnitrophota > Gorgyraeia > Zapsychrales > Zapsychraceae > UBA10015. The sequence continues at coordinate 26,322 of JACROV010000087.1, read as the reverse complement.
AGGATATTTCCAACAAGGTCAGTGAGGTGCTGACCCCCGCCATCGGCAGTATGAAATTCGACGAGCGCTCCAACAAAGTTGTTATCTCGGACACGGCGCAGGCTTTGACGAAGATCCGCAAGATCGTCGAGGCCTTTGATGAAAAAGACAAGCAGGTCCTGATCGAGGCCAAGATCATCCAGATCACCCTTAACGACGAACATAAAATGGGCGTCGACTGGGAAGCCATCGTCAGGGATTTTCACAGCCTGGATTTGACCAGTAACTTTGACGTGTTTACTTCCACGGACAAAAGCGGAAAGTTAAGTATCGGGACCGTCGCCAGCGACGATTACACGGCGCTGATCGAAGCTTTGGACACGGTGGGGAGGACGAACATCCTTTCGAGCCCGCGGATTACGGCCGTCAATAACAAGGAGGCGAAGATCCTGGTCGGTTCCACCGAGCCGTATGTCACGACAACGACCACAACCCCGTCCTCCGGCCCGACAACGACCGCCGAAAGCGTCAATTTCATCGACGTCGGGGTCAAGCTGTACGTCACCCCGACCATCCATGATGACGGCTTCGTGACCATGAAGATCAAACCCGAGGTCAGTTCCGTGACCAGCAATTTGACCACCAGCAACAACAACACGATCCCCGTCGTGGAGACCTCCGAAGCCGAAACGACCGTCATGGTCAAGAACGGGGTGTCGATCGTCATCGGCGGGCTGATCAAGGAAGAGAAGATCAAATCCGCCCGCAAGGTGCCATTTTTGGGGGATATCCCCGTGATGGGCGCTGCCTTCCGAAACCAGGACGATGAAACAACAAAAACGGAGATCGTCATCTTCCTGACGCCGACGATCATCACCGGTGACGTTCATCGAGATGCCAGTTCTGTTTCTTACTGAATGAGGGGAATGAATGTCCCAAACCAATGATCGGGAGAAAATAGCGAGCGTCACCATCTATGAAGAGGATTTCTACGCCAGCAAAGAAACCAGTGAGGAATCTTTTCAGATCTTGGCATTCCGTCTTTCTCAAGAATGGTATGGGGTAAATGTGTCCAGGATCAAAGTGGTCAATAAAATTCAGCCGGTCACTTATCTGCCGTTTGCCCCGGTATCGATCTCGGGGATCATCAACTTCAGGGGGGATATGATGTCCGTGACGGATTTGAAAAGAATTCTAGGCTTGCCCGATTCTGAAATGACAGAAACTGCCAGGCTGGTCGTCGTTGAATCCGGTCCTTGCGCCACCGCCTTGCTTGTGGATCAAATTGACGAGATCATCACAGTGCCGGTCAGCCAGATCTACCCGAAACTGGAGACCATTGCGCCACAGATAGCCGAATATATTGAGGCGGGATGCAAGTCGGGCAAAAAACTGCTGGGGATATTGAACGTGGAAAGGATCCTCCAGAGGAATCAATAGCCGCAACAGATTCCGTTTCCCCAAGTCATGGACGTCTTTTAAATCATAACCCAAGAAATGAGGGCAATCCTATGAAGAAGACGCAGTCGCTTTTGTTTAAAATTTTGATGTGGTTGGGGATCTTGATATTTTTCTCGGGGATTGCCACGCTTATTTCCAGCCACAATGCCGGCCGGATCATCCAGGCGGCTGAGAATTCTCAGAAAAAAGATTATCCCGCCTTTCTCATCGCGTATGAGCTCCAGGATTCGATCGATAAGATCCGCAACTATTTTCTGTCTTCCATTCAGCTCTCTGATGAGGATTCTATCCGGTCTGCCCAGCAGGAGGCCGTGGTTTATAACGAGAATATTCAAAGATTGAAAAAAATAGATCAGGACCTGTCACTGGACGATTTGCAGACGACCTTTAATAATTATGTTTCTCTCGGGGCGGCGTTGAACACCAAGTTCTTGAATAACCAAGATACGTCTTCAGAGGCAAAGGCTATGGGAGAGACCGTTATTCAACTGAGCGAACGTATCAAATCTTTTCGTGATCGAAAATCCGACAGCTTCAACAGCTCTATGGCAAACATTGTTCGTTTGAGCCGGATCAATGCTCAAATGACGCTTTTAAATATTTTGGTGACCCTTGTTTTGGGTTTTGTGGTTGGGATCATTCTTGTCAAGATCGTTATTGACCCGATCAAGTTGTTGGTTGAGCGAATGAAAGGCGTCGCGCAGGGGGACTTAAGGGCATCGTCCTTGAAGATGGCCGCCAATGCCCAGTTGGATTTTGATAAAAACGATGATGAGATCGTCCAGCTCAATAAGGCCTTTAATGGGCTTGTCGACAGCCTCAAAAAGATCATTGTCAAGATCCGGGAAGCAGGCAAGGAGATTACCTTGAATGCTTCTCAGCTTCGTACCACATCGCAGGATCAGGCCAGTGGATCTTCAGAGCAGTCTTCGGCGGTTACCGAGATCACGGCCACCATAGAAGAACTTGCCGTATCGGCTTCCCATATCGCCGAGAACGCCAAGAACGTCGAGAAGACAGCGGAAAATACCTATTCCGGCGTGGAAGAGATCAATGCGAAAGTATCCAGTGCCGTCAAGAAAGTGCTGGCGTTGGGCGAAAAATTACAATCAATAGGCAATGTCACTACCATGATTGATGAGATCGCCGAGCAAACCAACCTTTTGGCTCTCAATGCTTCCATCGAGGCCGCCAGGGCCGGGGATGTCGGAAAAGGTTTTGCGGTGGTCGCTCAGGAAGTCAAAAAGCTTGCGGAACGCTCTTCGGAGGCCACCGATGAGATCAGGCAATTGATCAATGAAGTACAGGCTGAGACGAATTTGACGATCATGGGCATGGAGGAATCAACCAAATGGGTTGATAAGGGGTTGGGCATGGTTAAGGATACGTTCCGATCAGCCAAGGAAATTTCGATAGCGACCCAGCAGCAGAAGACGGCATCCGAACAAGTGGTTGAGGCGATGAAAAATATTGATCTAACGACAAAACAATTCTTAATCTCCACCCAAAGGATGGCATCGTCGGTAGTCAAATTGAATAACTTGGCAGGAGAATTCAGGAAAACCATTGATGAATTTAAGACCGACCATTCCACGGAGTATGCCGCGGAGGGAAAGAATAACCGTTCCCCGGTTGCCGCGGATGAGGCGGGGGAAAAGACTCGCTCCGTTGAGTTTTCTTAAGTATTGAGACAGGCGGAATTTTCATAACCCATGAAAGACAAGAAATATTACATTGCTATTTTTAATTCTGAAACAGGGGAATTTTTGACACAGCTTGAAAAAGGCATTGTCGATATAGAAAAGAATCCCCGTAACGCGGAACTTTTTAAGGAGCTCAACCGGCTGGCGCATTCCATCAAGGGTTCAGCGCATGTTTTTGGTTGTGATGAAATTCAGCAAATTGCTCATCGCGTTGAAGATATGTTCAGGATGATTGAGCGCGAAGAAATATCCTTCAATGCCGCGGTGGCAAACAATTTATTGAAAGCCGTTGATGCCATGAAAGATGTCCTCGCGCAATTGGCCCAGGGAAATCCCGTTGAGTTGAACCTTCCGGCGGTTTTGAATGCCTTGCAAGGGCCTTCTCAGTTTCCAGTCAGTCCTCTGGAGAAAAGAGTGGATCTATCTGGCGAAGGAGCAAAAGAAAATAAAACAGTGTCCCAACCTGTTAAGTCCACGGCCAGGGAAAATAATGCTTCAGTTCCCGTGGAAGAATATGTGCGCGTGCCGGTCAGCAGGATCAACGCGTTGCTTAATTTGGTCGGGGAAGTCGTTATTAATAAGATGAAATCCTCCCATAAGGTCGTTTTGGCCAAGAGACTTGTCAGATTTTCGCGGGAGGCTCAAAAAAGATTTTCAATGATGGCCGAGAAATTCAAAGAGACCTATGAGGGGCAAGATCAGGCATTGATTCATTCGCTGGATCATTGTCAGGTCGATTATGAGAGGATCAAAGAAAGCTTCAAGGATTTTTATGATTATATAGCTTTTGAGGCCCTTCAAATGGATCCGGTGGTCGAACAGTTGCAGCATAGCATGAAAGAGCTGCGCATGCTGCCGTGTTCGACCATCTTTGACGGCCTGCCGCGCATGGTGCGGGATATCGCCCATCAGCAGGGCAAGGAAGTCGAATTGAAGATCTCCGGGGAGGAAACGGAATTAGACAAAAAAGTGCTTGAGGAGATCAGGGTGCCGGTCATCCATATTTTGCGCAATGGCATCGATCACGGGATCGAATCGCCGGAGGACAGGGTTAGATCAGGTAAGCCAAGACACGGAACCATTCGCGTATCCGCTTATCAGGAAGGTGAAAGTGTTTTTATCAGCATTGCAGAGGACGGCCGGGGGATGGATCTCGATAAGATCAAAATGACGGCATTGAAGAATAAACTGCTGTCCGCGGAAGAGCTCGGGCAGATGTCCGAGAAAGAAGTTCTCAGTTTTGTTTTTCTAAGCGGTTTTTCGACCAGCCCCATCATTACGGATATTTCTGGAAGAGGGGTCGGATTGGACGTGGTCAAGTTTCAGATCGAAAAGCTCAAGGGGAAAGTTGTTTTTGAGACCAAGCCAGGCTGTGGGACAACATTTACTTTGATCTTGCCGTTAACGGTGGCCATCATCGAGGTTTTGATGGTCCAGTCCGAGGGGAAGAAATTCGCTTTCCCCGTATCGTTTGTTGAAGAATGCACCAAGGTCAATGCCGCCCAAGATGTTTCCATGATCGAGGGGAAGATGGCCACGCAGTTTAGGGGCAATCCGCTGCCGCTTGTGCGCCTGGATGAACTGCTGGGTTTGAAGAATTCTTTAAAGGAGGAAACCCCCAAGCTGAAGAAAAAGACGACCAAAGATCCTGAAGAGCAGTTTAATGTGGTTGTCGCTTTGTACTTCGGGAAACGGGTCGGATTCATTGTCGATGATGTGATCACCGAGGAAAGCATTTTTCTCAAATCGCTTGGAGAGCATCTGGGAAAGATCAAAAACGTAACCGGGGCCACGATCCTGGGGACAGGTGAGATCATTGTGGTTTTAGATGTCGCCGAGCTGATCGCCAGCAGTTCTTCGCTTCATTCTGCCGCCACCCGGAAGCCTTTGATTTTAGAGAAGCAGGGCCAGGAACGAACAATTTTGGTTGTTGATGACACTTTTTCCACAAGGGAGCTCGAAAAGGATATCATCGCGGCCAATGGGTATAAGGTGGATACGGCCGTTGATGGACTCGATGCCCTTGACAAAATCGCTCAAACAAATTATGACCTGATCGTCACCGATGTCCAGATGCCCCGGATGAGCGGGTTTGATCTGTGCAAAACCGTCAAAGGCAATGTCGCCTACAAGGATATTCCGGTGATCATCGTCACTTCACTTGAGAAAGAGGAAGACAAAAGGCAGGGCATTGAGTCCGGCGCCTCGGCTTATATTGTCAAGTCTTCATTTGATCAAACCAACCTGTTAGATGCCATTGAACGGCTCATCGGGGGGGAATGATACCCTCCGCCGAAACCAACCCATCGAAGAAAATGATCAACGTCCTGATCGTGGATGATTCCAGCTTGCTTGCAGAACTTCTTCAAGATATCCTCAGCCTCGATCCTCAAATGCATGTGGTTGGCATTGCCAAAAACGGAAGAGAGGCCATTGAAAAGGTTAAGATCTTCAAGCCGGATGTGATAACGATGGACATATGCATGGATGTTTTAGACGGCGTGGAGGCAACCAAACAGATCATGACAGAGAACCCCACCCCGATACTCATTGTGACCAGTTCCATTTCACATGAAAACTCAGAAAAGATTTTTCATGCGTTTTCTTACGGCGCCCTGGATGTTTTTGACAAGGCGCGCATTGAGTTTAAGGATGATCAAGTGAGCCGGGATCAGCTGATCCATCAGGTGAAATACTTAAGCGGGATTGCGGTGAGGCCTTATGGATTCTTGGAAAATCCTGCTGCAAGAAAGCAGGGAGTTTCTTCGAAGTGGCAAAAGGCATCAGATAAAATTGTCGCGATCGTTGCTTCAACAGGCGGCCCTCAAGCTATCCTGCGCATTCTTAAAAGTTTTGATGCGGATTTCCCTTGCGGGATATTGATCGTGCAGCATATTTCTAAAGGATTCGAAGAGAATTTTATGCATTGGCTGAATGACGAATGTGTCATTGAAGTGAGGATCCCGAAACACAACGAGGTGATCCGCCCGGCGGTGGCCTACATCGCGCCCCATGATAAGCATTTGTGCGTGAACGCCAAGCGGATGATTGAGCTTGCTTCCGATCCCGCGGTGGGAGGATTCAGGCCCTCCGGTAATATTTTGTTGAAATCCGTGGCGGAAGTTTACGGGAAAGCCGCGGTGGGCGTGATCCTCACGGGGATGGGGAAAGACGGGGTCGAGGGGATGATGGCGATCAAGAAAAAACACGGCGTGACCATCGCCCAGGATGAAAAAAGTTCTATGATCTTCGGGATGCCTAAAGTGGCCATTGAAATGAAGGCCGTGAACCAGGTCCTGCCTCTTGAGATGATCCCGGAGGCAATATTGAAGTGTTTGCGGGGATAAGCGGCGGGGCGTTGATGACAACCATTTCCGGATGCAAGCAAATATTATTATTTAAGCTCAATGACAAAGATTTCGGGTTCGATGTTTCCTGCGTCCGGGAGATCTTGTTACCTCAAGAGATTTATCCCGTGCCCAAGGCTCCGGAGTTTGTCGAGGGGGTGATCAATGTCAGAGGTCATATGATCGCCGCGGTGGACTTGAGAAAGAAATTGTGTTTGAAAGATGTTCAATCCCATCCGCATATGCGGATCATTATCTGTCATGTGAGAAGGTTTATTGTCGGGGTTTTGGTCGATGATGTGCGGGAGGTGATCCATGTGTCGCAAGGGGGCATTATGCCGGCACCGGGGATTTTGAATATTCAGATGGATAATAACGCCGTTTGGGGGATCGTGCGCGATGAACAAAAAGTGATCATGCTTTTGGATCTGGAAAAGATTTTTACTAACGAAGAAACTCAAGAATTCTCTCAAATGAAAAATGCGTGATACGGGGCCCATGGAACATCCCGCGAAATTCAGCGATGACGATTTTATCCTTTTCCGGGATCTCCTTTCTCAAGAGACGGGGATCTATTTCAGTCATGACAGAAAGCAGCACTTGCAGATGGCTCTTGATGAGCGTCTGTCGCAAGGAAGATATGAGTCGTATCGGGAATATTATCATTTTATTCAATCTCATCCCAAACGTCAGGAGGAAGTGCGCCATCTCATTGAACTGATCACGGTCGGAGAGACCTCGTTTTTTAGAAACGGTCCCCATTTCGCGGCCTTGATGAACACGGTCTTGCCTGAGATCATGGAAAGGGAGAAAAATAAGCCGCGCAAGACGATCCGCATCTGGTCGGCCGGCTGTTCCAGGGGAAGTGAGCCCTATTCCATTGCCATAGCGCTTAAAGAGACGGCCCCCTCCCTTCACGACTGGGATATTTCTATTTTCGCGACTGACATTAACCAGCGCGTGCTGGATTTGGCCCGGGATGGGTTTTACGCATTGCGCGACCTTTCGCATATGCCTGAGGAATATATCCGGCGCTACTTTCATAAAAATGATCAGCACTATCAGCTGGTCGACCAGATCAAAAAGTGCGTGAAATTTGGTTGTCACAATCTTGTCAAGAGTTCTTTCCGCATCCCTGAATTGCGGGATCTGGATATTATTTTCTGTCGAAACGTGACTATTTATTTTGATCTGCAGACAACGAAACGCATCGTTGAACAATTCTACGATTGTCTGAATGACGGGGGATACCTTTTTATAGGCCACGCGGAAACATTATGGCAGATCACGGATAAATATGCGCTCATGGAGTTCCCCCAGGCCTACATCTATAAGAAGACGAAGGAGCGGATGGAAACAAAAAGTTTGAGCCCTTTTGCCGGTGTGCCGGAAATACCCCTGGGTATCGTTCGTCCGGAGCCGACGATCTCGATCTCGCCCGAGAAGAAAAATCGGATATGTAAAGACGCCGATCTTAGAAAACCGTTTGCCGCCCATCCTCAGGCGAAAACCCGTCTGGCTCAGGCCACGCTTTTGGCCAACCAGGCCCAATATGAAGAAGCCATCAGGCAGTTGGAAGGCATTGTGAAAGATGACAGTTTGTGCCAGGAGGCTTATTATCTCCTCGGTGTTTTGTATTACAACGCCGGTTTATATGATCAGGCCGTCGCGCAATTCAGGAAGGTCATTTATATTGATCACGGGGCCGCGCTCGCTTATTTCAATCTGGGGAATATTTATCTTCATCAAAAGAAGATGAGCAGCGCCCAAAAAGAGTTTGAGAACGTGCGTAGACTTCTGGAAAAACGGCGGCCGGAGGAAATGGTGGAATTTTCTAATGATTTTATAGCCGATTATCTTTTGCGGGCTTGCGAAAATAACCTGGCTAAAATCGCGAAATCTTTGGTATAAGGCCGCCCATCGGATATTTCGCTGGCGAGCCTCGTCATTTCCTTCATGAAAGGGAATGGGGAAAAATGACGGGAGAATCAAATGGCAGGAAAAAAAGTACTGATTGTTGATGATACAGAGATCATCAGGGCAATGCTTCAGGACCTTCTCCAGGAGCAGGGGTATCAGGTGCTGACGGCATCGACGGGTGAAGAGGGGATCGATCGGGCCAAAGAACACCGTCCGGACGTCGTCCTGATCGACACAAAAATGCCCGGGATCGACGGTTTTGAAACGTGCCGGAGGATCAAACAGGTTGAGGGCATAGAAACTAAGATTGTTGTTATGACTGCCGATATCGACGCAGTGGATACCGTCAAGGCAAGACAAATGGGGGCCGATGATTATTGCGCGAAAACCAAGAATTTTCTCCCCCTGCTGGAAACGATCAGGAATTTGTTTTAATCTTTTAGATTTTTGTTGAACAGCCCCAAAAGAAATGTTAGGTTCAGTTATAGACATGGAAAATCCCCTCAGCGAAAATCGTATTCTTAAAGAACAGATCCAGAAACTCCAGAAAGACATCGCCGACCGGGACTGGGGGATCAAAAAAACAAACGAGTCTATCCGGATCTTATACAAAGATCTGGAAGAGAAGAATGCAGAGTTAAAAAAACTGGATCAGTTGAAATCCGATTTTGTCTCTACGGTCTCGCACGAGCTTAGGACCCCTTTGTCTATTACGACCGAAGGAATTAATTTGATCCTCGATGGCCTGACCGGGCCGATTAATGATATGCAGAAAGATTTGTTGCAGACTTCCCGAGAGAGCCTGGATCGTCTCAAGACGATCATCAATGATTTATTGGATATCTCCAAGATTGAGGCGGGAAAGATCGAGATCAGGAAGGGATTTGTGGATTTAAAGGAGATTTTGCAGAAATTGACCGATTCTTATAAAAGAGTTCTTTTGACAAAAAGGCAGGAAATAAAAGTGACGCTTCCGCAAGGAAAAGTGTTGTTGTTTATTGATGGGGACAAGATCATACAGGTCGTAACCAATCTGCTCAACAACGCCCATAAGTTTACGCCGGAAGGCGGGTTGATTGAAGTGACCTTGACGGTCGAGCCGAAGCAGGTGCGCTTCAAGATCAGGGATAGCGGGGTGGGAATCTCCCAGGAAGACATCCCCAAGTTGTTCGGTAAATTTGAACAGTTTGGCAGAACGCACGGTTCCGGCATCAAGGGCACAGGGTTGGGTTTAGCCATTTCCAAGGCCTTGATCGGATTGCATGGCGGCAAGATTTGGGCTGAAAGCAAAATAAATGAGGGAACGACATTTCAGTTCACTCTGCCTGATTTTGAGGAAGCCAAAGTGGAGTTTGACAAATATGTCGACGTGGTTTTAAAAGATGCTCTTTCGAAGCAACAAGCGGTTTCATTCCTTGTCATCCATTTGGCCAATTTTCATTCTTTACAGGAAAAACACGGGAACAAAGTCGCCACCGGTGCGATGAATGTCATATGCTCTGTGGTTGGACAGACGGTCACGCGCCCGTCAGATAAATTTATTGTTTATCAGGAAAATACCATCCATATTATTCTGCACGGAACCGGGAAGGAAGGCGGGTTTTCCATGATCGCGCGACTCAAGGAGGCCATCCGGGAGAGTTCGTTTGAGACTGTTAATTGCGGCGCGTTAGACTTAAAATTCGGTATAACGGTTTATCCGACCGAAGCCGCGGACCGGATCTCTCTGGAAAAGGCCGCTTATTCATTGATGACGGACCACAGACATTGAAGATTTATGCAATTCAATTCGGGGAAATTAAAATTTAGGTAAAATCAAATACTGGATGGGAGGAAACTCATGGCTAAAAAGATTTTGATGATCGATGATGAACCGGATTTCATAAAAATGCTCAAAGCCCGTTTGGAGGCGGGTGGTTTTGACGTGATCACCGCATCTGACGGTGAAATCGGGCTTCAGAAGTGGGAACAGGAAGGTCCAGACTTGATTATCCTGGATATCACGATGCCCAATATGGACGGATATACATTTATATGTGAATCAAAGCAAAAGAAAAACTTGAAGAAAGTTCCTATAATTATATTAACCGCCAGGGAAGGCATGAAGGACCTGTTTATGTGGGAAGGCGTTCAAGACTACTTTGTGAAACCCGTTGATGACAAGAAACTTCTTGCCAAGATTTCCCAGCTTTTACGTTGAATGCGAAAAATCAGGGAAACGCTCGCGTATTGATTAAATGAGGTTTTAAGAACATGTCTCAGAAGAAAATCCTGGTTGTTGATGATGAGATCGCTATGACCAAGGTGGTTGAAATCCGGTTGAGGGCCGCCGGTTATGATGTGGTTCTGGCGCATGACGGCCAGGAAGGGTTGGAAAAAGCGAGAACCGAGAATCCGGATTTGATGATTCTTGACCTGATGTTGCCTAAAATGGATGGATTCAAGGTGTGCGGACTGCTTAAGTCCGATGCCCGGTACAAGAAAATTCCTATCATTATTTATACGGCCCGGGTTCAGGATTCCGATCAACAACTGGGTAAGGAAGTGGGTGCTGACGCCTATATCACAAAACCGTTTGATCCGCAGGTTCTCTTGGGTAAGGTGAAGGAGCTGCTGGCCGAGTAGGCTCCCCGAGGGGAGTCGTAGACGTCATCTACGGAGCGGAAAGGGACATCAGCAAATATGGTCAGGAAAGAAAAGAAAACACTTGCCGAATGGTTACAGGAGCAGGGTGTTATCAGTCCCAGGATCTTGGAAGAGGCCAGGGCCAAGGAACGAGAGACAGGTAAATCCCTGCGAAAGATATTAGTCGAGTCGGGGGCCCTTTCCGAGGAAGATATGGTCAATTTTATCGCCCAGCAGATGGGCATCACACGCATTGAGCTAAGCAATTATCTGATCGATACAAAGGTGATCGATTGCATTCCTGAGGTCCTGGCCAGAAAATATCAGTTGATCCCGGTCCTTAAGATCGGGGAAAATGTCACTTGCGCGATGGTCGATCCCCTGAATATTTTCGCTTTGGATGAGATCAGAATGAAAACGGGTTTTACCATCGAGCCGGCGGTCGCCACGGAGACAGAGATCAGGAAAGCCCTGGATGAGTATTACGGCGTTAAGGGAACAATGGAAGAGGTGATCCAGGGCCTCGATGAGAAGAAACTGGGGATCAAGGAGGGGGAAAAGATCGAATTGGAACGCCTCGAGGGGATCGCCGAGGAGCCTCCGGTTGTGCGCTTGGTCAACATGATGGTCATGGAGGCGGTGAGAGAAAATGCCTCCGACATCCATATCGAACCCGAAGAGGACAGCCTTTCCATCCGTTTCCGTGTGGATGGGGTACTTCATGAAAAACAGTCCCCCTCCAAACATTTTCAATCGGCGATCATCTCCCGCATCAAAGTCCTGGCGAATCTGGATATCGCCGAACGCCGTAAACCGCAGGATGGACGGTTCCATATGAAAATGGAGAATAAACAAATTGATATCCGCGTTTCGTGCGTACCCATCATCCACGGAGAGAATGTTGTCATGAGACTTTTGGATTCCGGCAGCGTTATTCTGGGATTGGACCAATTAGGGTTTTCCGGGGAGATGATGGAGAAATACAAAAAACTACTTCAGCATCCCCACGGAATTATCCTGGTCACCGGGCCCACAGGAAGCGGCAAAACAACGACCCTTTATACATCATTGAATATACTCAATACTCCGGACAAGAATATCATCACTGTCGAAGACCCGGTGGAATACCGTCTCGCGGGGGTACGCCAGATCCAGGTCAACCCCCAGGCGGACCTCACCTTCGCGAATGGCCTGCGCGCTATTCTCCGTCAAGATCCGGATATCATCATGGTCGGAGAGATCCGGGATTTGGAAACGGCCGAGATCGCGATCCAGGCCGCTTTGACGGGGCATCTGGTTTTCGCGACGTTACACACCAACGATGCCCCCGGGGCGATCACGCGTCTTTTGGATATGGGACTGGAATCTTATTTGATCTCATCTTCCGTGGTGGGGGTCATCGCCCAGCGTCTGGTACGGGTGTTCTGCAAGGATTGTAAGGGCAAAGGGTGCAAGGTGTGTCTTAATACCGGCTATAAAGGCCGCAGAGGTATTTATGAATTGATGGTCCCGGATGAACAGATCAGAAAACTTATAGCCGATAAGGCCGCTTTAGATGAGATCCGTCAGGCGGTATTAAAGACCGGGATGAAGACGATGCGGGAGGATGGTTTGGAAAAAGTGGAAAAAGGTCTCACCTCCCGGGAAGAGGTCTTGCGCGTGACGCAGGAGGAATAGAAGAGCGCTATGTCAACATACGCTTATAAAGCCAGAAATGAGACGGGCAAACCCGTGAATGGGGTGATGGAGGCTTCCTCCCAGGAAGAGTTGGCCGAGAAACTGCGCAAGCTGGGGTATATGCCCACTCAGATCAAGGCGGCGGTTGCCGGCATCAAGATGGAGAGTTTATATGACCGGTTCGTGAGAATCAAAACGGAAGATCTCATCATGTTTAATATCCAGCTCTCCAATATGATCGATTCGGGGTTTAGCATCTTAAACAGTCTCCGCACCATTGCCAGCCAGGTTGAGAACAGGAGATTGAGAAGCATCATCACGGAAGTCAGCCGTTCTGTGGAGGCCGGTTCTTCTTTTTCCGAGGCCCTCGCGCGGCATCCGCGAGTTTTTTCAACGCTTTTTATCAATTCTGTCCGATCCGGTGAGACCAGCGGAAAACTTAATATCGTCTTGAATCGGTTGGCCGTGTATGTGGAACAAGAGGAGGAATTGCGGCAGCAAGTTCAAGGGGCGCTTTTTTATCCTATAATACTGCTCTTGGCCGGCGTTATTGTGATCCTTTTGATCATTACTTTTGTGATCCCTCAATTTGTCGTGATTTTTGAAAAAGCGGGTGTGACCTTGCCGTTACCTACCCTTGTGGTTTATCAGCTGGGGCTGGGGCTTAAAAAGACATGGTATCTGGTTCTCTTGGGGATCGCCCTCGTTTTGACCGCTATTCGAAAATACTTCGAGACCGGGAGAGGCGGGCGGCAGCGTGATCAGTTGATCCTCTGTCTCCCGGTTGTGGGGGCGGTGGTGCGCAAGGTGATCGTTTCCCGCTTCAGCCGGACATTGGCCACACTGGTCGAGAGCGGCGTGCCGCTTCTGCAGTCTCTGGATATTGTCAGGGATGTCGTCGGGAATCAAATTATCGCTTCCGTTGTCACCAGCGTGCGGGAGAGCGTGGAAAAAGGAGAGAGGATCGCCCAGCCATTGAGGGTGAGCGGAGAGTTCCCCCAGGACGCGGTGCAGATGATCGCCGTCGGGGAAGAAACGGGAAAACTCGGGTATATGTTGAACAGGGTCGCTGATTTTTATGACACGGCCGTCAAGTTCTCCATTCGAAAATTAACGACGCTCATTGAGCCGGTTTTATTGATTGTTCTGGGGATCACCGTGGGTTTCATTATGGCATCAATGCTGCTGCCGATGTTTGATATGATCAAAACCGTGAGGGCCTGAATTCATGCCGAAACTAGCAGCCAGGAAATGGAGGAACAAATGTTAGGAAAGAAGAAAGGTTTTACCATCATTGAGCTTTTGGTCGTCATGACCGTGATCGCCATCCTGGTGGGGCTTGCCCTTCCGCGTTTCAAGGGGATGCAGGATGAAGGCAATATCGCGAAGGCCAAGGGGGAGCTTCGGACATTACAAGCGGCCGTTGAAAGTTACTACATCCACAACAACAACGCCTACCCCGCGACGGGCGCGAGCGCCCTTCAAACCGCCCTGGCCTCGGCCGTGCCCAGCATCATCAATTACGTCCCCACAGATCCGTTCAGTTCCAGCAACGCGGATTATGGCTATGTCCTGGGCGGGACCAACAGCAAATTTTACGTGATCTATTCCGCCGGACCGGGCGGCAACGGCAGCGCGACAATCGCCAGTAACGCCGTCTCCGAGACTAACGGTTCGAGTTGTATCTATGTCTCCAACGCGGGGCAGGATTCACAACCTTAAGGTTCCCGGTCATTTCCATGATGTCCTCAATCAAAGCCTTCAGTTTGCTGGAAATCCTGATTGCTATCATGATCTTTACGGCCGGGATCGTTTCGATCGTTGGTTTGTTCAATATGGGTCTTTTCGGCGATGTGGATGCCGAGAATACATCTACGGCCTTGGCCTTATCCCAGCAGCGTTTGGAGGAGATTAGGAATTTGGCCTTTGATACAGGGATTGTTAACGAATCTAAAGCCGCCGTAGCCGGTTTCCCTGGATTTCAACGAGAGGTCATTGTCACGCAGCCCCAAACGGACTTGAAGCAAGTGACGGTCACGACCTATTGGACCGCCAAGGCGAATGAGGTGGGGACATCCCTGGTCACATACATTTCCAAAAATTGATGAAGAAGGCGTTCACTCTGACGGAGCTGATGATCGTTTTGGTCCTTTTGTCCATTTTTATCGGCGGTGTTATGCTGGTCTTTGTCACACAGTTGAAGGTTTGGGGATCCAGTTTGAACCGGGCGGCGATCCGCCAGCAAGGCCATCAGGCCCTGGGGCGAATGGTCCGTGAATTGAACCAGACGAACAGCATCACGTCGGCAAGTTCCAGCGCGATCACATTTTTGGCCGACCTGGACGATAATGGCACTGATGAAACAATCACGCTCAATACAAGCGGCAATAATCTCAACAGGACCGAGGGCGCTGTGATCAGCCCGCTGGCATTCAACGTCCAGTCTTTCGGCCTGACATATTATGATTCAAGCAACAACGTTCTAACGCCGCCGGCCGGGACCGACACGCAGGCGGAGCGCGACACTATCAAGGTGGCCGTTTTGGCTTTGACGATGAGCAAAGCGGACGAAACATTGAGTATCAGTTCCAGCGCTTATCTCCATAACCAGTGAGGGGCGCGGGATCTGGCCTGCCTGCCGGCCGAGCAGGTCCCGCTCCGCGGGACAGGCAGGCGTATTATAAGGGAGGGAATGAATAGGCTACGATCAAGACGGGGCGTTGCCCTCTTGTCCGCGTTCATCGTGATGGTGACATTGTCAACGATGACGCTGGCTTTTTTGAGCATGGTCAAAGACGATATTAAACGAAACGGTTCCGAGCAGGCGGATCTGCAGGCCAATTATATCGCCAAAGCTGGTTTGGCCAAGGCCCGGTGGGCCTTGACGACCAGCGCTCAAGCCGTCGGCTGGGGGGAAACGGATACGGCTTTCGGTACGGGCACATACACGGTCACGACAACGGATAACGGGAACAGCACCTATACAATAATTTCGGAAGGATATATCCCCAACGACACGAATCCTGTGGCTCAACGGCGCGTGGAGGAAAGAAATGTTCCTGTAATCAATCAAGTACCGCCGGTGACTCTGGGGCATGGAAAATATGTTACCAAATGGTGAATCCATAAAAGCCTGGCTATTGTTGAGGTCTAAAAATTTTTTGAAAAAGTATGAAGCCTATTGGCCGCGGCTTAATCAACCTTCGATGATCATAGGGGTCGACATCGGTACCACTTCCGTGAAAGTGGCCCAGATGTCTCATCAAGACGGTCAATGGGCTTTGCTTAAAATTGCCCATGTCCATATCCAGCCAGATGGCAATGACTCCAAGCCGGCAATCCTTCAGGCGCTGAAGGATTCTTTGGCGGGTATGGATCTCGATGGATCGAGGATTGTGTGTGTGGTGAATTGTCCGCAGACGTGCGTGAGGGCGATGACGGCCCCGCCCATGCCCTCCCAGGAGCTCGCGGAGGCCATCCGTTGGGAAGCCAAAAATTATGTTTCTTTTCCTTTGGAGCAGGCGATTTGGGATTATGAGATCACGGGAGAGACCCTCGAGAAGGGTGTTAAAAAGCTGAATATCACCGTCGCGGCTTCGCCGCGGGAGACCATTGATCGTCTTTTGTCTTTTTTTTCAGAGCTGGGTATCAAGGTTTCTCGCGTCATCCCGATCTCTGCCGCTTTTGAAAGTGTCATCCAGCAGATGAAATCCGCTTCTTCAGAAATTCTCGCTGTCATTGAATGCGGGGCATCCATCACGGAGCTCAACATTTATCAGAATGCCAGTTTGGCATTTTCACGTAAACTTTCTGCCGCTGGCAAAAATATCACGGAGAGTTTAATGACAACGCTTGTCTCCGATCGCGGCAAACTGCAATTGAATTTCCAGCAGGCCGAAGAGATTAAGCAAAAGTACGGGATGATTGAGTCGGAAACTGACCAATGGATCGAGGAAAAAATTTCAGCCAGTCAGATCCTTTCGCTCATCCGGCCCAAGCTGGAGCAATTGGTCGGCGATATTGAAAGTTCGTTGAATTTTTACAGGGAAGAGTCGCGCGGCGGCACCGTCAACAGGATCCTGTTGTTCGGTGGAGGGTCCTCTCTTAAAGGCCTCGCGCCATTTTTAAGCCGGCAGTTGGGCATCAAAGTCGAGGTGGGTCATCCTTTGGAATGGATCAAGGCGCCTTCGGATGTCCATATCCATGACCCTTTGATGACCGGATTGTTTGGTATGGCCATTGGGGCCGCCGTCGGGGAGGTCAAGGGATTTGGCTTATCGCGCGCAAAAAGCATCAACCTTCTTCCTGTTGAGCTCAAAGAAAAAACCAGGCGTTTGGTCGAGAATGTTTCTTTGAAGGTTGTCATGACCGCTGTGGTCGTCATGGCGGGGCTTTTTTATGCGGGTATGCGTATCCAAGCCTCTACGGCTGACAAGAAATTTCAGGCAGCCCAACTGGAATACCATGGCTTGCAATCGCAAATGGGAGAATTGAGTGAAAAGGCCGAGATCAGTCACCTGGTGCGTGGCCATCCCGCCTGGGGAGAAATTTTTAAAGAATTGAGCAATGTTTTGCCTGCCGGCATGTATTTGACCGAACTGGGGATGGAAGACAACACGATCAGCTTCAAAGGGGTCATTCATCAAAATGGTCCGGACATGGAAGTGGCGCTTTCCCAGTTTATGCTCGCGCTGGAGAACGGTATTTTTAAAAATGTGCAATTGATCAAAACACAGAAACTGGATCCTTCTTCTTTGGAGTTTGAGGTTTCTGGCAACGCGGAATAGGGCTGATGGATATAAAGCGGAATCATCAATTGATCATTATTCTCGCGATTTTCGGCGGAGTCGTCCTTTTCTTTTTTGTTTTCATAGGGCCGTTGTGGGGGCGGATCCGCTCGAGCAACCATGAGCTGCGTCTCGTGGAAGAGCGGCTTGCCGTTTCCCGTGAGGATGTGGAATCCGCCAGGAAACTTCAGTTCAACGGACCTTTGCTATCGCGGGACGAGATTTCCCGGGTGATGGATGAAATCACTAAAACAGGGAAGGCGTTTAATATCAACTTTTTCTCCATCAGTCCGCGGGATCCAGAAGACATTAAGGATTCCGCGTCTCAACGACTGCCGGTTTTCATCGAATCGGAATCAGAATATAAGGATTTCGGTCTTTTTTTGGGGGCGCTGGCGGATCTCAAGGAGAGTATCGTCACTGTTCGCAATTTCAAGATGACGCGGGATGAAGCGATACTGCCTCTGATCAGATCAAAGCTGGTTATCGACCTATACCTTAAAAGGCGGCCATGAATCGGGAAAAAATATTAAAAATCGTCTCGCCTGTTCTGATCGGCATCCTGGTTTTAGTCTGGGGCCGGGCGCTCAAGGGCACAGGTCCTCGACGGCCCATTGAACAATCCCGGGATATAACCGTTATTGCCGGATCGGGAGGTGGGGCGCCTGTTTTTGTGACCCCCGAAATATCCGGCCAGCCGAAGAAGAGTTCTTATCCGGATTGGGGAAGAAATCCATTCGTGTTCTCCTCCGCGGTGTCACAGGATTTTATCCTGGGGGGTATTCTCTGGGATGTCAATAAACCGGCAGCCATCATCAGCGGAGAGGTTGTGGCGAAGGGGGATTCGGTTGGCTCCTATGTTGTTGTGGAGGTCCAACCGGATCGTGTGATCTTAAACGATGGAGAGAAGGACATAGAACTTCGCTTGGAGAAAGAAGAATGATTGTTTCCATGCGCAAATTGACCCACACGGAACTCATCGCCCGTCAGCAACAACAGCAAGCACACCTTTCCAGGCTTCCGTTCACGGTCGTATTGAATAATATTCGCAGCCTCCATAATGTCGGGTCGATCTTTCGTACCTGCGACGGAGTGGGGGTGGGGAAATTATGGTTGTGCGGCATAACGGGGTATCCCCCCCACCAGCGCCTTGCCCAAACAGCTCTTGGCGCTGAACGTGAGGTGCCGTGGGAATATCGTAAAGATGTTGTGACACTGCTCAAAGAGATGAAAGCCGACGGATGTCAGATCGTTCTTTTAGAGCAGATGGCCGGGAGTTTTCCGTACGATACATTCACACCCCAACCCCCGGTATGCCTTGTCGTGGGCAATGAGATCGAGGGAGTCTCTTCCGGAATTGTCCCGCTGTGTGACGCAGCCATTGAAATTGAAATGGCCGGCTTGAAAAATTCCCTGAACGTTTCGGTCGCCTTTGGTGTTGTGGCGTATCATTTCAGGTCGTGTTTTAGCCGTAAAACTACGGTAAATTCTTCGTAAAAATGGTAGACAATGCCGGAGGCGCATGTTAGTTTTAAAGATATTAATGCGGCGTGGTTCGTCGGTGAAGTGCCGGGATCAGGAAATCCTTCGACTTCGCTCAGGATCCCTCCGAAGAAATCCCGAGCAATGTCAAGGGACAAATTTGTCAATCCGTTACAGGGGAGGGGATTTTATGAGAAAGCGTTATCAGATTGCCATTTTTGTTTTCTTGGGGTGTGTCCTATGCGTTCCGTTGAGTTGGGCAGATGACGACGGACGGATCGAACGCCTGGAGCAAGAGGTGAAGGAGCTCAGGCAGATCGTTAATCAGCTCGTTACCGAGAACCAATCGTTGAAGGCCTCTGTGGCCGATCGCGGCACACCGACGCTTGTGCCGGCTATTGTTGCGGATGAGCAAGCCGCGCCCAAATTGGAAATGCGGGGGTTCAGCCATGTGCAGTATGATTATTCCCGGAGCGATCACTCCGACGGCACCCAAAGTGATACCAACCACTTCACCACCGGCGGTGTCAATTTATTCATCACCTCTAAAATCGCGGAAAAGATTAGTTTTTTGAATGAAACGACCTTTGAATTCGGATCTAACGGACAGAATATCCTCGATGTGGAGCGGGTGTTGTTAAAGTACGATATGGAGGATTGGCTCAAAATCGCCGCCGGGCGGGGGCATACTTCCTTGGGATATTGGAATCAGCATTTTCATCATGGGACGTGGCTTCAGACAACGGCTTCGAGACCTGTCATGTACCGGTTTGAAGATGACGGAGGTATTCTGCCCCTTCACTATGTCGGATTGGAATTCAGCGGGATATTGGATGCGCCCGGAGGTTCTCTTTCCTATGCTTCCAATGTCGCTAATGGCCGGGGGACCATCGCCGATGAGGTTCAGTTGATCGAAGACAAAAATGATTCCAAGATGGCGGGCGTTCAGTTCACCTATGAACCGGAGGCGTTGGAAGGATTTGGTGTCGGCGCCAATTATCTGCACGACGCGATCCCCGACAAGGCCGGCACAACGGATCGCGGCGCTGAAATTGATGAAGACATCTATGGCACCCAGCTTTTTTACCTCGCGGATCCCTATGAGATCATTCTGGAGGGCATGGTCATCGATCACTACAACCATGCTACCGCTTTGGGAGATAAAACCGCGGGGGCCTATGGACAGGTCGCTTATCGAATGGGCAAATACAAACCTTATTTCCGCTATGATTGGTTACGGATTTCTGATAGGGATCCATTTTTCCAGGGATCGATTGAGGATGAGGCTTCCTGCACCATGGGGCTCCGCTATGAATTGACGTCGTACAACGCGCTCAAGCTGGAATATCGTTATGTGGACAAAGACGGATCCATCAAGAATGAGGCGGTACTTCAGTCTTCTTTCGCGTTTTGATAAAACGGTCAGGGAGGTGATAATGTTTTTTATAAAAAAATGTTCTGTAACACTGCTGGTTTTGTGTGCGTTATCCTCAATGTTCTTGCTGGCGGCTGGATCACCTGCTTTTGCGGATGGTATCGTGGCCATTGTCAACGCGGACAATGATATCTCCGAAATTTCTCTCAGTGATCTGAAGAAGATTTATTTGATGAAGAAGAAAAAATGGCCCAACGGGCGCGATATTATGGTATGGTTGCCTCCATCGGGGGGTGAGGAGATGACCGCTTTATTGGCTAACGTGCTCAAGATCCCTGACGAGGTCGATCTGAAGAAATACTATCTGACCGCCATTTTTCAGCAAACCATCGCTATTGTCCCAGGATCTGTTTCGGGTGGCCAGGAGGCCGCGCGGAAGGTCGCCGGGCATGAGGGGGGGGTGGCGATTGTCAAGGAATCCGAAATTCTGGGAAGCCCCGGGATTAAGATTGTCAGGATAGCGGGGTTATGAAGTAGCGATTGTTCAGCAGTCCTGTGAAAGGGGGCAAGTATGAGGAGAGTACCCCAGTTGATTGTCGCGACGGGATGTCTTGGATGGCTCTTGCTATACGTTGGCGCGGCGCAAACATCGGCGGACGAAGAGATCGAAAGACTGAAAAGTGAAATAAGGACTATGAGCGCGACCATCAGTAAACCGTCGCCCAGATGCAAGGATCCCTCCAGAAATACGAACAACAGGCGTGCGTCTAGCCAACGCAGAAGGGATCTGTTGAGGAACTTCACCTTTCCCGGAGTCGTTACTAATTCCGCGCCGGTCAAAGAAACACGTTGCTGCTGAGCCCGGAGTCATCGGATATATCAATATCCGTGATCTGGATGATTTTTCGTCAGGCGGGTCGTGGTTGTGGATTGAGAAGTCATGAACACGAAGCTCATTTCCGTTTGTTTATTTTCATTTCTGTGGATTCTTGTTCCCCCGGGGTTCGCTGAAGGCGATTCTTTAAATACGGTCACGATCGCATCGCGGCATATTTATCCGAGCGACATCAAGGCCACCGATGGCACGATCGATGTCACTGCAACTGAACTAGACCTTGTCTGTAGATTCAAAGTGGCCGGAGAGCTTCCCGTGGACATCTCGCTGGACGTTGGCCACAAAGACATCAACGCGGATACATCCGTTGAGCTGCCGTCCCATCTGGAATCACGACGCCTGGGCCTTTCCACCAAATTCCCGGCCCCTTTTGTGTCGGACGACCGTTTTTTTATGGGCATCGATATCTTGCCGACCTTTAACACGGATAGTTGGGACTGGCCGACAGGCTCCCTTCGGGAGAAATCCGGGGCGTTTCGTATCCCCTTTCGCGGCTATCTGATCTTCAAGGAAAGTGATGATTTTATTCTCGTGGGCGGTGTGACGGTGCGCCCCGAATACGAGCGTGAAGTAATCCCTTTGATCGGGTTGATCTACCGTCCTAATGACCGATTAGCGTTCAATCTCGCCTCGGATGATCCGAATATTTCTTATAAATTAACGGATGCGACGCTGTTGCGCTGGGAATTTCAGTATGCCTTCGACGAGTATGAAGTCACCCGCGGCGCGCAAGAGGGTGTTGTCCTGCAATATCAGGAAATTTTTTCGGGTTTTGGCATCGAGCATCAATTTAATGAGACGTTCAAAGGGACCGTCAGCGCGGGCGGCGTATTTAACCGCCGGCTGGAATATAAAGATGACGTCGGAAAAGTCGCTCCGGAGACAGGCTTTTACACCAGCGCGCGAATAACAGCGATATTTTAGACATTCAGGGTCAAGTAGCAAGGGTCAGGGGTCAAGGTTTTTGTTTTCCTTGTTCCTTGCCCCTTGACCCTATTTTAAAATGATCATCGCCCAAAACATCTCCAAACATTTCGGGAAGATCGAAGCGCTTAAAAATATTTCTTTTGAGATCGGCAAGGGAGAGATCGTCGGGTTTCTTGGGAAAAACGGCGCGGGTAAAACAACCCTGATGCGCATTTTGACCTCTTACCTGCCGCCCGCCTCCGGCAAAGTATTGATCGCGGGCCAGGATGTCGAAAGAAACCCCCTGGCTATCCGCCGCAAGATCGGTTATCTGCCCGAGAACCCGCCGCTTTATCTGAACATGACCGTGCGTGAATATCTGAAGTTCGCCGCCCGGCTCAAAGACATCCCGGCGCGTGAGACCCGCGCGCGGATCGACAAGGTCCTTGACGACTGCCGGCTTTTGTACGTCCAGAACCGGCCGATCGCCCAGCTCTCCAAAGGGTATAAACAAAGGATCGGCATCGCCCAGGCCATTATCCACGAGCCCGAGGTGTTGATCCTCGATGAGCCGACCAGCGGGCTCGACCCGGCGCAGATCCGGCAGGTACGCAAGCTCATCAGGGATATCGAGCATAAACGCACCGTCCTTTTAAGCACGCATATCCTCTCGGAGATCGAACAGATCGCCCGGCGGATCCTGATCATCAACCGCGGTGAATTGATCAAGGACCGGCCCCTGGAGGGACTTTTGAAAGACGAGGGGGCCGCGACCTTAGAAGAGGTCTTCTTAAAATTGAATCCGCCGCAGGCGGGGCGAAGCGATGACTAAGACTTTAACCATAGCCCAAAAAGAATTGTCCGCCTATTTCAAATCGCCGACCGCGTACATCATTTTGATCGCGACCATTACGGTCTTTAATGTTTTCTTTTACATGATCATCGACCAGAACAGGGAGGCGACGCTGCGCGACGTTTTCGCCGTCATGGAATTCATGTTCGTTTTTCTGGTGCCGCTTTTGACCATGCGTATCTTCGCCGAGGAAAAGGCCACGGGCACGATGGAATTCCTGATGACCACACCGACCTCCAACACGTCCATCGTCCTGGGCAAATATCTGGGCAGCTTTTTGTTTTTCAATTTGCTTTTGGGGATGACGGTCGTTTACTATTTTGTCATCGAATATTTTGGCCAGCCGGACCGCTGGCCCGTTGTGACGGGATTCCTGGGGTTGTGGCTGGAAGGCGGATTGTTCGTGGCCGTCGGTATTTTGACCTCTTCCTGGACGCGCAGCCAGGTGGTCGCGGCTATTATGTCTTACGCCATCCTGTTTCTGGTGTATTTTTCCGCCAGTTTTATCCCCTATGTCCCTGAGTCGTTCGCTCCGGTTGTCCGGCACATCAGCACGCTGACGCACGCGGCGAATTTTGGCGTCGGGCTGGTCACCCTCGCGGACGTCGTTTATTATTTAAGCGGCATCGCGTTGTGCCTCGTTCTGACGAGGATCAGCGTGGAGAACAGGTTGTGGCGATGAAGAAAGATGTTAAAAATATTCCTGTTTTATTCGCGGCGGGATTGGTCTGTCTGATGTATGGGGCGGGGCGTCTTTATATTGCCATGCGCGTGGACGTGATCGGTATCATGATTTTTGTCATCGGCCTCGCGTGTGCCCTGGTCTGCGGATTGCGTTTACGCGGGAACGGCCAGCCGCGGATCTCGATGGCGGGGTTGCGCGCGTACGGTTTCTTTGCCGCGACGGTCGTCGTCCTGGCGGGCGTTACGGTCGGGATGAATTATCTCGCTTGCCGTTTTGAACTGCGCTGGGATGTGACGCGCGCCAGGCAGCATACGCTTAGTCAATACACCGCCGAGATCCTGCGCAACCTTAACGCAAGGGTTGAAGTGACGACGTTTTACGTCGGCATGCCCCCCAAATACCTGGAGGACCTGTTCCAGGAGTACGCACGCGTCTCAGGAGGCAAAGTCAAAACGGCTATCTTTGACCCGCTCGTTGACATCGGCTACGCCGCGCAATTCGGCAACGTCATCAGCGGCCAGGAAAAGAAGGTCATCGTTCAATCCTCCGGCGGCCGCAAGGACATTGATTTTACCGACGCTCCTTTGACCGAAGAGCAGTTGACCAACGCGATCCTGCAGGTCACCCGCAGGGTGCGGCGCGTGTATTTTCTCTCCGGTCACGGCGAGTATGATATCAACAGCAGCGAGGACAACGGCCTGAAGACCTTCGCGGAGCTTCTGGCGAAAAACAATATCGAAAGCCGGACATGGGTGATCGCGCTTAACGGTCCTGTTCCGCAAGATTGCGACGTATTGATCATCGCCGGGCCCAAAGAACAATTTACGCCGCAGGAAGAGCAGACGGTCGAAGAATATCTGGAGGCGGGGGGCGACGCCCTGTTTTTGATCGAGCATACCCTGATCACAACGCCGGACAAGACGCTCAGCGAGGAAGAACTGCGCAAGAACCCGTCTTTAAATAATATTTTGACGAAGTGGGGTATCCGGATCGCTGATGATATCGTTCTTGATCTGGCCAGCCACGCCAGCGGCGATGTGGGCTCTCCGGCCACGCGCAATTATCCGGCGCACAATGCCATCGTCAGCGGGCTGGATTACACGTTCTATGTCCGGCCGCGGTCCATTGCGATGCTGGGCAATCGGCGCGCAACGATCCGGGTCGCGCCGCTTGTTTTAACGGCATCGACGAAGGAAAGCTGGGGAGAGAGCAACCGGAACTTGATCGTCAAATACGACGATCTGCTGGATCGCCCCGGCCCGGTGCCCATCGCTTTTGTCATCTGGGAACAGAAGCAAGGAGATGATCCTTCGGACACGCGCATGGCGGTCTTTACTGACGCGGATTTTTTAAGCAACGCCTTTATCAAACAGTACAGCAACGCGCAGATGGGGCTCAACGCCGCCAACTGGATCTCGGAGCTGGATTATCATGTGCTGATCGACCGCAAAGACATTGCGGTGGAACGCCTCGACCTGACCAGCCAGCAGAAACGGGTGGTGATCGTGATCCTTTGGGCCATGCCTGCCCTGATCGCCGGCGCCGGCATTATGGTGTGGATGCGCCAAAGAATGGAATAATTCTACAATTATATCATAATATATATCAATAAGTTATATCATTTAAGACTGCAATTTCTCATTCCAGAAAACGTTTCCTCTGATTTTGATCCCACACATAGGTGTGCATACAAACATGTGGTACACTTAAGGTGTTGCTGCTCAATACCAGCCGTTATTAGTTCGTAATGGTTCGACTTCGCTCACCATCCTTCGAATCATCCTGAGCAAGTGAAGGAAGTGAACGCGTCGAAAGATTTGGTATGCCTTGAGCGGTAACAAAATGACGTCAGCCAATAATAAGGGATGCCTCTGCTTATAGGGGCGCCACCAGCTGACAGGAAAGGAGGGGATCAAAATGTTCGATGCCATCGTGTTTGAACCATTGAGGGATATGATGCTGCGGGTGGCCCACTTTGTTCCCACTTTGCTCTTGGCTCTGGCCATTCTTATCGTTGGCTACGTGTTGGCTCACGCCATAGAAAGACTACTGACGAAGGTGTTAAGAATGATCGAGTTTGACAAGGTGATGGATAAAATGGGACTCGTGCATATCCTTAAAATCGGCGAGGTTAAACAAAAGCCCAGTGAATTGATCGGCCTGTTGACCTATAGTGTGCTTATGATCACCACACTGGTCATGTCGGTCAAGGTTTTCGGTTTAACCGTTATATCCGGAATGCTGGATTCCGTTTTGGCGTTTGTTCCGAGTGTCATTTCAGGCGTCCTTGTCCTGACGATCGGTATGCTTATCGCCAAAGTCGTATCGGCCTTGGTGTTTATCGTCGCCAAGAACGCGGATATGCCGCTGCCGGATGCCATCAGCCGGTTATGCAAGTATGCCATCATGGTCTTTGTAGTGATCATGTTCCTCAAGGAAATCGGCTTTGTCGCGCTCTTTGATGGTCATTATACGATCTTCATCGGCGGTATCGTTTTTGCCATCGCCTTAGCCTTCGGGCTGGCGGGCAAAGACATCGCTTCAAGATACCTCGATGTTTTAAACTTCAAAAGACCGGACCACAAATAAGCGAAGCAAGGCTGGAATTGTTGCAAAGGCGGCTGTCT
>JACROV010000082.1 GCA_016214285.1 Candidatus Omnitrophota bacterium | reverse complement strand
GTGGATTGTTGTTCTACCGCCTTATCCAACAAGCGGTAAATATCGCTCCGGTTACGGCTCAAGATATTCATGGCGGTAAAGATTGAATCATATCCACAAGATTTAGTAGTAATGGTCATCAAGGGCATAACCCTATAAAATAATAGGGTTATGCCCTTGACTACCACTTCCAGCATACGATGGGCACGAAATCCTGTTGCACTGTTCATCAAAGGCATAACCCTATAAAATAATATGAAAACCTTGTCGGCCCTTAAGCAGGACCTCGAATTTAACGGCGGGCTCGCCGCCTTGATCGGCGTATTAAAGAATATTGCCGTGGCACAGTACCATTCCATGGAATCGCGGGCGAAAAGTTTCGAAAAGCTCAAAGACGCCATTTACAGTTTTTTAGAGATCCTCGATCCCCGCCAGGTCGCCCATCCGTTCCTCAATCCCCAGAATGAGGTGCAGATGGTGGTCGCCATTACCTCGGACAGCGGGTTGCTGGGAGGCTTGAACAGGGAGGTGGTCGATACCGCCCTGGCGGAACTGGGGAAAATTCCGGGACGGCTGGTTGTCATCGGAGAACGCGGGAAGATGTACGCCCGCGAGACCGGGACTTCCTCCCCCGGGGGAGCCTCCGGCTGTGTCACTTTCGCAGGGATCAAGGAAGAAGAAATTCCAGCGCTCGCGATGCAGTTGCGCAATTATATTTTAGGTAAATTTATGGAGGAATCCATCGGACATTTGAAGGTTGTCTATCCGCGTCCGATCAGTTTTACCGTCCAGCGGGTCGAAACGGTCACGTTTCTTCCCTTTCGCCTCGAGGCCAGGCAACTGGAGGAACCACCGCCGTTATTAAGCGAGGTCATTCTGGAATCCCGGCCGGCGGACGTCATCGAGTATTGCGTTTATCTGTGGATCGAGCAGAAGCTTGCCGAGATATTTGTTTTCAGCAAGTTGGCGGAATATGCCGCCCGTTTTTCCCATCTGGAGCGAAGCGCCCAGCGGTTAAAGGAAATGGACCAAAAATTGAAGATGCAGTATTTTCGTGTCCGGCATGAGATCATCGACCGGAACATGCGCGAACTTTTCGCGGCCAGACAAATTTATGCCAGCTAAGATAACAAGTGAAACTCCCGGCCGTATTGTTTCTGTCCAGGGCCCCGTTGTGGACGTAAAATTCACCAACGCCCAGGATGTTCCCAACATTTATAGCGTTTTGACAACCGAAAATGTGGACAAGGAAGTGATTGTTCTGGAGGTCGCGGAGCACTTGCCCGGGAACATAGCCCGGTGCATTTCCATTAAATCGACCATTAATTTGCAGCGCAGCACTCCGGTCAAAGTGATGGGAAACACAATTGAGATCCCGGCGGGCGAAGCGCTTTACGGACGCATCATCAATATGCTCGGGCAGCCCATTGACCAGAAAGGCGAAATTGGCAGCGACCTGGAGATGTTCCCCATCCGCAAAAAAGATATGGGAAGCTTGGTCAGGGGGGGAAAGACCAAAACGAAAAGTTTTGAACGTATGGAAACAGGCATCAAGATCATCGATGTTCTGTTTCCCGTTGTCAAGGGCAGCAAGACGGGGATCCTCGGCGGTGCCGCGCTGGGTAAAAGTATCCTGACTTTGGAGATCATCCAGCATATTGTCAAGAAATACCGCGGCAGCTGCGTTTTTACCGGTATTGGTGAACGTATCCGTGAGGGCAACGAGTTGTATTATGAGTTGCTCAAACACGAGGTCATCGACAAGACCATGATGGTATTCGGGCAGATGAACGATCCTCCAGGGGCGCGTTTCGGCGTGGCCATGACGGGGGTTACGATGGCGGAAGCCATCCAGCGCAAGAACCAGGACGTCCTTTTGTTCGTGGATAATATTTTTCGTTTTATCCAGGCGGGCGCCGAGATCTCGACCTTGCTTGGCCGTGTTCCCTCGGAGACGGGATATCAGCCGACGTTGATCGCGGAAGCCAGCGAGTTCCATGAACGGATCCGCTCCACGCCGGAGGGGGGCGGTTCGATCACTTGCTTCGAGGCTGTTTATGTCCCGGCGGATGACTTGACCGATCCTGCGGTCGTGGCGATATTTAGCTTTTTAGACTCGATTTTGGTCCTTTCCCGTGAGA
Source organism: Candidatus Omnitrophota bacterium (assembly GCA_016214285.1). GTDB lineage: Bacteria > Omnitrophota > Gorgyraeia > Zapsychrales > Zapsychraceae > UBA10015. The sequence goes on along the minus strand of JACROV010000082.1, from coordinate 14,076 downwards.
AAATCCAGTTGGGATTATATCCGGCCGTTGATCCTTTGGCCTCATCCTGCGCCAATCTGGACATTGATATCGTCGGTGCCCGGCATTTTGAGATCGCCCAGGAGATCATCAAGATCTTTCAAAGGTACGAAGAACTGCGGCGCATCGTTCTGGTCATTGGTATCGATGAGCTTTCCGCCGCGGACCGGACTCTTTACGAACGGGCGAGAAAGCTGCAGAATTTTTTGACGCAGCCTTTTTATGTGGCTGAACCTTACACGGGCAAGCCGGGAGAATACGTCAGCCTCGCCCAGTCACTCGATGGCTGCGAGCGGATCATCATGGGAAAAGCAGACCACCGGCCTGAAGAGGAATTTTATCTGATAGGTGCTTTAACATAAAAAATATGTCCGGCAGGCAAAAATTTACCGGTGAGATCCTGGTTGAAAAAAGGCTCATCGACCGGGACCAGCTGGCCTGGGCGCTCGGCGAGCAGGAAGTGACGAGGGAATTCCTGGGGGCGATCCTTTTAAAGAGGAGATGGGTCAGGGAGAGGGATCTGATGCAGGCGCTTTCCGAACACTTCGGCATGCCGCTGGTGGATCTGAAGAATCGGTACATCGACTGGGAGGTCGTGAAACATTTCAGCCCGTCGCTGATCAGGGACCATCATTATTTTCCGTTCGAGCGTGACGAACGCTCCGTGACCATGGCCGTTACTAATCCGCTGGATGCCTGGAGCCTGAAAATGGCTGAAGAAGAAGCCAGGGGGTTGGTGCTCAAGCTGGCCCTGACCTCGCCGGCGGACATGGAGGATGCCATTCAGCGGTATCAGTTTTATATTCAGAAAAACGTACCTAAAGCCCTGGAATGATATGCCTAAAAAGATCGATCTAATGCTGGCGGAGGCCTTGGTGGCGAGAGGGCTGGTCGCCCAAGAGCAGATGGACCTCTTTCTTCAGGAGGCCGACGGTTCAGGCGAGGGGTTGCAATCTGCTTTACTTACGCGCGGGATCGTCGGCGAAAAGGACATCCTGACCGTCCTGGCGGGGAAATTACGGATCCCCTACGTCCAGTTAAAGGAACTTACCGTTGAGCAAGCTGTTCTGGACAAGATCCCCATCAAGATCGCGACCTATTATGGGTTTGTCCCTCTGGGTATCCGTGGAAGAGTTTTAAGTATCGCGGTCGCCGCCCCGCTTGAGGTCCGGGCCAGGGATGAAATAAGGATCCAGTCGGGTTACGAGATAGAGACAATGTTGGCCGAACAAAGTGATATTGCCGATGTTCTTGAGAAATGGCGCAGTGGAGGCATGCATATCGTCCCACAGATTGATGTTTCCCCGCGGAAAGAAGCCGCAACAAAAGTTGCACAAGAGGTGATCATGCCTGCCGAAACAATACCATGGGCGCCGAAAGAGCCGCCGCGATCCCAATTTAATAAAGAAAAGAAATTCTTGGGTGAGATCCTTATCGAAAAAGGCCTTTTAACCGCGGAACAGCTTGCCCTGGCCCTTGGTGAACAAGGAACTACCAAAGAATTCCTGGGAACGATTGTTGTCAAAAAAGGATGGGTCAAGGAAAAAGAACTTTTAACCGCTCTTTCCGAGCGGTTCAATTTACCGCTTGTGGATTTGCGCGCGACACGTATCGATTGGGACATGCTTCAGTATTTCAGTTCATCCCTGATTTTTGACGACCATTGTATCCCGTTCGCGCGTGATGAGCGCTGCGTGACCATGGCCATCAGTAATCCTCTCGAGGCCTGGACGATCAAGCGCGCGGAAGAAGAATCCAAGGGATTTGAATTAAAGCTGGCGCTGGCCTCCCGGGAAGATATCGATGGCGCGATCAAACGGTATCAAACTTATATGCAACAAAAGCTGAAGATCATATGTCAAAAAAAATCGACTTGATCCTGGCGGACGCCCTGGTGGAAAAGGGGTTGGTTGTCCAAAAAGAGATGGACGCCCTGGTGCAGGAGGCCGACGGCTCGGGTGAGGTGCTGCAAGCCGTTTTGCTTAAAAAAGGGACTTTGAGCGAAAAGGACATCCTGACCGTTCTGGCGGAGAAATTGCGGCTCACCTACGTCGCATTGAAGGACATTACCGTTGAGAAAACCGTCCTGGATAAAGTCCCCGTGAAGATCGCGTCTTATTACGGGTTCGTCCCGCTGAAGATCAGCGGCCGGATCCTGACGATCGCGGTCTCCTCGCCGCTGGAGATCAAAATACAAGATGAGATCAGGACTCAGCTTGGTTACGGGATAGATATCGCGCTGGCCGGTCAAAATGATATCGCCGACGCGCTCAAGAAATGTTATGGCCTGGGCGCCGATACTTTTAATAAAATGGGGGCCTCCGAAGATAAGGCGGCCCTTTCCATGCCTTCCGAGGAGCCCCAGCGGGCGGCGGTCGAGGACATCGCGAAGATGGCCGGAGACGCCTCGGTCATCCGTTTGGTCAACCAGATCCTTTTGGACGGCTGGCGCAGGCGCGCGACGGACATTCATATCGAACCGCAGCGTCAGGGCGTGAACTTGCGCTATCGTATCGACGGGATGCTTTGCGAGGCCCAGGTCGCGCCGGAGATCAAGAATTTTCTGAGCGCGATCATCTCCAGGATCAAGATCATGTCGAATCTGAACATCGTGGAGCGCCGCTTGCCGCAGGACGGGCGGGCGATCGTCAAGGTGCAGGACCAGATGCTGGATCTGCGTATCTCCACGATCCCCACGCCGTTCGGGGAGAGTGTTGTCATAAGACTTTTGCCGTCCCAGATGCTTTTTAGTCTTGAAAAATTGGGATTGCCCAAACGGGAGATGCAGGCGCTGGAAGCGTTGATCCAAAAGCCCCACGGGATCATTTTCGTGACGGGACCGACGGGAAGCGGGAAAACGACCACCCTCTACAGTTGTTTGAGCCGGATCAACACCCGCGAGCGCAAGATCATCACGCTCGAAGACCCCATCGAATACGAGATGGCGGGGGTCACCCAGATCCAGGTCATGCCGGAGATCGATTTTAATTTCGCGCGCGGGCTGCGCAGCGTTTTGCGCCATGATCCGGACGTGATCATGCTCGGCGAGGTGCGGGACCTCGAAACCGCCGAGATCGCCATCCGCGTCGCTTTAACGGGGCATCTGGTTTTTTCTACTTTGCATACCAACGACGCCGCCAGCGGCATCACCCGGTTGATCGATATCGGCGTGGAGCCTTATCTCCTGTCTTCCAGCGTCGAGGAATTCATCGCCCAACGGCTTATCCGCACGATTTGCCAGGATTGTAAAATGGAAGATAAATCCATTCCCGAAGAACTGAAACTCCAGATCGCCCGGGATCTGGGATTAAAATCCGTTAGCGACGTCAAGGTGTATAAAGGCAAAGGATGCCCCACGTGCAGCCAGACGGGATTTTTCGGCCGGGTGGCGATCTACGAATTTCTTCCCATCGATGAAGATATCAAGGACATGATCGTCCGCAAGACCCCCTCGAACCAGATCCAGAGACTGGCCGTGAGCAAAGGCATGCGGACGTTGCGCCAGGACGGCTGGCAGAAGGTCATTACCGGCTTGACGACACCCGAGGAGGTCATGAAAATGACCCCCGCCGAGAAAGGAGAAACGGTGACCACAGGAAGGAAGTCATGGATGTCCGGCGTCAATCTGTCCAAAGAAGAAGCCGCCAGAGCCGCGGGGAGCGAACGCCGGGTCTATGCGCGCCTGGACAGCAAGGTCAATATCCGTTTCCAGGCGTTTCGGACCAAGGAGGAACTGTTCAAGCACGGATTTACCCCCGAACAGTTGAGTGTCACGACGAATATCTCCGCCAGCGGATTGTTCTTTGTTTCCCGCGAGCCAATTATCGTCGGGTCGATCCTGGATATGAAGATAGAGCTTCCCGGTGCCGATGAACCCATCGAATGCCTCGCCAAAGTCTTGCGGGTTGAAGAGGTCGAAGCGGAGAAGATCTATAACGTGATGGTCAGCTTCCTGGATATCACCAGCGCCCAGCGCACGAAGTTGAACAAGTACGTTGAAAACACGGAGAGTTAAAGTCCATGCCGATCTACAAATGCCGCGTCAAAAAAGGGGCCAATGAACCTTCCGAACAGCGCATCGACGCCGGGTCGGAGAAAGAGGCCATCGAGAAGCTCAGTCAAATGGGCCTGATGCCTTTACACATCGAGGAAGTGACGGAAAATGACCTTGCCCTCGCCGCTGTCGGGTCCGCGCCCGCGCGCGCGCCGGGAGGCAGAGGCCGTGGCCGGGGAAAAATAAAGCTTGCCGAGATCACTGTTTTCACGCGTGAGATGGCCAGTTTGTTCAAGTCCGGCGTGCCGATCCTGACCGCCCTGGAGATCATCCGTGAACAATCCGGGAACCTTTATTTCAAGCAGATCGTCGGAGATATCCACGACGCGGTCAAGGAGGGTTCGACGTTCTCCGTCGCGCTGGGCAAATATCCGCGCGTGTTTCCGCCTATCTATATCGCCATGATCAAAACGGGAGAAAATAGCGGCGCTTTGCCCGAGATCCTTTTGAGCATCGCCGCTTACCGCCGGAAAGAACAGGAGATGGCCTCGCGCTTTAGAATGGCGCTCGCTTACCCCGCGCTGATGGGGCTGGTGGGGCTCGGCACGATCATCTTCATGTTCACCTACGTTATCCCGCGGCTGACGAAAATTTACGTGAATCTGGGCGAAGCCCTGCCTTTGCCGACGAGGATATTGCTGGCGACCAGCGACATTTTGCGCAAGGGCTGGCCGGCCATCATCCTGGTCCTGGCCGTCGGCATTTTTGTTTTCCGCCGGCAAATAAATACGGCGGCCGGCAAGAAGATCTGGAGTCAATTTCTTTTACGGCTTCCTCTGGCGGGGAAGTTCATCGTCAAGGCGGAATTGACGCGTTTTTGCCGCACGTTCGGATTGCTTATCCGCAGCGGCGTGCCTATTTTAAGCGCCCTTAATATCGCCGTTCCGGTCATTGAGAACGAGGTCATCAAAGAACAGATCAGCCGCAGCTATCAGGAACTCGAGCACGGCGGCACACTGGGGAAAAGTTTCAAAAATGCTCCAGTGATCCCGCTGTTCATGGGCAATCTGATCCGCGTGGGCGAGGAATCCGGCAAGCTCCAGGATTCTTTGGAGGAAGTCGCGAGCAGTTATGAACGAGATACCGAGGAAGCCGTCCAGATCATGAGCAGTCTGCTGGAGCCGTTGATGATCCTGGTCATGGGGCTGGTGACGGGTTTCATCGTGATCGCCATGCTTCTGCCGATATTCGACATCAACACGATGATGAAATAATGGAAAGGATGTACATGATTCAAAAGTTAGGAAAGACCTTCTGGCCGGGGATACTGTTCGGCATTATTTTGGCAGCGGTCCTTTGCGCCGGACCCGCCGTCGGGGCCGATAAACCCAACTGGAAAGAATTGAAGGGCGCGCATTTTATCGTCTATTTCACCGGCGAGGAAAGCTTCGCCCGTGATGTTTTGAACTCTGCCGAGAGATATTATACCCGGATCGCCGGAGAATTGGGGTACGCGCGCTATCAGGATTTCTGGACATGGGAAAAAAGATGCAAGATCTATGTTTATGCCGACCATGATTCCTTTTTGAAATCGACCGGCGGGGCCGAATGGTCCCATGGTATGGCGGAGTACAACACGAAAACAATTTATAGTTACGCCTGGCACGAAGGTTTTCTGGATTCTTTATTGCCGCACGAGATCGCTCATTTGATCTTCCGGGATTTTATCGGATTTAAAGGCGAGGTCCCTTTGTGGCTGGATGAAGGCGTTGCCCAGTGGGAGGAAGAGGCCAAACGCCCCCAGATGAAAGCTATGATCAAGGAACTTTATAATAACGAGGGTTTGCTGCTCATTAATGACATGATGAAACTGGATATTGGCAGGCTTAAAACAAAGGAGGGCGTTCATGTCCGCGCCGCGTTGACCAAAGACGGCAGTCCCGGGGTCGTGTTTTTGAGCAGTGATAATCTGGTCAATACGTATTATTTGCAATCTGTTTCCATGGTCGGATTTTTGATCGAGAAATTCGGCGGTGAATCGTTCACGAATTTTTGCAGGGAATTGCGAGACGGCGAATCCCTTGAACAGGCTCTTAAATCCGCGTACACGACGATAACGACCATCGCGGAGTTCGAGAAACGATGGAAGGAATATTTGGATCAACTGTAATAATGAAGGAGGTTGTTATGTCTGGATTTTCAAGAAGTAATCGTTATGGTTTTACTTTGATCGAACTGATGCTCGTCGTCATTATCATCGGCGCGTTGGTCGCGATGGTCATGCCCCGCCTGGCCGGACGCGGCGAGCAGGCCCGGGTCGCTACCGCCAAGGCCGATATCCAGACGAATATCGCCACCGCCCTGAAGCTTTATGAGCTGGATAACGGCAGTTTCCCGTCCACCGAAGAAGGGCTCAGCGCCCTGTTGAGCAAACCCTCCTCCGCCAGCAACTGGAACGGCCCGTATCTTGAGCGCAAGCCGCTCGACCCCTGGGGCCGGGAATATAATTATAAATCTCCCGGAGAGCACCGCACGGCCGATTATGACCTGTACTCTTTCGGCAACGACGGGGTGGAAAGCCAGGATGACGTCAAAAACTGGGACTAAAAATGGATTTACTCTGATCGAGGCCATGATCGCCACGATCATCCTCGCTTTGGGGACGACTTTTTTATCACGATCGTTTTTTATCACGCTTGATTCTTATAATTATTGTTCGCGCTATTTGCAGGTCATGTCCTGGGCGGATGAAAAGGTCTGGGAAGCCCAAGAGAATTTAAGCCGGCTTGGCGCCGCGGCCTCTCTCGATAACGCGGGAAGTTTTACCGAGAAAGGAAGAGATTTCAAGTGGTATCTGGCTTATTCCCCTTTGGACGCGGATGGTTCACTTTACAAGGTCGACTTCGAGATGTCCTGGCAGGAAGGCGCGCGCAAGGCCAGGATCAAACGCAGTACCTATGCCCGTTATGAGAAAAAAGAAGAATAGCGCGGGAATGACCCTGATCGAATTGTTGATCACCCTGACCATCTTGTCGGTCATTTCCACGGCCATCTACGCGTCGCTCAACAGCGGCCTGAAGATCTGGAAACGGATCAATCAACCGCTGGCGCATGAAGATCTGGATATTTTCTTCGATCGCTTCGGCCATGACCTGCGTAATTGCGCGCGGTTCACGGGGCTCACGTTCACGGGTACGCGGGAGAGAGTAGAATTTCCGGCCATCCTTCCCAGTCCTCGTTTTGGAGGCGATGTCATCGGGCGAGTTAGCTACGCGTATGACCCGCAGGCAAGAACCCTTACCCGCGTCCAGCAGGATTTTAGCCAGATCTACTCAGGAGAAGAATCGTCCAAAATACAGCCCATCCCTGATCTGGGGTTGGTCAAATTTCGTTATTATGTGTATGACAAAGAAACCAAGGGATATTCCTGGCGGGAAGATTTTCTGGAAGGCGATTTTCCGTTAGCGGTCAGGGTAGAATTGGAATTAGGCGATGGACCACAAGCGCAGAGTTTTGCCAAGACGGTCAGTGTTCCGCTCTCCGGCTGATGTCCGGGGCAGCATATTGATCCTCACGATCTGGTCGATTTGTTTTTTAAGCACTTTGGCCGTCATTCTCGGGTTAGGGGTCCGGCAGAAATTGCAGCTGGTCCAGCGGCTTGATGAGCGGGACAAATTGCATTTGGTCGCCGCGGCGGGGATCAATCAGGCCATTGCCCGGATACGGCAAGACAAAGAGAGCACGTTTTACTCTTTTCAAGATATCTGTGCCGACGACCCTTCCGTTTTCAAGGAGATAGCGCTCGGGGAGGGGCGCGTGGACATCCGTTATGACCTTTTTGATGAGGCCTCCTCCTCCCGTAGCCATAGGTCCCCCGAGGGGGAGGAGCCTGCCGGTGGTCAGACGAAGGTCCGTTATGGGCTCATCGATGAGGAGCGAAAGATCAACGTCAACACCGCCGATGCCGAAGTGATGGAGCGGCTTTTTAGATTTGTTTTAGACGTCGATGAGGTGCGCGCCCAGGATCTGGCCGCTTCTATCGTCGATTGGCGCGACGCTGACAGCGAGCTAAGCACTCCCGTTGGCAGCGCGGAAGATTCGTTCTATCGCAACCTGGCGTACAATTCTTATGAGGCCAAGGACGCGCCGCTGGAGGCCCTGGATGAATTGCGCCTGATCAAGGGTATGGATGCTAACTCCATGGAAAAACTAAAAGATTACCTTACTGTCTTTGGCGATGGTAAAATAAATATCAACACGGCTCCTGAAGCGGTCCTTCGCGCTGTGGGAATGAGCACGTATCTCGTGGACAAGATCATGTCCTACCGCTTCGGCAAGGACGGGGTCATGGGGACCAAGGACGATAACGTTTTTGACCGGCATTCCAACATCGTGCCGCAGTTGAGTCAATTTGTCAGTTTGAGCGATTCGGAAGCGGCGGACTTGACCCGGATCGCGGACCAGTTCCTGAAGGTACAGTCCGAAAACTTTATGGCGCGCGCCGCGGCCCATTTAAATAACCGGCGCAATGCGACCGAGGTCGTCGCGGTCTTCAACCGCAGCGGTGATATTTTATACTGGCATGAATTCTAGTTATGGCGCAACCTGTTAGCGACATTAAAAAAGTTCTCTCCGTATCGGATGTCCTTCACGCGCATCCCAAGGAACAGGTCGGGATCGACCTGGGGGGCAACCATCTGAAGTTCGCGCGGGTCATCATCCACGCGAACAAGCGGGAACTCGTCAATATTGCCCACCGCGACGTCACGGGCATGTCCGAAGAGGATATTTCCAAAGCGGTGAAGACCGCCATCGAGGACATGAAGGCCAACGATCCGGAAGTCGTGGTCACGATCCCCGCGCATCTGGTCATCACCAAGAATATCGAGATCCCTTCCACCGACCCGCGGGAGATCATGGCGATCGTCAACCTCCAGGCGAGCCGGCACACACCCTATTCGCGGGAAGAGATCATTGTCGATTATATCCACGTCGGGACGTATAAGCAGACGTACAGCCGGATCCTGCTTCTTATCGCCTCGCGTGAGGTCATCAAGCGGCAGTTTTTGATCGTGGAAAAGGCGGGATTCAAGTGCGCCGGCGTGCTCTTCGCGCCCGAGGCGATCGCGGCGACCCTGGATAAATTTCTGAAGTTGAGCAGCCGCGATGTCCCCATCGGCAGTCTTCATGTGGATGAAAATTCGACGGATTTTATGATCATTTTCAAGGACAAGCCGGTCTTCATCCGTTCCATCCCTGTGGGGACGCAGCATTTTTTTGAAGAGAAGGAGAGGTACCATCTGAAGTTCGTCGATGAGGTCAGAGGTTCTCTGGAAGCCTATGAAAGTGAGTCCATCGGGAAGGCGCCCCACATGCTGGTCTTAACGGGCGCGGTGGAGGCGACCGAAGGCCTTGATACCATGCTTGCCGAAACGGCGCGCGTGCCCGTGCACGCGGTCCCGTATTTTCGGGCGGCTATTTTTTCGGATGAGATCACCCAGAAGATTGCTTCCGTCAGGCATTTGTCTTTTTTGAACGCCATCGCCTCCACGACCGCCGTGCCGCCGCCGAAGGTCAGCCTTATCCCCGAGGAGATCCGGATGCGCAAGAACATCGAGGAGCGCGGCAGGGAGTTGATCAAAACGGGCATCTTCATCCTTTCGATAGCGCTGGTGCTCTCGATGATTTTTATAAGCAAGATCTATATTAAAAGCCTCTTTCTTCAGAACTTGAAAACGAAATACGCGACCGTCGGGGAAGAGGCGGCGAAGCTGGAGAAAAGTTTTGGGCGCGCCACGACGGTGGCCAATTATCTCTCCACGCGCGGCTATTCGCTGGAAGTGCTGGCGGATCTGGCCACGCTCGCCCCTGGCGATCTGGAACTGGCGGACATCCGTTATGACGCGCAGGGCAAATTCTCCCTGGGCGGCACGGCGGATTCGATGTCCGTGGTCTTCGCGTTCGTTGACAAACTGGAAAAATCGCCGTATTTCAAGGACGTGAAGACGAAATACACGACCAAGCGCAAAGCGGGCAAGCGCGACCTCGTCGATTTTGAGATCGTGGCCACGCTGGAAAAGAAGTCGAGTGGATAAAACAAATGCTTGATTTGCAGACGATCGGTAAAAAAATCGCTAACCTTTCTCCGCGGGAGAGGCTGATCTTCAATCTTTCGGCCGCTTTTGTTTTCCTGGTGATCCTGGACCGCACGGTCATTTCTCCGATCTTCTCGCAGATAGAGGCCTTGAACAAGGAAACCAGGCAGGAGGAGGCGGCCATCAAAAAGAATTTGCGCCTCCTGGCCCAGAAAGACAAGATTCTGGCGCAAAGCAGCAAATTCGAATCGTATTTGAATTCTTCGTTGTCCCAGGACGAAGAAGTGACGGCCATGCTCAAGGAGATCGAGGATCTGGCCAACAAAAATTCCGTCTATCTTGTCGATCTCAAGCCCGGTGACATCAAGCAGTCCGGCGCCACCAAGAAATATCTGATCAATTTGAGCCTGGAAGCGCAGATGGACCAGCTGGCCGTGTTCATGTACGGCGTGGAAAGCTCCGACCGGCTCTTTACGATAGAGAAATACCAGATAGAACCCAAGTCGCGTGAATCCAGTGTGGCGAGGTGCGCCATGATCATTTCGCGTGTCGCGCCGCCGTAAAAAAGTGTCGTACGTCGTTCGTGGAATGTGAGGCGAGCGACGCAATCTAAATTAAGGAGGGTATGCTCATGAAAAAAACAATGATGATGATTTTGGCTTTGGTTGCGGGATTGAGTTTTAACGCCTACGCGCAGGCGACGGGGCTGATGGACATCCGCAGTAAATTGTTGACGGAATCCCAGAAGGTCAAGGCTTTATTCCCGGACACGAAAGATGTGATCCTCGTCAGCAGTATGGTGGATTCCTGTATCCTGACCGCTTCCCAGCTCGACGCGTATTTTTCCCAGTTGGGGATCTTCAACACCATTAAAAAAGATGACGTTACCCCGGCCGCCATCAATTTTCTTGAACAATGGTTGAACGGTATCAAAAATACCAATGACCTCAACATCAAGAGCCTCAGCGCGGTCACCCAGAACATCCAGGCCAAGACCAAACTTCATCTGGAGCGGCTGACGGGATATTTCACTGATCTAAATACGCAGATCGACCAGGAGCTGGCGAAATTAGCCGCTTTGAAAAAGACGCTGGGTATTTAATTCCCGCGGATTCGCGTTCATCCATTTGTCTTTGGGACAGTAAAATAATTTTATGCGCATTGCGATAACAGGGGCAAGTGGTCTTATTGGCACGGCCGCGGCAGTGTATTTTCAGGCCCGCGGGCATGTCATAACACGTATTAGCCGCCAGCGGGGCCGCTTAATCCTGGATCCCGCCAGCTTTGAAGGCCAAGACATGCTTATTCATCTGGCCGGGGCCAATATTGCCGGCCAGCGCTGGAGTAAACGATACAAGAAGCTTCTTTATTCCAGCCGCATTGAAACGACCACCCAGCTATGCAAGGTCTTGGCGAACATGAACAGCCCACCCCAGCTCATTTTATGCGCCTCCGCAATAGGTATTTATGGGCATATTGAACCACCTTCATATGTAGACGAAAGCATAGTTATGGGGGACGGATTTCTATATAGGCTTTGTTCTGATTGGGAGCATTCCACCAATTTGGCTGAGAAAGCGGGTATCCGTGTGGTACATATGAGGTTTGGGATTGTTTTGAGCCCAAAAGGAGGGGCCTTAGGCAAAATGTTGCCTGTTTTTAGGTTTGGTTTTGGTGGCAAATTAAGTTCCGGGAAACAGATGATGAGCTGGATCGCTTTAGATGAGATCCCCGCGGCCATGGAGCATGTGATCAATACGCCAGGCCTAGCCGGAGCGGTCAATTTTGTGGCGCCCAAGGCGGTCTCCAACGCCGAATTCACGCGTGTTCTGGGCAAGGTCCTGCGCCGGCCGGCGTTCTTGCCGGTACCCGCGCTGGTCATCAAGATATTGTTCGGGGAAATGGGGAAGGAGTTATTACTTTCCGGGGCGAACGTCATTCCCAAACGCCTCCTGGAAAGCGGCTACGCCTTTCGTTATCCTGATCTGGAAACAGCATTGTCAAAAATGCTCTCGCGCTGATGGAAGAACACGCACGCCACGCGGCCGGCGCGTTTATCTGCGAACACAAAATGCGAACACAAAATTGAATTTCACTAATTTTATGTTACAATAGCAACGCTATGTCATATCTCGTCCTTGCCAGAAAGTACCGTCCGCAGACTTTTGACGAAGTCACTGGTCAAGAACACATCACAGATCTCCTTAAAAAAGCGATTTCTTCCAGCCGTATCCATCACGCGTATTTATTTTGCGGTCCGCGCGGCATCGGAAAGACTTCCTGCGCGCGCATTTTGGCCAAGTCGCTCAATTGCCAGAAAGGGCCAACGCTTAACCCCTGCGGCGAGTGCGTGGCCTGTCAGGAGATCACCCGCGGGAGCAGTTTCGATGTCCTTGAGATCGACGGGGCCTCCAACCGCGGGATCGACGAGATCCGCACCTTGCGCGAGAACGTCAAATTCGCCCCCGGCGCGGGCAAATACAAAATTTACATCGTCGATGAAGTGCATATGCTCACAACGGAGGCCTTCAACGCGCTTTTAAAAACCCTTGAGGAGCCCCCCGCGCACGTCAAATTTATCTTCGCCACGACCGCGCCGCAGAAAGTGCCGGCGACCATCATTTCCCGCTGCCAGCGTTTTGATTTTAAACGCATCTGTGTGGAAACGATCGCCGCTGCAATGGCGGCGATCAGCAAAAAAGAAAAGCTTAAAATAGCCCAGGACGCGCTCTATACGATCGCCAAGGCGGCGCAGGGGAGCTTGCGTGACGCGTTGAGCATCCTCGACCAATTGAGCGCGTTAAGCGACGAAGGCATTGAAGCGAAGGACGTTTTTTCCATGCTGGGCATGGTGGAGACGCAATTTTTGTTCGACTTGACCGGCGCGCTGGCGCGGAAGAATTGTCCGCTGGCCCTCGAGATCCTGGAAAAAATTATCGACCAGGGAAAGGATATCAAGCAGTTGAACAAAGATCTGATCGAGCATTTCCGCAATCTGATGGTCGTGAAGATCGGCGGCAAGGCGCTTGGAAAACTCATCGATTATCCGGCTGCTATTAAGGATATGTATTTGAACCAGTGCGCGCAGTTCACCCTTAAAGATATTCTCAAGGCGGTCGACACTCTTATTGAGACGCAGGACATCGCGGGAATAACTGAATCGGCGCGCATGCCGCTGGAGGTGGCCTTTGCCAAACTGACGTACACCGGCGAGGTTTTTGTCCAGCCGCCCGGCGTCGCCGTGTCCGCGCCAGCGCGTTCGGCGCAGCCACAGCCGCAGCCGGCGCCTGAAAAGCAGCCTGAAGCCAAACCGGCCGCGGGATCCGGATTTACCACAGCCAATGTTTTGAAAAGCGAAAAAGGACAGCTCGATCTGACACACGTCGTCAAAGAAAACCTCGGAGCAAACGACGACAACGCCGAGGAGATCGAAGAGATCAGGGAAGATCTCCCGTTGTCCGCGCCCATGCTTCAGGAAACCCTTGATCTGACCAAGATCAAACGCTGCTGGGACACGCTCACCTTCGCGGTCAGCCGCGAACGGATGTCTCTGGCCACGTATTTGCAGGAAGGTACACCTTTGGAATTCAAGGACGGGCGTCTGACGATCGGATTTCCTCCCAAATGCGCTTTTCAAAAAGAAGCACTGGAAGATCCAAATATCAAACAGCTCGTGGCCAAAGTTTTTTCGGCGAAGCTGGAAACACCGATCAGCCTTCATTATGAACTCATTGGCGATTTCAAGCCGCAGGAAGAAGAGGGCATTATTAAAGAAGCTTTGAACACCTTCAACGGCAAGGTCGTGAGCCGGTGGCATAAGGAATAAATTAATAGGGTTATGCCCTTGATGACCATTACTACTAAATCTTGTGGATATGATTCAATCTTTACCGCCATGAATATCTTGAGCCGTAACCGGAGCGATATTTACCGCTTGTTGGATAAGGCGGTAGAACAACAATCCACGAG
>JACROV010000086.1 GCA_016214285.1 Candidatus Omnitrophota bacterium | reverse complement strand
TTGATTCAAGCGGCCAAGGTTAAAGCCCGAGGTTTTCGCACCTTTCGTTATTTTAAGATTGTTGTCTTTTTAATAACGGGTAAACTCAATTTTGCTCAACTCAATAAGCATTACTTACCCATTTGAAATTCAAAGGAGCCGCCAAATAATTAAACGCTCACAATGGTTTTGACAAAAAACAAGATACCACTCATCCGTGTGGGTGTCAACCGTTTTTCTTCAATTTTAATCTTAAAAATCGCTAAAACTAAAGCTGGTCGTATTTCGCGTGCCGGCCTTTAGCCTTCTCGACGGGATATTTGCGGGCGTTCTTTTTCATCTTGGAATCAATCGCCTCCGGCAGATCAATGCCCAGATTATCGGCGAGTTCGAACAAATAAATCGCGACGTCCGCCAGTTCATCGGCGATGTCACCCTTGCGTGCCGCCGCGTGGCTGTCCACCTCTTCCGGCTTTTTCCATTGGAAATGTTCCAGGACCTCCGCGGCTTCCAGGACCAGCGACAGGGCGACATCCTTATGGTTGTGAAATTGCTTCCAGTCCCGCTCGTCCCGGAATTTCTTGATCTTTTCGGTTATCCGCCTGATCTCGCTGGTATCGTTCATATCTGTTTTTTCACAAGGGACGGGGTCTTGTTTCATGGGATATTCTCCGGATTCAGGCCCGGCTCGGCCTCCGCCGCCGGCGGCGCGTCCTTTTTTCTGACGAACGGCTTGTCGAGGATATTGACCCTGCGCCCTTTGATCTTCAGCCGCCCCTCGGCAAAAAGCGCGATGGCCTTCGGATAAATTTTGTGCTCGACCTTGTGGACGCGCGCCTCGAGGCTCTCCAATGTTTCTTTTTCGGTGACCTTAAAACTTTCCTGCAGGATGATCGGCCCGTGGTCCATCTTTTCATCGACAATATGGATCGTCACCCCGGCGACCTTGCAGCCGTAGGTAAAGGTGTCCTTGATCGCCTGGATCCCTTTGAACGCCGGGAGAAGCGACGGATGAACGTTAAGGATCTTTTGCGGGTATTCTTTTAAGAAAAACGGCGTCAACAGCCGCAGGTATCCGGCCAGGGCGACGAAATCGATCTTCGCTTCCTTTAAACAGATCATGATGTCGCGGTCATAGCTCTGTGGCGAGATATAATCCTTGCGCTCCAGACAAAGCGTTTTGATGCCGGCGGTCGCGGCGCGCTTGAGGGCAAAGGCCCTGTGGTTATCGGAGAAAACCAGGGCCAGTTCGGCTTTGATCGCGCCTTTTTTTACGGCGTCGATGATGGCCTGCAGGTTGGAACCGTTACCAGAGACAAAAACAGCGAAACGCAACATTTGATTACCTTTCTTTAACACTGATTACACTGATTGGAACAGATTACACTGATTGTATAGTCAGAGCCGATCAGTCTCGACTTTAGACATTTTTTCTGGATAAAAGGTTAAAAAAGAAGCCCTCACGTGGATAATGGAGTTGTCGAGAATCCAAAACCACGGAGGGCCAGATGCAACAACTACGACTTTCAAGCGGCATTATAAACATTTTAACA
>JACROV010000090.1 GCA_016214285.1 Candidatus Omnitrophota bacterium | reverse complement strand
GCAAACCTCGTCGAAAATCAAGAACTAACCGCTGCTTCCCTGGCACCGCATTTTTAAAAAATTCGCGCCCGCTACGGCCAATCTCCGTCGAGAATAGAAATCTGACCCCCAAAAAATGCCTTCGAACTGTAGAAGAAAAGATTAAAGCGGCAAAAATCTCTTAACAAAAGGAGGAGAACATATGCCAGTTAAGAAAAAGAAAAAGACAGCAAAGCGCAAATAAGTCAGTAAAGATCATTATATAAAAAACCCCCTGAAATTTCAGGGGGTTTTTTATGGTTTGGTGCCATTACCACATTCAAGAAAAATGGCATCAAACCATCCTGAGCGACGGAAAGGAGCGAAGGATTACCTTAAAACACACGGCTATCTTCTCTTTTTATCTTTCAACATGTTGTATTTCTCAGGCTGGTGATATTTCATCCATTCGGCTGCGTAAAGCCGCAGCCATTCGTCCGTGGCCCGCTCAACCCCGATCGAATATCCCGCCTTCTGGCTCTCGATCCACAAATGTTTGTTGATCTCTGTAATAACTCTTTTGTCTTTCAACAGTTCCCGCAAATCAGAAATTTTCATCGCGTCTTCCTTTCCGTGACTAGAATCTTAGCTTCTTGCTTTCTTGGGATAAGTATAACACATAATCACTCCCCGCCAATAGTTCTCTGGGATTTCATAAATTTTGAGGCGACGATACCAAGCTCATAGAGCACCAGCAACGGCCCGGCCATCAGTATTTGCGAGACCGCGTCCGGCGAGGGGGTCAGGATCGCGCTGGCGATCAGGATCAGGACAATGGCGTGTTTTCTTTTCTGGTGCAGAAAAGCCGGCGTGACGATGCCGATCTTGGCCAGGAGCATAAGGATCAAAGGCAGCTGGAAGCAAAGGCCAAAGGCCAAAACCAGCGTGACGATAAAAGAAATATAGTTGGGGAGCGTTATCATCGGGATAATGGATTCGGTTGAAAAACTCAACAAAAATTTCATGCCAACGGGGATGATGACCCAATAGCCGAAGACGCAGCCGACCACAAACAGGATAAATGAAGCGGGCGCGAAAAAGCGGATATATTTCCTCTCATTTTCTTTAAGCCCCGCGGCGGCGAATTGCCAAAGTTGATAAATGATGACCGGCAAGGCAAGCACCACCCCGCCGCAGATCAAAAGCATCAACCGGACGACAAAGGCGTCCGCCGGAGAAGTAAAGATGACCTTGCCCACGGGTTTGATCAAAAAAGCGAGGAAACGATCGACGTAAAGGTAAAAAAAGCAGGCGGCGATGACAACGGCGATGAAGGACTTGATCAGCCTCGAACGCAGTTCATCGAGATGCCCCCAGAAAGAAAGCTCATCAGGATTTATGCTCATCGTCCTGCTTGACGGCGTCTTTGACGTCATCCTGAACATCTTTGCCGGCTTTTTTAAATTCCCGGATGGCCTTGCCCAAAGCGCTGCCGATCTCAGGGAGCTTCCTGGCGCCGAACAAGATAATGACCACAAGAAGAATGACAATCAGTTCCGGCATACCTATCTGTCCCATAACGCCACCTCCTTCATTTCTTAAATTCGAAATACGAAGCACGAAACAAATCTTAAAAGTTAAAAAAAGTTGCAAAAGGTTGAAAGATGTTGAAAAACGTTAAAAGTTTCTTGAGATTACTTTTGTTGCAACCTTTTGCAACGTTCTTCCTCTTGTAACCTTTTCAAACCTCTTCCAACCTTTTCTAACCTTCATTGGCGGATCAGCCCCTGGCTGACAAAATTCCTGCTTCGAATTTTAACACTATTCAGCAACGACCCTGTAATACGCGTCCTTTGAAATATCCGCCGACTTTTCCGGAAGGACATAAGAAACTGTTTCCAGCGCCCTGTCCACGGCCACTTGGCCTAAAAGATTCGTTCCGTTATAAACATTCAACTTTTTCCCTTCCCGTACCCCGTGCGTTTTGCCCAATGTAACGATGTATTGCGAGGACACGGGATCGACCCACAGGAATCCTTCTTTTAGGGCCGATTTCTTCTCGCCGGCAGCAACCTTCGTTTCCTGCGCGGGTGTGTAGACAGGGGCGATCTTCTCCCGCGCTGGAACTGCCATCTCCGGGAGAAATTGCTTTTGGAATTCCGGCCAATACATGGCGACCGCCAGACTGAACACGGCCAGAAAAATGAGAACAAACCCGAAGAAAATCCTTTTAAGATTCTTCTTGGATGATGGATTGTTCTTCGAAGAAGAAGGCGTGATCACGTCTGGCATTTTCGGTTCGCTCACTTTCTTCCGAGGAGTTCAAACATCTTCTTCTTGTAAGCTTCCACTCCCGGCTGGTCGAAGGGATTGACCCCCAAAAGATACCCTTTGATGGCCACCGATTTCTCAAAAAAGTAAAATAACTGTCCCAGGGAATACGCGTCGAAACCGGGGACCATGATGGTCATATTCGGGACCCCGCCTTCATGGTGGGCGGCGGCGGTCGCGGCCCAGGCCTGCTTGTTGACATGATCAAGGTCTTTGCCGGCGACACAATTGAAATTGTCCAGGTTGTCCTTGTCTTGGGGGACGATCACGCCGTGCCCGGGCTGGTCCACCAGCAAAAACGTCTCGAACATATTGCGCGGACCCTCCTGGATCAACTGTCCCATGGAATGGAGATCCGTGGTAAAACTCAAAGAAGTGGGGAAAAGCCCCTTGCCGTCCTTGCCTTCACTTTCGCCGAAGAGCTGTTTCCACCATTCCTCCACCAAAGCCAGACGCTGATAAAAGGTCGACAAGACCTCAATTGTTTTTCCCTGCTGATAAAGCAAGAACCTGGCGGCCGCGTACTGATAGGCGATATTGGTTTCCAGGTCCATCCGCGAGCAATACCGCTGGGCGGCGCGCGCGCCCCGGATCAATCCCTTGATATCGATGCCGGCGATGGCCAGCGGCACCAGTCCCGCCGCTGTTAGAACTGAAAATCTGCCGCCGATGTCTCCGTCAATGGGAAACGTGCGGTACCCGGCTTTGCGCGCGATGGCGCGCAAGGCGCCCTCGCGGGGATCCGTGATGCAAACGATCCGCTTTTTCAACTCCTCGGCGGAGTACTGCTCCTGCATAAATTTCTTGATGACGCGAAAAGCCAGGGCGGGTTCGGCGGTCGTGCCGGATTTGGAGATCACGACCACGGTGATCCTTTTATTTTCGAGGCCTTTGAGCAGATAATAAAGATAATTGGAACTGAGGTCCTGGCCCGCGAAATGAACGGGTATTTTTTGTTCCGCGATCAGAAATTCCAAAGTCGCGTGAACTCCGACGTAAGACCCGCCGATACCGATACTGATCAAGCAATCGGAATTCTCCCGAACCTCTTTGCCGAATTCAACCAGTTCCTCCAGAAAACTGTCTTCCATCCGCGAAGGCAAATCGAGCCAGCCGGTAAAGGCGGCGCCTTTCCCCGTCTTGTTTTCCAGGTCGCTGTGGGCCTTCTGGACGGCCGGCAAAATGGCCTGATAGTCCTTCGGCTCGATGAAACCTTTGAGATTGTTGCGGTCTAGTTTGATGTCCATTGATTTATTTTCTCAAATTACCAAGCCTAAACACGAAGCATGAAATCCGAAATCCGAAACAAATTCAAAATAGGGTTATGCCTTTGATGAACAGTGCAACAGGATTTCGTGCCCATCGTATGCTGGAAGTGGTAGTCAAGGGCATAACCCTATTTTATTATTCGAATTTGTTTCGAGTTTCGTGCTTCGGATTTCGAATTTAGCCTCTTCCAACGCGATCGGCTCATCAATGATCGCGCCGCCCAAAACAACGTCGCCTTTGTAAAACACCGCCGACTGTCCCGGCGTGACCGACTTTTGCGGCGCGGCGAATTCCACGAGGACCCTCCCCCCGTCAAGATACGTCAGATGAGCCGCTGTTTCTGGAGCATTATAACGGATACGCGCGCTGACTTCCATTTTTTCTTGGGGAATTGAAATACTGACAGGATTTAATTGTCCCGCGTAAAATCCCGCCGAGTAAAGACACGACTCCGGCCCGACGTGAACGGTATTGGTCTCCTTGTCGATCTTGTAGACGTACACCGGATGCCCGAGGGCGATACCAAGTTTGTCCCGCTGGCCGATCGTGTAATGCGCGATGCCTTTGTGCTTACCTACGACGCTGCCGTCGTGGGTAACAAAATCCCCGGGCTGAAAAACGCGGTTACCCACACGGTCTTCGAGAAATTTTTTGTATCCCGCGTCGGGAACAAAACAAATGTCCTGGCTTTCCGGTTTCTCGGCGGTATTTAATTTGTATTTGCGGGCCAGCGCGCGCACCTCGCCCTTGGTCATATTCCCTAAAGGAAATAAAACCGACGGCAATATCTCCTTGCGCATACTATAAAGGAAATACGACTGGTCTTTCTTGAGATCTTTGGCCTTCTTGAGCTCAAACTGATCCGTGACTTCATTGTATTCGATGCGGCCATAATGCCCGGTGGCGAGATAATCCGCGCCGAGGCTCTTGACTTTGGCGTAGAGCGTCCCGAACTTCAAGTACTGATTACACCGCACGCACGGGTTCGGCGTGCGGCCGCTTAAATATTCATTGGTAAAGTCTTCGATAATGTATTGGTCTATCTCCCTGGCAAAATCGAGGACGTAATGCGGAATATCGAGGATCTGCGCGGCGCGCCGGGCGTCCTGGATGCCGTCGACGCCGCAACACGACGGCTTCTTGCTGTCAGGATGATTGATGCTAAAGCACATCGTGACCCCCACGACATCGTGGCCCTCGTCCTTCATCATCCCGGCGACAACCGACGAATCCACCCCGCCGGACATTGCGACGAAGACTTTTCTCTTATTCTCTCGCATAATTATGTAGTCTTTCTCGTATATTTTTTGATGCTTCACGAAAAACTTCTTCCCTTAAAAGATTATTGTAACGATAAGCTGGGTGATAAATTGCATATAAAGAAATTCTTTTCTCCCATCGATTGATTTGATATTCTTTTGCCCATTCAATAGACTCCTTTCTTATCAAAGACTTCATATATTTCTTAGATTTGCTACCTAGAAAAATTATAACATCTGGTTGAATAATATTTAGTTCTTCTTCCAACCAAGTTTGGCAATATGCAATTTCCTGGTTTTCTGGAATCCGATCATTATTACCTCTTCTGCCTCTGCCTGGCCAACATTGAATAAGATCTGTTGAATAAATTGCTTTAAAATCTTTTGAATTAACCAAAGCATATCCAAAAGTATTTAAAAAACTATTTAAAACTTCGCCCGTTTTGCTTAACAAGCCTGATCCCAGAGTGTATGGTAATCCACTAACCCTTTGAGTGCACCCTCCTAAAGCCTGACCAACAACAAGAACTTTAGTGAAAAGATTATCTTTTTGAACCTTCCTCATAATCTTTGATGGATCATTTTCAATGAAACACCCTTGAGCTCCTACACATCGCTGGCAAGCATGAATTGCTTTATACAATTGAAACATCTTGTTATATGTTTCTGTCTCCATATCGATATCTTCCAGAACAAGAGAATTAGCAAGAGAATTAGCACATGAATTAGCAGACGCTTTAGCTAACTCGTTAATATTCAAATAATTATAATAGGGTTATGCCCTTGATGACCATTACTACTAAATCTTGTGGATATGATTCAATCTTTACCGCCATGAATATCTTGAGCCGTAACCGGAGCGATATTTACCGCTTGTTGGATAAGGCGGTAGAACAACAATCCACGAG
>JACROV010000001.1 GCA_016214285.1 Candidatus Omnitrophota bacterium | reverse complement strand
CGCGCGGAAGGCTGCTGCGGCAAGGTCTTTGCGGCGGTGGGTGTCGCGCTGCCGGCCACGATCAAGTCTTCCTGACGTCGGTTGATGACAGCCAGGATGCGGTGCCAAGAAAACTACGACGCCAGAGGTCTCGTCGAGAAGATTAAAGAAATTAAGTCAAACTGTAGAAGATGAGTTAAAGCCTTAGAATCACAAAACCCGTTTGCACCTTTCGGTGAGCAAACGGGTCTCGGATGACTTGTCTGCTTTAAGTATATTCGACGAAGGATAATTTGTCAATTGACTTTGCAATTTGCAATTTGCAATTTGTCACACCTTAATGGGCAAATGGGGACCGTGCCCTTTTTAAGTATTGCTGATCAGTTAAATGGATAAGGGCTTTAGATCTGTCATGCCCCCGACCTACGACCTTAATAAGATCAAATTCGCCACCGACGAGGCGGCGTTTCGGCGCGCGGTGGATTTGTATGAGAGCGGTAAGGTGACGGAAGCCGAAGAGGCATTCGGCGATTTTACGGCGGTTGTTCTTGGGACTAAGCCGTATCGGGTTTCTGTATCGGGACGTCGTTATAAAGACGCTCATTGTACGTGTTATCTCGGTGAAAGAGGCACGTTGTGCAAGCATGTGGCGGCTTTGGCTCTTTATGCGGTTTTGAATGGGAAGCCTTTAACGGCCGAGGATAAACAACAGACCTCTGAAGTGAAATGCAGCGGCCGGCGGGGAGCATTAAACAAGGAAGAATTGGACGCTGTTAAAAAGTCCATCACGGAATCGATGAGATACATCAAGCCTTATTCCGGGCCGTCACGTACCTGGTTCGCGAATCAGGATTCATTGCGCGAAGGATGTGCCCGGCTGTCGGCCATTGTTTCTGATCTGCCGGTCGGTAGGCAAACCGCGGAGATTCTGGTGAAGTTACTTTTGCGGCTGGATAGAAAGTTGCAAGTCGGCGGCGTGGATGATTCCAACGGCATTGTCGGCGGGTTTATGAGCGAGGTCGTGGGGATGCTCCAGGAGTTCGCACAAGTTGATCCAGCGTGCATTGATGCCTTTGAGCCGCTTTGCGGCAGACAAACTTGTTTTGGCTGGGAAGAACCGCTTGTCAGGATTCTTGATGAAAGAGAGTAGATGTTGGCATGCCTTATTTTCATGATGATGGAACGGAGTTTAACCCGGATTTTATTCCGAAATGCGGGCGGTGCGTTACCTGTAAAAAGAACGATGATCCCAAATATGAAATACCCTGTAATCTTACGCGGGCCGACCAAGATGAGGATATCTTTATTTGTTTTGCTTGCGAGCCAAACTCTCCGGCAATTGACGGCGGGGCTGTTTTGAAAGAAATGAAAGATTATTTGGATCAAAAATATGGAGAACATGGAGAGAAAAGAAATGCCGGTGAATAAAGGGTTTGATACTTCTTGGGATTGTAAGCAGGGACACTCCCGGAGCGGCCGGCGCAACGTAACCCGTCTAACAGGAAAGGATCATTGAAATGCCCGTTGTTCCGGCTTTAGACAGGTTCCGCAGACTCGTCGGCGACATTTCCTCCCGAAGGGAGCCTGCGGCCGCCTTTACCTCGATGCCCTGCGGGTGCAGATGCGTTTTGCCTGGCCGGTAGGCTCCCTTCGGGAGGAAACGGGGCGGCGCGTCGTTGAGGAAGAGCGGGACGGGGCCATGCGCGCCGCGTACGGCAAACAGTTGATCCCGCAGCTTTCGAAGGCCCTGAGCGAAAAATGCGGTCCCGGTTTTTCAGAGACCAACCTACGTAATCCGCCGGGAACCGGAAAAAGATCCGTCGGCGCTTCCCCCGCTCAAGCGCCCCGCGGATCTGCGGCTTGACACGTTTGCCGTCTCGCCCTTACGCGCTAAATTGAAAGACGGCGAAGTCCTCATCGACTGCGGATTTTTCGTCACCTTTCCGGTGGCCAAAGAAGAGCTGAAAAATCTAAACCTTACGGACGAGATGTCCTACACCTACGCGGCCACCATCGACCGCGTCATCGACGGCGACACGCTTTTGGTCTTAATTGAAGCCGGTTTCAGGATCATCGTGCGCGACCGCCTGCGCCTGCGCGGGATCGACTGCCCGGAAGCCGGCACGCCGGAAGGAGACCAGGCCAAAAGGTTCGTGGAAAAACTCCTGCCCGCGGGGGCCGCCATTGTGCTCAAATCGCGCAAAGACCGGACGGATCAGCACGGGCGATTTGTGGTGGATGTATTTTATGAGTCGTCAGACATCAGACGTCAGTCGTCAGAGACTGATGACAGAAGGCTGAAGACTGACGAATTGATATATTTGAACCAGGAATTGCTGGACAAAGGCTACGCGACGAGATATTAGGTTACACTCGGTCCTGCTTACCATTCCTATGGCAGGCGAGGAGTGGTTGAGCTAGAGCGAAACCACGGTGCGCATGGCGGAATGAAAAAGAAAACGGCGCCGGGCAAAAAGTCTGTCACGCGGATGAGTTCTCGTGAAGTGGAGACATAACTTAGAACTTATGATTGATTCAGCTGTTACGTAAATTTTAAAAGTGGACACTTTAAACTTTAAAAGTGGACATGTTAAATATATTAACTTTTGTACGCCCAGAAGCTTGATTCATCGTCTGGATGGATGTTTCGATGAATGACTTTAAAAGATTGAAGGTTTTGCCTAAAAACATTTCTCCAGAAATTACGAATTTCTTAGGTGTCCACTTTTAAAACTTAAATCGCTTTAAAAGTGTCCACTTTTAATTCTTAAATGACATTATGATTGATTCAGCTTGAATCCCGCACCCTGTTCATGTACAATGACTCCATTCTAATACGGATATTACAAGGATAGACATGCGGTTGTGCACCATTGGGGTCGATGTCGGAGGAACGAACATCAAGTTGGGACTGGTCGCTTCTTCCGGCAGGATCATAGCTAAAACTAATTTGGTAACAAAGACTTATGATCATCATCCCCGCCATTTGATCGACGCCCTTGTGGCGGCGATCCGCGCCCTCATCCAGGAGAACGGCAAGACCACAAAGGATATCGCCGGCATCGGGATCGGCTTACCTGGGTTGGTCGACGTTTCTAAAGGGAACGTCATTTTTATGCCGAATGTCCCCGGATGGAAAAATATTCCTCTGCGCAAGATCATCCAAAGCAAGTTGAAGCTCCCGGTTTTTATAGATAATGACGTGAATCTGGTCGCTTTGGGGGAATGGAAACTGGGGGCCGGCAAGGGATACAAAAATTTGGTCTGCATTACGCTGGGGACAGGTGTCGGCGGCGGACTGGTGCTTAATGGCGAGTTATATCGCGGGGAAGGTTTTGTCGCCGGGGAGATCGGCCATATCCCGCTCAATGAACAAGGTCCGGCGTGCAATTGCGGCGGGATGGGGTGTTTCGAACGCTATGTAGGCAACCGGATTTTGATGGACAAGGCGGCCGGCATATTCGGGAAGGAGAACATCCGGCCTCAAGACGTGTTCGCCCTGGCCAACCGCGGGAATGCCCTCGCCGTTCGATTCTGGCGGGAAACCGCCACGCATATCGGCAACGCGCTGGTGGGCGTTATCAATCTGCTGAATCCGCGGCTGGTTATTATCGGCGGAGGGATTGCCAATAATTACAAATTTATGGAAAAAACAATTCAGAAAGTGATCCGGCGCCGGGCGATGAAGGTTCAAAAGAATATGGTCAGGATCGTCCGGGCCAGGTTGGGCGATGAGGCCGGTATCCTGGGCGCGCATATTCTGGTAAAGGAATCCATCCTTGGACGTTATTGAGCTTTTCCATTCCAACTCCAAATCTCCCAAGAGCGTCGATGAAGCCAATGGGAGATTTGGAGTTCTGTTTAATGGAAGGAAGCTCAATAATATGGCGGGCAAGAGAACGGGGATTGTGCTGATGTTGCTGGTCATGAGCATTTCCGTTTTTATTTTTGGGATCGCGTCCGCTGAAGAAGAAATACAACCGGTCGCGGCGCAACTCAATGAGGTTGAGCCCAAGGAAGAAACGCCG
Source organism: Candidatus Omnitrophota bacterium (assembly GCA_016214285.1). Taxonomy (GTDB): domain Bacteria; phylum Omnitrophota; class Gorgyraeia; order Zapsychrales; family Zapsychraceae; genus UBA10015. The sequence goes on along the minus strand of JACROV010000001.1, from coordinate 45,782 downwards.
CCGGTTTCTGCACAGGTCACCGAAGTTCCCGTTGCGGTCGAACCGGGCACCGGCGCCGGGCCGGCCACTTCCGTTGAGCTTAATGGGGACACCATCGAATATTCAATGAATGGCAACAAGGTCACCGCCGAAGGCAACGTTGTGATTTTTTATAAAGATGTGACCCTCACCTGTGACCACCTCGAGTTTTCACGGGACACCAGTATTGCGCACGCGAAGGGAAATGTGCGTCTGCTTAAGGGGGGCGAAAGCGAGATCTCCGGAGAGGAGATGACCTTCAATTTCGCGACCATGAACGGTGATTTCGCGCCGGCATCGATCTTTGCTAATCCCTATTACGGAAAGGGAGAGCAGGTTTCCAAAATCGACGCGAACCACATCAGCATGACAAATGGATATATCACGACATGCGATCTCGATCAGCCGCATTATTTTATCCGTTCCCGCAAGATCGATATCTACCCGAAAGACAAGCTGGTGGCCCGCAAGGTGTGCATGAAAGTGGGCGGCGTCCCCCTGCTGTATCTTCCAAAGATGACACAGGATCTGACGGGCAAGAAACCGCTTGTTACCTTTACGCCCGGCTATGACAAGCAGTGGGGGATGTTTTTACTGACTTCCATGCGGTATGAATTGAATGACAACCTCAAAGGGATCCTCCATCTCGATGCCCGCGAGAAAAAGGACATCGCCTCGGGTGTGGATCTTACCTACAAAACGCCGCGCACGGGCTCCGGGTCGATAAGAATTTATTACATGAACGAGCGCAGCATTACTTCGAGACGTTTCTATCAGCCACGTCCCAGCCCGACTATTGAGCGCGAGCGCTTTAGGTCGGAATGGAGGCACAAGTGGGATATTGATCAAAAGACCAACGCGATCTTGCAGTATTACAAACTAAGTGATGATACTCTTTTAAAGGAATACTTCGAGCGGGAATTTGACAAGGATTCGGCCCCGCAAACATTTTTTCAACTGGCCAGAACCCTGTCCGTGGGAACTATGAATTTCCGCGTGGATAAGCGCGTGAACCGCTTTGAGTCGAGGGTCGAGCGTTTGCCGGAATTGCGCTACGACTTATCAAGTCAAAAACTTGGGGAAACGGGGCTGTATTTTAGAAATACCAGCATCTACTCTAACCTGACCAGCAAGCAGGCCTCTCCCACCGAAGTTCGCCTGGAAACCATGCGCGTGGACACGGACAGCGAGCTTGCTTATCCGATGAAAGTCGGGATTTTTGAGATGAGGCCGTTTGTCGGCGGGGAACATACTTACTACAGCAAGACCAAAGATCCGAATGAATACAATACCATCCGGGGGATATTCCGCACGGGGGCGAGCTTGAGCACGAAATTTTATAAGGTTTTTGATACCGAGGTGAAGAAATGGGGGCTGGACATCCACCATTTGCGGCATATCGTCACGCCGGGCGTTTCCTATAGCTATGACCATGGGCCGACATTCAGTTCCGAGCAATTAAATTCTTTCGACAGTATCGACAGCAGGGCGTTGAGTCACAACATTAATTTCTCGCTGGAAAATAAATTACAGACGAAAAGAAACGATGAAGTCGTTGAGTTGTTGCGCGCGGTCATTGGAACGAATTTTGCTTTAAAGGAGAACCCCGGTAAGGGGGGATTTAACACCATCACGACCAACATCGATTTTCGCCCCGTCGACCGGGCCACATTCTATTTTGATTCGACGTATGATACGCGTGAAGAATACCTGACCACGGCGAATTTCGATTTGTATATCAATGCCGGCCCGAAATGGACGGCCGGCATCGGCAAGCGGTGGAACCGCGCGGTCGATGATCAGGTCACCGCCGAACTTTCTTACAAAATCAATCCGAAGTGGGCGATAAGGACATATAATCGTTTTGATGCCAAAAGCGGGGTGCACAAGGAGCAGGAGTTTACGCTAAGACGCGACCTGCATGAGTGGACCATGGATATCAATTTCAACGAAACCAGGACGAAAGGCAGCGAGATCTGGATCGTCTTTACGTTAAAGGCCTTTCCTGATTTCATTGTGGATATGGGAACAAGTTTCAACAAGCGCAAGGCCGGCTCGCAAAGTTCGGAAGGAAAATAAACATGAATATAGCTGTTGTCGGATCGGGGTATGTCGGGTTGGTGACCGGGGTTTGTCTGGCGCACATCGGGCATACCGTCATTTGCGTGGATAATCATCATGAGAAGATCAAACGCCTCACGCTGGGAGAAGTTCCGATCTATGAACCCGGCCTGGAAGAGCTATTGAAGAAATATCTCAAGAACAAGCGGTTATCATTTACGACATCCATTGCCGGCGCCGCGAAAAGATCCGCCGTGATCTTTATCGCCGTCGGGACGCCGTCGAAGAAAAACGGCGAGGCGGACCTGACCTATGTCGAGAACGTGGCCCGGGACATCGCGCGCGTTATGGATTCCTATAAATTGATCGTTGAAAAGTCGACGGTCCCCGCCGACACGGGCCAGCGCATCAAACGCACCATCGTCATGAACCTGTCCAGGAAATTCCGCAAAGGAAATGAGGTGACGCTGGATTTCGATGTGGCCTCCAACCCGGAATTCCTGCGCGAAGGTTCCGCGGTCCATGATTTTATGAACCCCGATCGTGTCGTCATCGGCGTTGAGTCGACCAAGGCCGAACGGCTTTTGCGCGAGATATACGCGCCTTTGAATCCCGTGATGGTCGTCACTAATATCAATTCCGCGGAATTGATCAAACACGCTTCGAATTCATTTTTGGCGACCAAGATATCGTTCATCAACGCCATCGCGCAAATTTGCGATCACCTGGGCGCCGATGTCCTGAAGGTCGCCGAGGGTATGGGATTCGACAAACGCATCGGGCGTAAATTCCTTGATGCGGGGATCGGTTACGGCGGCAGCTGTTTCCCAAAGGACGTCGATGCCTTCATTCGCCTCAGCGAAAAAAGCGGGTATCATTTCAATCTTCTCAGGGAAGTGCGTAATGTCAATGAAGGGCAAACAGCTCTTTTTGTGCGGCTGATCGAAGATAAATTATGGATCATCAAAGACAAGGTCATCGGGGTCCTGGGGGTCGCGTTCAAATCCGATACGGACGATATGCGTAACGCTCCTTCCATCGGCATTATCGAGACCTTACAGCGTGAAGGGGCCAAGGTGAAGGTCTATGATCCGCAGGCCATGCCCAACGCTAAAAAGGTTTTCAAAAATGTGACCTACTGCAAAGACCCGTACGTGTTGGCCAAAGGCTGTGATTGTCTTTTGCTTTTGACGGAATGGGATGAATTCAAGAAATTGGATTTCAAGATGATCAAACGTGTCATGAGGCATGCCATTCTTTTTGATGGCAGGAATTTTTACCATGACCGGAATCTCAAGGCATCCGGATTCGAATATTACGGCGTCGGTCGCGGGATACTGGAACGCAAAAGGAGTTGACAAGTGTCGCAAACATTGAAGAAAAAGATCGCGGGGAAAAAGGCGAGGATCGCCGTCATCGGGCTTGGCTACGTGGGGCTGCCCCTGGCGGTCAATTTCGCAAAAAAGGGTTTCCGGGTATTCGGGTTGGATACTGATACGGACCGTGTCCGGAATATCCAAAACAAGATAAGCTATATCCTCGATGTCCCCGGCCGTGAACTGGCGGGCGTTGTCGCCAGCGGGCATTTGTCGGCCGCGACGACCTTTGAGGTCCTGCGGACGATCGATTGCGTCATCATCTGCGTTCCCACGCCCTTGAAGCGCAAATACACGCCGGACATTACCTATATCTTGAGCGCGGTGCGTACCATCCGCGAATTCATCAAGAAAGATACTTTGGTCGTGCTCGAAAGCACCACTTACCCCGGCACGACGGAAGAACTCATCAAGCCGGAATTGGAAAAAAGCGGATTGAAGTCCGGCAAAGATTTCTTTCTTTCATTCTCGCCGGAACGTATCGACCCGGGCAACAAAACGCATGATGTCACCAATATCACGAAGGTAGTCGGCGGCCTGACGCCTGCAAGTGGAGAATTGACGAAGCTTCTTTATGAACAGATCATCAAACATGTCCACATGGTTTCCACGGCCAAAGCCGCCGAGATGACCAAACTGCTGGAGAACACGTTTCGCATCATCAACATCGGCTGGGTCAATGAAGTGGCCATGATGTGCCATAAGATGAATATCGACGTCTGGGAGGTCATTGACGCGGCCAAGACCAAGCCCTTCGGCTTTATGGCTTTTTATCCGGGCTTAGGCGTCGGCGGGCACTGCATCCCCGATGATCCGCTTTATCTGTACTGGAAAGCCAAACACCATGGCTTCAGTTCGAAATTCATCAAACTTTCGGCGGACATCAATTCCCATATGCCGCATTACGCGGTGGAGTGCCTGGCCGGGGTCTTGAAAAAGAAGAGAAAAAAGTTAAACAATTCCAGAATACTGGTTTTGGGCGTCACGTACAAAAAAGACGTCAAGGACCTGCGCAAATCCCCGTCGTTAAAACTGATCGAGATCCTGCAGGGGAAAAAGTGCCGCGTGGATTATCATGATCCTTTTATCCCGTATTTGCGCATCAGTACAATTGACCTGAAATCCGTGGCGTTGAGCAAACAGAATTTGTCCCAGTATGATTGTGTCGTGATCGCCGCCGACCATACCAAGGTCGATTATAGGGCCGTTTTGGACCACGCGCGCGCGATCTACGACGTGCGTAATGTCTATAAGGGAATCAAGAGCGATAAAATAACAAAAATTTAGCAGGGGCAGGTCATTGACTGTCCCTGCTGCAGAAAGAGCCATGAGAAAAAAGGCAATTGTCATCACCGGCGGGGCTGGTTTTTTGGGAAGTCATCTCTGCGACCGTTTCATCGGGGAAGGGATGAGGGTTTTTTGCGTTGATAATCTCATTACCGGGAACACCCGTAACATCGACCATCTTTCCAGGAATTCAAATTTCCGGTTCATCCGCCACGATATTTCAAAAGAGTTCCGGTTGAACAATCCTGTGGATTATGTTCTGCATTTTGCGTCTCCGGCGAGTCCGGTGGATTATCTGAATCATCCTATCCCGACGCTTAAAGTCGGCTCTTTGGGAAGCCACATCACGTTGGGGCTGGCTAAATTAAAGAAAGCCCGGTACCTGCTGGCCTCGACGTCGGAAGTCTACGGCGATCCGCAAGTGCATCCTCAAAAGGAATCTTATTGGGGGCACGTGAATCCCATCGGGCCGCGCGGGGTTTACGATGAGGCCAAGCGTTTCGCCGAGGCGATCACCATGGCCTATCACCGTTATCATAAACTGGACACGCGGATCATCCGTATTTTTAATACCTATGGGCCCCGCATGCGCATCAACGACGGGCGGGTGGTGCCTAACTTCATCCATCAGGCCATGCACAATAAGCCGCTGACCGTTTATGGCCGCGGCACGCAGACAAGGTCATTTTGTTATTACTCGGATCTTGTTGACGGGATTTTCCGGCTGTTGAAATCCGATGTTACGACCCCGGTCAATATAGGTAATCCGGATGAGTTCACGATCCTTCAATTCGCGAAATTGGTTCTCGCGCTCACGGATACAAGAAGCAGGATCGTTTATAAACCGCTTCCCACCGATGATCCAAAGCAGCGTCGGCCGGATATTACTTTGGCCAGGAAGCGATTGGGGTGGACGCCGAAGGTGAAACTCAAAGAAGGACTCCAGAAAACCATTGCGTGGTTTCAAGAGAATGAAACGGGTTATTGACCTTCTCCCTGTCAAACAGAATGTTAAATCTCCAGCTTCCGTTGGTAATGGAAGCTGGAGATTTAACATTGGAAAAGGAAAGGTCAATAACATATGATGCCGGAAAAATCCACGAGTGTCGGGACGATCAACAAAGAGGATCTGGCCAATTTCGAGAAAGAAATCGCCGGGATTTTTGCCACCGGTGTTATTCGCGCGCCGGTGCATTTGCGCGCGGGCAGGGAAGAAGCGCTCATCAGGATATTCCAGGAAAATTCGATCGGCCCGGAAGATTATGTTTTCGGGCACTGGGATTCCCACGAGTTGGCACTTCTTAAAGGCGTGCCGCGCGAAGAGGTCAAGCAGGCCATTGTCGACGGCAAAAGCATCTCGCTGTGCTTCCCGGAATATAAAGTCTTTTGCACGGGGATCGTGGGAAGCTTGATGGGAACCGCCGTGGGCGCGGCCTGGGCGCTTAAAAATCAGGGCAAAAAGGGGCGGGCGTTCATTTTTTGCGGCGATATGACGGCGGAAACAGGGATATTCCATGAGGCGGTCAAATATGCCGTGAATTTTGATCTGCCGGCGACGTTTATTGTCGGCGATAACGGTTTAAGCGTCATGACCAATACGCGTGAAGTTTGGGGGTGCCCGGAGCCGTGGTTTAAAGGAACGAAGTACGATAAGAAGATCATTTATTTTAAATACACCAACACCTATCCGCATTCGGGATTAGGGTGGAAAATCAAATTTTAAAATTATGAAATATTTTGACGAACTCAAACGCACGATGGAATGGGTGGCGCAGCAGCCGAAAACGATCTTTGTCGGGCAAACGGTCGCCGGTCCAGGGACGTTTATGTATTCGACGTTAAAAGACATTGCGCCGGAGAAAGCCCTGGAGATGCCGATCAATGAAAGTTTCCAGATGCAGTTTACGCTCGGCATGGCGTTGGCCGGGTATGTGCCGATTTCAGTCTATCCGCGGCAGAATTTTCTTTTGCTGGCCACCGGCGATATGTCGAATATGATCGATAAAATGCCGGCCATCAGCGGCAATACGGTCTTGCCCAGGATCCTGATCCGGGCGGCAACGGGACCGGATCAACCTGTCCATCCGGGGCACCAGCACGTCGGGAATTTCGCCGGGGCGTTTAGAAAACTGTTCGGGTGGATCGAGGTCGTTGAGCTCAATGAGCCGGAGGAGATCTTCCCTGCGTACAAGCACGCGTTGGAACGTAAAGACGCGCGGGCGACACTGCTGATCGAGCACGGGAATTTTTATAACCAGAAATAAGGTAGGGGCGTATCGCGATACGCCCTTACGTGATTTGTGTTATGGATAAAAATGCGAAAATTTTAATCGTCGGTCATAACGATATCATTGAAAAGTCGCTGACGGATCATTTTGCGGCCGATCATTTCACCCGTGTTTTTTCATCTTCGGCGATCGCTTTGAACACGGCGATCCAGCCGGCGGTGTATGACTTCTTTGCGGAGCACAAACCCGAATATGTGTTTTTGACCTCGACACGCTCCGGCGGGATCGAGGCCAACCAGAAACAACCGGCGGAATTTATTTATCATAATCTGGAAAGCCAGAACAATGTCGTTTACGCGGCGCGCAAGTTCGGGGTCAAAAAATTGTTGTTTCTGGCCAGCTCCTGCGTTTACCCCAAAGAATGCCCGCAGCCGATGAAGGAAGAATATCTTTTGACCGGCGCGCTGGAGAAGACCAGCGAGGCGTACGCGGTCGCCAAAATTGCCGGCATCAAACTTTGCCAGACCTTTCGCCGGCAATACGGCTTAAACGCGATCGTCGCGATCCCGGCCACGATCTACGGTCCAGGCGGCGATACCGGTCCGGCAACGGCCCATGTGCTGGGCGCGCTGTTGGGCAAATTCATCGATGCCGTCGGGAATAACAGCCCGGAAGTCGTGATCTGGGGAACGGGCGCCCCGCGGCGAGAATTCTTGTTTGTGGATGATTTCGTGGCGGCATGTCTTTTTTTGATGGAACGCTGCGAGGGAGATGGCATAATGCACATCGGCACGGGAAGTGATGTGACCATCAAGGAATTGGCCGAAATGATCCAGCGGGTGTGCGGATATAAGGGGGGAATCGTTTTTGACGCGTCAAAACCTGACGGCGCCATGCGTAAACTTCTCGACAGCAGCCGCCTGACACAGATGGGCTGGCGGCCCAGGGTTTCGTTGGAAGAGGGGGTTCGAAGGACGCACGAGGCATATTTAAGTAACAAGTAAATACGAAATTCGAAGCACGAAATACGAAACAAATTAGAAATTCTAAATCCCAATGTTTTAAATTAGTCGTTTAGAGTTTTGAATATTCGAATTTAGATATTGTTTCGGATTTCGATTTTCGTGCTTCGAATTCTGAGAGGAGTTAATAAATGAATATTTTGATAACCGGCGGGGCCGGGTATTTGGGATCGGTCCTGGTTCCCCGGTTACTTAACGATGGGCACAAGGTCACGGTCATTGATAATTTTATGTTCCACCAGACCTCGCTTCTGGATTGTTGTCATGATAAAAATCTCACCATTATCCGCGGCGACGCGCGCGATGAGAAATTAATGGCCGGTGCCATCAAAAAAGCCGACGCGATCTTTCCGCTGGCGTGTTTGACCGGGGCGCCTTTGTGCGCCAAAGAGCCGCAGGCCGCGCAAGCGGTCATCCTGGATGCCGTAAAATTAATTTTGAAATTGCGCAGTAAAAACCAGATCATCATTTATCCGACGACCAACAGCGGTTACGGCATCGGCGAAAAGAGCAGGCATTGCACCGAAGAAACGCCGCTTAACCCCATTTCGCTTTACGGCAAGCTCAAGGTCAACGCCGAGCAAGAGATCCTCGGGGCCGGTAACGGGATCGCGCTGCGTTTGGCGACCGCCTTTGGCGTCTCCCCGCGGATGCGGCTGGATTTGTTGGTCAACGATTTCACCTACCGCGCGGTGTATGACCGCTTCATCGTTTTGTTTGAAGCGCATTTTAAACGCAATTATATCCACGTGCGCGACGTGGCCAAGGCGTTCATGCACGGCCTTAAGAATTTTGAGAAGATGAAGAATGAGCCCTACAATGTGGGGTTAAGCGATGCGAATTTAAGCAAACTGGAACTGTGCCAGGAGATCAAAAAGCATGTTCCCGACTTTTATTTCGTGGAAGCTAGGATCGGCGAAGACCCGGACAAACGGGATTACATCGTCAGCAACGAAAAGATCGAGAAAACCGGATTCAAACCCGATGTTTCGCTTCCCGACGGGATCAAGGAATTGATCAAGGCGTACCAGGTTGTTAAACGGAATCAGTACGCGAATATTTAGTGGTAAGTGATGAGTGGTAAGTAAAGGAAAAATGAAACAGCTTGATATTTTATTCATACATCCCAACGCCTCCCAAAAGATCTATCAGGATCTGAGCAAGGATTTCTCCGCCATCGAGCCGCCGATCTGGGCGGGGATGCTCGCCGCGCATTGCCAGAAAAAAGGTTTTCACGCCGACATTCTGGATTGCGAGGCCTGGCATCTGGATGAAGCGCAGTCCGTGGCCAGGATCAAGGAAGCGAACCCCAAGGTGAGCTGTTTCGTCGTCTATGGCCAGCAGCCTTCGGCGAGCTCGCAGAACATGGATGGCGCGGTTTTGCTGGCGGAAGCGCTCAAGGCCGAATTCCCGCAGACCAGGATCCTTTTTGTCGGCGGCCATGTGGCGGCATTGTCGCGTGAAGTTTTAGAAAACCATTCCTGCATCGACATGGTCTGTCAGAACGAAGGGGTGTACACGATCTCCGGTCTTTTGCGCACCAATCTGCGCGACAAGCTGGACCAGGTCAACGGCCTCGGATACCGGGACAACGGCACCATCGTTTTGAATAAGCCCTCGCCCATTGTTCCCAAGCAGGACCTGCCCGAAGAAATGCCCGGTGTCGCCTGGGACAAATTGCCGATGGAACGCTATCGTACTTCGCTGTGGCATTCATATTCCAACAACTGCGAGCGTCAGCCGTTTGCCGCGCTCTACACGAGCCTCGGGTGTCCGATGAAGTGCTCGTTTTGCATGATCAACATCATCAACCGCCAGGAAAACGAATATTCCGACGGCAGCGCGGTGTTCCGCTATTGGGACCCCAACTTTATCATCCGGGATTTTGACCACTTCGCGAAGCTGGGCATCAAGAACGTGAAGATCGCCGATGAGCTCTTTGTGCTCAACCCCACCCATTTTATAAAATTGTGCGAACTGATCATTGAACGCGGATACAAATTCAACATCTGGTGCTATTCGCGCGTCGACACGGTCAAAGAACAATATTTGGAGACGCTCAAGAAGGCGGGAGTCAACTGGCTGGCGCTGGGCATTGAAAGCGGCAACACCAGGGTCCGCAAAGACGTGACCAAAGGCCGTTTCGAGGACGTGGACATCCGCTCTGTCGTCCAGAAAATTCGCGATCACGACATCAACGTGATCGCCAATTATATCTTCGGCTTGCCCGAGGACGATTTGACGACGATGCAGACAACGCTCGATCTGGCCCTTGAGATGAATACGGAAGAGGCCAATTTTTATTCGGCGATGGCCTATCCGGGCAGTCCCTTGCACGGCGAGGCGAAGAAAAAAGGGTGGAAGCTTCCGGACCGTTACGCAGGGTTTTCGCAGCATTCCTATTACGCCCAGCCGTTACCCACAAAATACGTGACGTCCGAACAGGTGCTGGAATTCCGGGACAAGGCGTGGATGAAATATCACACCAGCCCGGCGTTCCTGGCGCTGTTAAAGAAAAGATTCGGGCAGACCGCGGTCGATGAAACACTGCGCTCAACCCGGATCAAGCTCAAACGAAAGATCCTTGAACAGAAAGCGGCCGCATCATGATCATCAGCCGGACCCCGTTTCGTATTTCTTTTTTTGGAGGAGGGACGGATTATCCCGCGTGGTTCAAAGACCACAAAGGCGCCGTTCTGGCGACGACCATCAACAAATATTGTTACATCAGCTGCCGGTATCTCCCGCCGTTTTTTGAGCACAAATCCCGGATCATCTATTCCAAGATGGAACACGTCCATAAGGTCAGCGAGATCGACCACCCGGCCGTGCGCGAGGTTCTGAAGTTTTTGAAGATCCGCGAAGGGGTGGAGATCCATCACGACGGAGATCTGCCGGCGCGCACGGGGTTGGGGTCGAGTTCCGCGTTTACCGTCGGGCTGTTGCACGCCGCGTACGCGCTTAAAGGCGTCATGCCGACCAAGGAACGTCTGGCCAAAGAGGCCATTTATGTGGAGCAGCAGATGTGCCAGGAGAACGTCGGCTGTCAGGACCAGGCGCTTGCCGCCTACGGCGGGTTCAATTTTATCGAGTTCGGCGGGAACAACCATCTGCAGGTCAGGAACGTTACCATCCCCGCGAATGTTCTGGAAGGGTTACAGAAGCATCTGATGTTGTATTTCACCGGATTCTCGCGTAACGCTTCCGAGATCGCCAAGCACCAGATCGACAATATCCCCAACAAACAGTTGGAACTCACCACGATGTACGACATGGCCTTTCAGGCGCTGGATATCCTCAACAAGGGGGACCTGGAAAAATTCGGCAAACTGATGTATGAAAGCTGGAAGATCAAAAGAGAGTTGTCCGCCAAGATCTCAACGTCCCATATCGATGCCCTTTATGACTCGGCGATGCGCGCTGGGGCCGCCGGGGGGAAGCTCCTGGGCGCCGGCGGCGGAGGGTTCGTGTTGTTCTTTGTCCCGCCCGCGAAACAGAAAAAATTTAAAGAAAAATTCAAAAAGTTATTGCTGGTCCCTTTCAGTTTTGAGAATCTGGGAAGTCAGATCATCTTTTATCAACCCAACGGGAAATAGTCATGTTGAGCAAGACCGACGCTGTTATTCTCTGCGGCGGCCAGGGCAAGCGCCTGCGGCCGGTGGTGTCCGCGACGTCGAAAGTCATGGCGGATATCAGCGGCCGTCCTTTCCTGGACATTGTGATCGCGCATCTTAAAAAGCAGGGTGTCCGGCGCGTCATTCTGTGCACCGGATACAAGGCCGATCAGGTGGAGGATTATTACCGGAAGAACCCCCATGGCCTCGCGTTTGAATTTTCGAGGGAATCCGATCCCTTAGGGACCGGCGGCGCGCTTAAAAACGCCTGGTATTTCATCGAGAGCGACCCGTTCCTGGTCTTTAACGGCGATTCTTTTTGCGCGGTCGACCTCAACGCGTTTCTGGATTTCCACCAGTCCAAACTCGCCCGCGCGTCGGTGGTGATCTCTCGGGCCAAGGACGTGAGCGCCTTTGGAAGTATCTTCCTGGATGAGGACGTGAAGGTCTTGAAGTTCCGGGAAAAAGAGCCCGGTCAAGGCGGGCATGGCGTCAACGCGGGGGTGTATTGCTTCAACGAGGACATTTTATTATCTATGCCCGACATCAAAAGATTTTCGCTGGAACAGGACGTTTTTCCGGCGCTGGTGGGCAAGGGATTTTACGGATTTTGTGTGGATGCCCCATTTTACGATATTGGAACTCCGGAACGTTATGAGGCGGCCAGGCAGGCGCTGGAAAGGCTCAAGCAGTGAAGATCGATACGGCTAAAAGCGCGACGTTATCGGCGAAGGCCAAATATAAAGTTCCCTTCGGGACGGTTTCGGTCACCCCGGAAGCCCGTCAGTTGATCAACCAGGCGCTCGATTCTAACTGGCTGACCCGCGGCAAATTCGTCCAGGAGTTTGAGGAAGAGTTCGCCGCGCTTTTCGGCGTTAAGCACGCGGTGGCGGTCAGCAGCGGTACCGACGCTGACGCGCTTGCCTGCGCGGTTCTGTACGACCACGGCGCCAAGCGCGGGGATGAGATCATCATCCCGGCACTGACCTTTGTCGCCACGGGCAACGCCGTTTTGCAGGCTGGATTTACGCCCGTTTTTGTTGATATCCAGCGTGAAACGTTGAATATCGATCCGGGAAGGATCGAAAAGGCCGTTACCCCGAGAACGCGCGCGATCATGCCGGTCCATTTGATGGGCAAGCCCGCGGAAATGGACGCGATCCTGCGTATCGCTAAAAAGCATAAATTACCTGTCATCGAGGACGCGGCCGAGGCGCACGGCGCCGAATATAAGGGCAGGAAGATCGGCGCGATCGGCGACATGGCGGCATTCAGTTTGTACGCGGCGCACATTGTCACTACCATTGAGGGCGGCATCGTCATTACCAATGACGCGGCCACCGCCGAGGCGCTGCGCTCGCTGCGCAACCACGGGATCGTCGGCAAGTTCGAGTTCCGGCGCGTCGGGTTCTCCGCCAAGATGAACGAACTGGAAGCGGCCGTCGGCTTGGGCAATATCAAAATATTCCGCCAGATCCTTGACAAACGCCGGCGCAATCTGCTGTATCTCATCGACAAGTTCAAAAGGTTTGAAAAGCATTTCATCACGATCCAGGAAGAGCCGCACGAAAAAATAGGCCCGCACGCTTTCTCGATCATCGTCAGGGAAAAGGAGCCATTTACCAAAGACGAATTCGTCGCGTACCTTGATCAATCCGGCGTTGATTCGCGCAACCTTTTTTATTCGATCCCCACGCAGTGCCCCAGCTACGCGTTCCTGGGCAAGAAACCCGGCGATTTCCCTGAGGCCGAATATTGTTCCAGCAACGGCACGCATATCGGCATTCATCAGGACCTTGAGCTCAAACAGCTGGATTATGTGGTAGAAGTGACAGAGGAGTTTCTAAAGTCAAAAGCAATTAAGTTTTAAGCACGAAATCCGAGGCACGTCGGCGTGCTCAATGACCAATGGCGAATGTCAAATGACAAATTAATTGACAATGAGCAATGACAAATGGATTCGCTTGTGATTGGAAATCGGGCATTAATTTGGCATTTGTCATTTTTCATTTGACATTAAGATTTCGGATTTAGAGATTCTTATGCATATCGCCATCAACTGCCGCTCATTCTCAAGGAAACAATTCACAGGGATCGGGCGTTACGCGTCGAGCCTGGTGGCGTCACTTTCCGCGATCGACACCGCGAATCGCTATTCGCTTTACACGGACCGGGGCTGGGGCGAGGTCAAATCCCGGATCACCCGCCGTGACGCGTCGAATTTTGCGGTCAAGTTCGACTGGCTCAAGCGCGGCGCGGCAAAGACGTTACGATCCGTCGATATTTATCACGCTCCCAGCCCGGAGATCGTTCTTCCCTTTGGGGAACCTCTGGCCGATCTGGACGCCAAACTTGTCGTGACTGTGCACGATCTGATCTATAAAACGTATCCGCAGGGACACACGCAGGAAACCTTGGCACTTTCCGAGGCGCAGTTCCAGTCCTTTATCCCACGGGCCGCGCGGATCATTTGCAGTTCCCGGAGCACGCAGAATGACCTTTGCCGGTATTTCCCGGCCACCAAAGATAAGACCTGTTACGTTTATCAGGGCGTTGACACGAATATTTTTTATTCTTTACCGCAATGGGAGATCCCCTCGGCCTGGAAAATGGCGCGGGAGAAAGGTGTCGCGGGGCCGTTCGTTCTTTTTGTGGGCACCATCGAGCCGCGCAAGAACCTTAAAGGACTGCTGGAAGCCTTCGCGCGGTTGAAACAACAGAAAGTCTTCGATGGCGATCTTGTTGTGATCGGGATGGCCGGCTGGAAGGGTGAGGGAGTGACGGGGCTGATCGAACATCTGGGGATCAAGGATGATGTCATCTTTCTGGGTTTTGTGAGCAACGACGAGTTACGCGTTTTTTATAATCTGGCGGAGGTGTTCGTGTTCCCGTCGTTCTACGAAGGGTTCGGGTATCCGATCCTGGAGGCCTTTAGTTGCGGCGCGGCGGTTGTGACCTCCAACGTGTCGTCGTGCCCTGAATTGGCCGCCGATGCCGCGCTCACCGTCGATCCCGTTGATCCCGAAGCGATCGCGCGGGCGATGGGCAGGATATTGCAGGATCCGGGCCTTAAGAGTGCCTTGAAGCACAAGGCCCTCGCGCGGGCGCAGGAGTTCGACAATCTCAAGACAGCGCGAGAAACACTGCGAATCTATGAAGAAGTGTATAAAACATCCTGAGACACAAAGTCACCATGTCACAAGGTCACCAGAAAAAGGTGACTTGGTGACTTGGTGTCTTGGTGACCTTTTATGAAAGTCAGCGGTTTTACAATCGTCCGTAACGCGGTCAAATACAATTATCCGGTCGCGGAATCCATCCGTTCGATACTGCCGATCTGCGATGAATTCATCGTCAACGTCGGGGAGTCCGAGGATGAGACGCTCGATTTGATCCAATCCATCGGCAGTGAAAAAGTCCGCATCATCGAGAATGAATGGGACATGTCGCAGAGATCTGAAGTATTATCGTATCAGACAAATCTGGCGCTCGACGCTTGCCGCGGCGATTGGGCGTTCTATCTGCAGTCGGATGAAGTGGTCCACGAAGATGATCTGGGGAAGTTAAAAGAAACGATGCTGCGTTACCGGGACGATCCCGCCGTCGACGCGCTGCGTTTTCAGTGGCTGCATTTTTACGGCAGCTATTATCGTTATCGCGTCGATCACGGCTGGTACCAGAAGCAGGACAGGATCATCCGTAACAACGGGATGATTGGATCTTTTGGCGACGCGTACGGATTTAAGCGTAAAGACGGCCGGGAACTGCGCCGGCAGAACACGGGCTGTTTTATCTACCACTACGGCTGGGTACAGCCGCGGGAAGTGATGGCCCGGCGTCGGGCTAATGCCGCCGAGATCGGCTTTGTGTCGTTGGCGGAGAATGAAAGCGGCAAAGAATATTCGTACGGTGACCTCAGCCGGTTTCCTGTCTATTTCGGCACGCATCCGAAGGTCATGGAAGAAAGGATCACGGCGCATCCCTTGAGCCGGGAAGACAAAAAAAATATCGACCGCAAATATTGGTGGTTTCCGGCGAAGTGGTTTCGGGCGAGATATAAGACGGGGAGAAGAGTGAAGGAGCGGATTATTTAAAATCCGAAATTCGAAGCACGAAACTCGAAACAAAAATTAAATCGAAAATTCAAATGGGCTATAAACGGTTTAAAGATTTGAGTTTTAATTTGAATTTGTTTCGGATTTCGAAATTCGTATTTCGAGCTTAAACACTATGAATATTAATAGAAATTTATATGCCGTCATCCTCGCCGGTGGTTCCGGCACGCGGTTTTGGCCGGTGAGCCGGCAAAATCGGCCCAAGCAATTTCTGACTCTCGTTGGCAAAGAAAGCCTGTTGCGCCAGACGATCCGCCGCGCCGCGCCAAAGGTGCTTGCCGCAAACGTCTGGATCGTTGCCAATCGCCGTTATCAAAAAGAGATCAAACGTCACACGTCCGGTCTGGGGATCCGTGCCTCACAGATTCTTTGGGAACCCAAAGGCAAAAACACCGCCCCGGCGATTCTCTGGGCCGCGTCGCGCATTCACGCGCGCGATCCGCGGGCGGTCATGGCGGTTTTGCCCTCCGATCATTTGATCCAAAACGCGCGCGCGTTTTTAAACGCATTGGATAAAGCGCTCCGGCTTGCCCGGCAGGATCAACTGGTCACCTTTGGCATTGTCCCCACGCGTCCCGAGACCGGCTACGGGTATCTGAAAGCTAAAGAATCCGGCGGTATTTTACGCGTCGAGCGATTTATCGAGAAGCCTGATCTGGCGAGGGCCAAAGATTTTGTCGCGCGTAAAGATTATTTTTGGAACAGCGGCATGTTCGTCTGGCAGACCGAAACGATCCTTGAGGCGTTCCGGAAATATTTGCCATTGATCTATGCCGCGCGCGGGAATATGTTAAAAGCGTGGCCCAAGCTGCCCGCCATTTCCGTTGATTACGGGGTCCTGGAAAGGGCCGATAACGTGGCCGCCGTTGCCGCCGACATCGGATGGTCGGATCTGGGGAGCTGGGAATCCCTGGCCGAAATCCTGCCGAAAGACAAGTCCGGGAATAGCCTCAAAGGCAACGTTCTGGCCCTCGATTGCCGCGACACACTTATTTTGAGCAATACGCGCCTGGTTGCCGCCGTCGGAGTTCAAGATCTGATCGTCATCGACACGCCTGACGCCCTTTTGGTGTGCCCCAAACACCGTTCGCAGGACGTCAAAAAGTTAGTCGAGACGCTTAAAAAACGTAACGCGCGTGTTTGTTAATCCAAAGGGCTGACGCATGAGCTGGATGTTTTGGAGGACATGGTCGAACATAATCGC
Source organism: Candidatus Omnitrophota bacterium (assembly GCA_016214285.1). Taxonomy (GTDB): domain Bacteria; phylum Omnitrophota; class Gorgyraeia; order Zapsychrales; family Zapsychraceae; genus UBA10015. The sequence goes on along the minus strand of JACROV010000001.1, from coordinate 28,857 downwards.
AAGTACACGTTTCGTTTTAAAGATAAGCGGATAGTTTTTAACAAACTCGCCCACGAGTCAGAGTTTCAGCCTTTCGCGAAGGCCCTGGTCTACGCGCTCTATCACAAGGAATACCCGACCATCCGCGTTGAGGCCAGGCTTGAGGACCGTTTTCAGCCGGACTTAAACGCCTTCAGCTACGACGGGACCATGGTTTTCTGGGCAGAGGTGGGCCAGGTGTCGGTCCCCAAGATCGGCAAGCTCTTCAAGAAATACCGCCAGGCGCATTTTGTGTTCGTCAAAGAAGAAAAGGACGTTGCCATTTTTCAAAAGCATCTGGATAAGATGGCCAAAGATATGCGCAGCCTCCCCCTGGTTGAGATCGTGGTCTATCCGGAACATTTTCACGAATGGAACGTGAGCGATGAGGGCGACGTGTTCATCCGCAAGGACGACGTGACCATCATCCCCTGGCACGATCCTAAAGAGAAGGTAAAATATTATTAAATCTATGAACAAGCAAATTCTTGCTTTTAAAGAAGAAAAGATCACCGAAGCGAAATATTCTGAAGAAGAAATAAGGGCGTGTGTTACGGTTCTGGAAAACCTGGTCAAAAACAGCGTCGAGCTGGCCCAGCTGTCCCCGGGATTGCGCGTCGCCCTTATTACCGCGGCCGGACAACTTTCGCGCCCGGAGCGCGATGAGATCAGAAAGCGCAAGCGCGACAGCCGGCGCGTCAAACGCCAGAGGGTGGTCCATTATGAGCGGCGCCTGCGCGCGTCAACCGGCATCCGCAGCGCGCGTGAGGCGGCGGTCTTTACCGCGCCGGCACAAATAGCCGGCACGCCCGTTGGGGAGATGTTCAAGGACCTTGAATTAGTTTCTCCCCGCGGCTGTTATGTGTGCAAACGCGAGTTCACCCGGGTGCATTTTTTTTATGACGCGATGTGCCCGAGCTGCGCGCAGTTCAATTATGCCAAACGTTTTCAGACGGCGCCCTTAAACGGCCAGGTCGTTTTGATCACCGGATCGCGTTTGAAGATCGGGTATCAGGCGACCTTGATGATGCTGCGCGCGGGCGCCCGGGTTATCGCCACCACCCGTTTTCCCGTCGATTCGGCGCTGCGCTACGCGCGCGAAGCGGATTTTGCCCGGTGGCAGGACCGGCTGCATATTTATGGATTGGACCTGCGCCACACCCCCAGCATCGAGATTTTTTGCAACTACATCGAACAAAAATACGACCGTCTGGATATTCTGATTAATAACGCGGCGCAGACGGTGCGCCGGCCGCCGGGTTTCTACGCGCACCTGATGGAAAATGAGACCAAACAGATCGCGGACTTGCCCGAAGGCGCGCGAGAACTCCTGCGCCCCTTTGAGGCGTGTAAAAAGGAGCTGATGTCCTATACGCGCGCGAATCCGGTAACGGACCTGGTACCCGCGGCCGCCTGGACCGGGAAGATACAGGGGATCGGGTTGTCCGCCTCCGCCGCGCTTTCGCAAATTCCTTATTCCTACGACCACGCGTTACCGGCCGAGCAGGTTTTCCCCAAGGGTAAACTGGACGCCGATTTGCAGCAGGTGGACTTGCGTGAGACCAACAGCTGGCGCCTGCGCCTGGGGGAGGTCCCCACGGCCGAGCTTTTGGAGCTTCAGCTTGTTAACGCGATCGCGCCTTTTGTGCTGTGCAACCGGTTGTCAACGATGATGAAGCGTGAAAATACCGGGCAAAAACATATCGTCAATGTCTCCGCGATGGAAGGTAAATTCCTGCGCTACGTCAAGACTGACCGTCATCCGCACACCAATATGGCCAAGGCGGCGCTCAACATGTTGACCCATACCTCGGCGAGCGACCTGGTCAAATCCGGCATTTTTATGAATTCCGTGGACACCGGCTGGGTCACGGACGAAGACCCCTTCGCGCTTTCCCGGCGCAAACAACAGGTGCATGATTTCCAGCCGCCCTTGGATATCGTCGACGGCGCCGCGCGGGTGTGTGATCCGTTCTTTGACGGCATCCTGACGGGCAAACATTGGTGCGGCAAGTTCCTCAAGGATTATTTCCCGATCGATTGGTGAAAGGGCTGTTCCAGAAAGAATAGCCCTTTCACCCTGGAGAACCATGGTGTTCTCCAAGGTAAGGGATCGCAATTTATTAATGCTTAAGAAAGTCCTCATCTTTGTATTTGTTCTGCTGTGTCTGGCTGTGGCGGGGATTTACGTTGTCACCCGGCCGTGGTTTGTGGCCCAAGCGATCAAATCCGCCGTTAACGCGCGGGTCAAAGATTTTCAACTGGACGATCTGGGGTTTGGGAAGATTCACATCGATGGTAACGGGTTGGTGACGATCAAAGACACGCGTTTTGCGCTTCGGCTTCTCTCCCAAGGAAATCAAGAATGGCAAGGACAGATCCCCGTCGTTTATCTGGATAATCTCCGATCGCTTGTGAAGTCAGGGAAGATCATTGTGTCCATTGAGCGCTTGGATGCCGCTGCCGATGGGGTGCAATTGAAAGGAATTTCCTCCCAAATGACGGTCACTTGGACCGGCCCCAAATGGCACATTTCCGAAGGAAGCGCAAAGGGAGATTTTCTCTCCGCGGCCGGGATCACGTTAAGTTCATTTGAAGCATATTTTAGCGGCAACGAAAATTTATTGATCGCGGATTCCTGGCGGGCGAAGTGGGCGGACGGAAATTTAAGCGGACGTTTGACCGTTGCGCCGGAAGCGTATACAATGCATGCAGACGTGGCGTAGGTTGAGCTAAGTGAGGTTGCGCCCCACATGCGCGGGCGTATTAATGGCAGTGCCGAAGTAGAAATTCAAAGGGCAGACAACGCTATTCATGCGCTTAGCGGACATTTTGACGCGCCGCAAGGCGCGCAGATCCCGGCGGCGTTTTTACAGCCGGTTCTTTCCTACATTCCGGCGGGCACGCAGCGGGATATTCTGGGAGATCTGATCACCGCGGGCACGGATGTCTTTTTCGACCACGCCGACGTTCGTTTGAAAAGCGTGCGGAGTGATTCGTTGAATCTTTTGATCAAAATGGACAGCAAGACGCTGAATCTGGATTTGGCGGTCACGATCGATCTTAACGTGGAAGGCGGGCTCAATGGCCTCATCGAGCGCCTGCCACAATTTATATCAGATAGGAGGAAGTATGAGGTGTAAGCAAATGATTTTTTTGTTTGCCGGTAGGCTCCCTTTGGGAGGAGTTTTATTTTTGAGCCTATGGACGGCCGGCGGTTGCACGGTCAAGGCGGTGGGCGATCCGAACCGGCCGATCACCATTAACGCCCACGTCACCGTTGACATCAGGGGATTAAAAAACACGGCCACCGACATTGAAGATTATGTCAGCGGAGCAAAACCAAAAGAAAGTTTACCGACAGATAAGGGAGGGAAATAATGCGTAATCTAAAAATATTGGGAATTTTAATGATTTCGGCGGCTGCCTTAACGCCGTTGTCAGCCAGGGCCGAGGCGAAATATTCCTTAAAGGAAATGACGCCGGAGGTCAGTGCGGCACTCGATGCGCGCCGCGCGCGTTTTGACAATCTGGCGGATCTGAAATCTAAAGGCATGGTCGGCGAAGATGACCGCGGGTATGTCAAGGCGTTGGTTTCTGCTCCGGAGGTGGAAGCCGTCGTTGAAGCAGAAAACAAAGACCGAACCATCGTTTACACAACCATTGCCGGACAAAACAATCTTGCCGGTGAAATTGCCACTATTGAAAAAGTTTTCGCCGAAGTCCAGCGTGACAAGGCCAAGCCCGGTGAAAAGATCCAGGCCGACAGCGGTCAATGGGTGACGAAGTAATAAACTCATGCCCGCGCTCAAAACTTTAATCCTTGGTCAAAAAGATGTCGCAAAACTGGTCGATGTCAAAAGCGCCATTGGCGCGGTCGAGCAGGCGTTTGTTGAATACGGCCTTGGCCGCGCGCGGATGCCGCCGAAGATATATCTCGACCTTCCGGAATTTGCGGGAGACTTTCGCGCGATGCCTTCCTACGTGCGTAAGTTCAATCTCTGCACGCTCAAATGGGTCAACGCGCACCCGCAAAACGCACGTTTTAATTTGCCGGCGGTCATGGCTATTTTGATCGTCAATGATCCCAAAACCGGTTTTCCTTTGGCAATTATGGATGGAACGCTGGCGACAAGTTTGCGCACCGGCGCGGGCGGGGCGGTGGCCGCCAAATATCTGGCGCGAAAAGATTCAAGTGTTGTGGCGCTCGTTGGCTGCGGAGCGCAGGCGCGTTCGCAGCTAACGGCACTTCGCGAAATTTTTAAGATCAAAGAAGTGCGCGTGTGGGGCCATCAAAAGGCTTTGATCCAGAAATTTATCCGCTCCCTGAGAAGATCCGGCGAAGCCATGACCGCCGCCGTAAATATTCAAGAATGTGTTGTCGGGGCCGATATCGTGGTGACGACAACGCCGTCTCGCAAACCCATTGTCCAATCCTCCTGGATCAAGGATGGCGTCCACATCAACGCCATCGGCGCCGACGCTCCGGGCAAAGAAGAGCTGGATCCAAAAGTCTTAAAACGTGCCAGAGTGGTGGTGGATGATCTGGAGCAAGCCGGCCACAGCGGCGAGATCAATGTCCCCGTCACCAAAGGATTTTTCAAGCTCAAAGATATTCACGCGACATTGGGTGAGATCGTTGCCGGTAAGAAAAAAGGCAGGACCAGCCCCCGCGAAGTGACTGTGTTTGATTCCACCGGGCTCGCTGTCCAGGACGCCGCCGTCGCCAGCCTCATTTACAAAGCGGCGGTGAAAAAGAAGCTGGGAAGATGGATGAGGATCGTTTAGTATGGCGCGTAATCCCCCCGGGAAAGTTTTGATCATCAACACCTTCGGCATCGGGGACGTGTTGTTTACGACACCTCTGATCAGCAACCTCAAGACGGCTTATCCCGACGTTTACATCGGGTATCTGTGCAACCGCCGCACGAGCCCTCTTTTGGAGCACAACACCAAGGTCAACCGGATCTTTATTTACGCGCGCGATGAATTGAACGTCATTTATAAACGCTCGCGACGGCAATACTGGAAAGTGTTTGGAGCCTTTGTGCGCGGTATTAAAGAAGAACGGTTCGATATCGTCCTGGACGTTTCTTTGAGCGGGTTTACCGCGTTTTTGACCTGGTGGATTGGTATTCCTTACCGGGTGGGCTTCGATTACAAACGCCGCGGTTTTTTTATGAATAAAAAGATCCCCTTTAAAGGCTACGAAGACAAGCACGTGGTGGAGTACTATCTGGATTTACTGCGGGAGATCGGCGTGCCGATCAAACATAAGGTTATGGAATTTCCTTTGGTCAAGGAAGATATGGATTGGGCCTCCGGATTCCTGAAAGAGAACGGTGTTCCCGTCCGGGGGCCGGTCATCGGGCTTGTTCCCGGAGGCGGAGAAAGCTGGGGGAAAGAGGCCGTGTACAAACGTTGGCCTGCGGGATCCTTCGCGAAATTAGCTGACAAATTAATTGAAAAATCCGCCGCGCAAATTATACTGTTGGGTGGCCCGCCGGAGTCGCAATTATGCGAGGAGATCGTCCGCGGGATGCGTAACCCTTGCCTTTCGTTATGCGGGAAGACGTCTTTGACCCAATTCGCGGCGCTGGCCCAACAGTGTTCGTTGATCGTCACCAACGACGGTGGTTCCTTGCACGCGGCTGTGGCGGCGGGGAGCAAGACGGTTTCTATTTTCGGGCCGGTCGATGATGCCGTTTACGGCCCGTATCCTTTTGAAGGACACATGGTTGTTAAAAAGGACCTGGCTTGTCAACCGTGTTACCGGAGATTTCGCAGGGCCCAATGCGAACATATCCGCTGTTTAAAACAATTGAGCGTCGAAGAGGTGATCGGAAAGGTTGAAGCAATTCTATGAACGTTCCATTCGTGGATTTTCGTGAACAATATCACGCGATCAAGGATAAGGTCGACGTCGGCCTCAAGAAGGTATTTGAGGATGGCAGTTTTATTCTAGGGCCGCAGGAAAAGGCGTTTGAGGAAGATTTCGCCCGCTATTGCGGCACTCAATACGCCGTGGGGGTCAATTCCGGGACCGACGCGCTGTATCTGGCCATGCTCGCCCTCGATATCGGTCCAGGGGATGAGGTCATTGTCCCGACTTTCACGTTTATCGCCACCGCCCTTTGCGTGTCGTATACGGGCGCCAAGCCGGTGTTCGTCGATATCGAAGACCAGACCTGCAACATCGATCCCGCGCGCTTTGAAGCGGCCGTCACCAGGAAAACCAAGGCGGTCATTCCCGTCCACATTTACGGCCAGCCGGCGGATATGAAAGAAATCAACGCGATCGCGACAAAACATAAGATCGCCGTTGTTGAGGATGCCTGTCAGGCGCACGGGGCGATGTATAACGGCAAAAAAACCGGGGCGCTGGGGGACATCGCGTGCTTCAGTTTTTATCCGACCAAAAGTTTGGGCGCGTTCGGCGACGGCGGCATGGTCGTCACCGGCAACAAATCATTGTACGAGAAAACGCTCATGCTGCGTGATTACGGCCGCGCCGGGCGATATGACCACAAGATCAAAGGCCACAATTCGCGCCTGGATACCGTCCAGGCGGTTGTGCTGGCGGCCAAATTGCCGCTGCTGGACCAGTGGAACAAGATGCGTAACGACGTCGCCGCCCATTACGGCAAGCTGCTCAAGGGCGCTGAGGGCGTTGTCACGCCGGCCATTCAAAAGGACCGCACGCACGTTTTTCAGACCTACGCGGTGCGTGTCCCCGGCCGGGATAAAATTTCTGACGCGATGAAAACCAAAGGCATCGTGGCTTTGATCCATTATCCTGTTCCCTTGCATCTGCAGGAGGCGTACGCGGATCTGGGACACAAAATGGGAGATTTCCCTGTTTCGGAAAGAATCGCCAAAGAAATTTTGTCGCTGCCGATGTTCCCGCACATGAAAAAAGATCAAGTTGAATATGTCTGTACGACTTTAAAGGAATTGCTTGGATCTAAAGAAAAGGCGATCCGTTAGATGGGAAAAGTCCCGGTCGCTGTTACTGTCATTACCAGGAATGAAGAAAAGAATATCGACGAATGTCTGAGCAGCGTCCACGGATGGGCCGATGAGATCATCGTGGTCGATGATGAAAGTTCGGACAAGACGGTGGAGCGCGCGCGGCGGTACACCGACCGCGTTTTTCAGCGCAAGATGGACAATGAGGGCATCCACCGCAATTGGGCGCACGCCCAGGCGCGCAATTCCTGGGTGATGATCCTTGACGCCGATGAGCAGGCGACTGAAGAATTAAAACGTGAGATCACCGGCGCCTTGACCGGTACGCCGCACAGTTGCTTTTCGATTCCTGTTAAAACGTATATCGGCAAGACGTGGATCCAGCACTCGGGCTGGTATCCGGCGAGTAAAATACGGCTCTTTCGCAAAGAACATTTCAAGTACGAGGAAGTCGGCGTCCACCCGCGGGCGATCCTTGTGCCGGGCAAAACCGAAGGGCATCTGACCAAAGACATCATTCACAAAGGGTATCCGGATATCGAACATTTTTTGGCGAGCGTCAACCGCCAGACGACGCTGGAGGCGCAGAAATGGATCGCCACCAATCGAAAAATGTCTTTTGGTACAGCGCTCTGGCGCATGATCGACCGCTTTCCCCGGCGGTATATTCGTAAAAAAGGATACAAGGACGGGATGTACGGCTTTCTCATCGCTTACTTCGACTCGTTTTATCAGCTGATGAGCTATTTGAAATACCTGGAAATGAAAAGGAATGGCATTAAAGGTTGAAAGAGGTTTTAAACTTTTTCCAACCTTTTTCTACCAACGAGTGCTATGAAACTTGTCTTCCTCGACAGAGATGGGGTCATCAACGAGTTTCCGGGTAACGGGAAATACGTCACGAAACTCAAGGAATTTCATTTTATTCCGGGTTCCCTGGAGGCCCTGCGGACCCTTACCAAAGGGCACTTCACGATCTTTATCATATCCAATCAGGCCGGCGTCAGCAAAGGCGTTTATACGAAAGAGAAGCTTAGCCACATCACGCGCAATATGCTTGATAAGATCAGGCAATCGGGGGGCCGGATCAAGAAAGTTTTTTATTGCACGCATCGCTCGGATGAAGGATGCGACTGCCGCAAGCCGGAAATAGGATCGGTGCGCAAGGCCTTTGAAACGATGAACAAGAGCATCCGCGCGGCGCAAAAGGCGTTCTTCGTCGGCGACACGGAGTCCGACATCCTCGCCGGGCACAAGGCCGGGTGCAAAACCATCTTTGTCCTCTCCGGGCGCGAAGACCGCCGGCACATGCGCGCGTGGGCGGTGCGTCCGGATTTTATCGCCGCCGATCTCCTGGAAGCCGTTGCCATCATCAACCGTAATCATTCCCAACTTTCCAGGCTTAGGAAAAAGAAAAGATCCTGAGCAAGGCTTTATGAAGATCCTCGTCATCCATGCTTCCGCCGGGGCCGGACACCTCAAGGCCGCCCGGGCCATTTACGAAGGCCTCAAGAAATTCACGTCCCACGAAGTCGTCTTCGCCGATTCCTTGGATTATACCAGCCCGTTCTTCAAGAAGTTCTATCAACGCACGTATATTTTTTTGGTCATGGGGATGTCCTGGTTATGGGGGTTCTCGTTCGATCTTCTTGACCGGCCGTGGATCCAGCCGCTGATGCGCTCTGCCCGCAGGTTTTATAACGGGTTCAACGCCCGGCGATTGAGCGCTTTTCTTAAGGACAGGAATTTTGATTATGTGATCACGACCCATTTTCTACCCGGCGAGGTCGTCGCGGCATTGAAAAGGACAGGGGAGATCCGTTCCAAACTGATCACGGTCGTCACGGATTTTGATGTCCACCGGATCTGGCTCAATCCAGAAACGGATCATTACGCCGTTGCCAGCGAATGGACAGAGCAAAAACTTCAGCAGCTCGGTGTTGCCAAAGAGAAGATCCGTGTCACCGGGATCCCTGTCGATGAGAAATTCCTTCATCCGGCGGATCGTGGAGAATTAAAAAATAAATTAGGCCTCAAGGAGAACGTGTTCACCGTCCTTATTGCCACGGGGTCCTTTGGCATCGGCCCCATCGAGGATATTCTGCGCATTCTGGAAGACGGTCTTCAGACGCTGGTCGTCTGCGGACATAACCGTGGCCTTGCCGAGCGGTTAAGAGGGCGCAATTACGCCGGCGCGAAGATCTTTGGACTGGTGGATAATATGCACGAGCTGATGGCCGTATCCGATTGCATGGTGACCAAGCCCGGCGGGTTGTCGATCGCTGAAGCGCTGGTCAGCCAGCTGCCGATGATTTTCTTTCATCCGATCCCCGGACAGGAGACCAATAACGTGCGGGTCTTGCGTGAATACGGCATCGGGTGCATGCCGGCGGACGTTCAGGGCATCGCCGGAGAATTAAGAAAATTGCGATCTTCCCGCGACGCGCATTTAACAGCCGTTAAGAATACCCAACAGCTGGCGCGCCCTTTAGCCGTCAATGACATTGTTCAATTGCTCACCGAATGAATAAAGTATCAGAAACATTTTTACTAATAATTCGCAACTAACACAATTGATGTTACTATAATTTGCCTAACTTATTTCAAGAGATAATATTGTGCAAGTCAGGGGGGATATGAAGGAAACATTAATTTGTGCGTTTCTGATGGTATTTTGTCTGGGGAATAGCAGTTGGGCGGAAGAATTGGGTCAACCCCAAGACGGCGAGCCGCCCCGCTGGAAGTACAAAATCGGGGCCGATGAACGCATTCGTTATGAATATAAACATGATTTTGATTTTAATAAGGATATAAAAGACGACGGGAGTTTATTTCTTGCCAGGGACCGTCTCAACGCCAAAGCCATGCTTAGTGACGGGCAGTCCCATGACTGGATAGAGATGTTTGTGGAAGGCCTCAATGCCCAGACTGGCTCTTATCAAACCAAGGCCGCCGCCGGACAGACGGATGATTTCGATTTGCATCAAAGTTATCTCGCTGTTTATAACGTTTTGGGTTCTCTTGTTGATTTTAAAATAGGCAGGCAAGAATTAAAATACGGCAAGGGGCGCCTGATTGCCGCGCCTGTATGGTCCAATAGGATACGTTCATTTGACGCGGCCGTTACGCGTTACCATTCCAACGGGTTATATGCCGATTTGTTATACGCTCAAGATGTAAAATACGACGATAATACGTTCAACCGGTCCCTGGACGAAGAGAGTGTTTCCGGGACTTATATCGGTTACCAGAAAAATAAAAATTCGTCCTTGTTCGAAGGATACTTTTTAACGCAGATCATCAGCAGCGGAAGCGCGACCATCAAACGTTATACCGCCGGGCCGCGGTGGCGCGGCACTTTGCCTTGGCAGATCGTCCTCGATATTGAAGCGCCCAGCCAGTTCGGCACGACGGGGACAAAAGATATCCGCGCTTATGCGGTACATGTGGATGCCTCCCGCGATTTCAGTCCGCTCGCCTGGAAGCCCACGGCCGCCTTTTCGTATGATCAGGCCAGCGGAGACAGGAATCCAGACGATAACGTATCCAATACTTTTATCCCCCTCTATCAATCAACGCATGAACCGTATGGATTATTGGATTTCTTCCGGTGGCAGAATGTTCGCAATCCGGAAGTGAGTATTACTTTTTCACCCGCCGCAAAGTTAAAATTCACTCCACAGGTCGATTTTTCTTGGCTCGAGAGCAAGTCCGATTCCTGGTACAACTCCTCGGGAACGGCTGTCCGAACGAAAACCAGCGGAGATCGGAGCGCTTACGTCGGGAGCGAGGCCTCTGTGCGCGCTTTTTACGAGTTCAATCAATATATTAAAGCCGAAGCGGGTTATGCCCACTTTTTTAGCGGTGGGTTTGTCAGGGATACAGGCGCTAATGACGACGCGGACTGGATGTATTTCCAGGTGAATGTCAAATACTAACTTGAGTTTGGCAAAGTTGAAACACCTGATTTTTAACATAGGAGGGGATATGCGGATGACAATTGGTTTCAGTTCTTTGGTTTTGTTTTATTTCCTTACGGGCGCGTTTACAGGTCAAAGGGCATTAGCGGCGGATGAGGGCATCCCGCTCACATGGAAGGGCTGCGGGATCACCAGAGCAGCTTTCATGTCGGAGGCCGCGGAAGCCTATAAGAAAAAAACCGGCAAAAGCGTAAAAGTCACAGGTGGTGGCGCTACGATGGGGCTCCGTTCTGCCATAGCGGGCGCCTCTGATATGGGCGGGACGTGTCGTCCCCCGTTGCCGAACAAATTCCCGGAAGAAGAGGGGGGATATCTAACCATGGTGGCATGGGATGCGATTTGTTTTGTTACCAATCCCTCAAACCCCGTCAAAGGTATTACCTCCCGGCAGGCAAAGGATATTTTTGTGGGAAAAATTACGAACTGGAAGGAAGTCGGCGGCCCCGATCAGAAAATTCTGGTAGTCTACCGTACCCAGGGCGAATCCGACAAATATTCCGGGGTGGGGTATATGTTAAGAAAACTTTTATTTAATGACACGGATATTGATTTTGTAGAAGAGGCGCTGTCTTTCCGTGACACAGGGTTAGTGGAGGAGAATATAGAAAAAATAGAATGGTCATTCGGCGCGACAGGGATATCAAGCGCAAAGAAGAAAAATTTGAAAATCTTGGATCTGGACAATATTGTCCCGACAAAAGAGAATATCAGCAGCGGCCAATACCCGCTCTACAGACCTCTTTTTCTTGTCACAAAGAGCGTCCCTGAGGGGGAAACCCGTGAGTTTGTAGAATGGCTTCTCAGTGATGAAGGACAAGAGGTTATCAGCAGTCAGGGTACCGTTAACCTGAAAGAAGGCAGCCATCTTAAAGAAACTTACAAGGCCTGGGAAAACAAGGACCGGATTCTCAATTTTTAGTTATCGATGAAACTTATTTATAAACAGATCTTTTTTGTATTGATACCAGTGGTCCTCTTTTTGGGATTGCTGGGTATGGCCTTATATTACAACAGCACATTTATCCTCAGAAAGGAAATGGATTCCCGCACAGCCACAACCTCGGAACATATCCGGGAGTTGATTATCCAAAAAATTGACCAGACCGAAGAAAGGATCACGAATATCCTGTCCAATGATCTGCTCAATGATTATTTCATGTATTTGAAAGTCGGGAAATTGGACATTGCGGAAGATGTGCGCGCGCGGCTTGAGGAATCCCTTGAGAGGTATGCCGCGAATAATGCGGAACTAAAAATCATTGAAATTTTAGAAGTCAACGGGGCCGGTATTATCAAAACAGTGCAACAGGATTTCGTTCCCATCGTATGCTGGAAGTGGTAGTCAAGGGCATAACCCTATATTATATATTCGACCCTTTTCCCCTTGGGAAAAATAACGCTCCCGGCGTGTCAGTAAGCGCTCTTTATTATATCAACCACCAGCCGCGGGTCATTATCCGCGTCGCGATCAGCACACAGGAGTATTTCGGGAAAATCCTGAAAAATTTAGCCATGGGGGAGCGGGGGGATATTTATTTAGTGGATAAAAACGGGACGATCATTGTCCATACAAACCAATCCATGGTTGGGCAGAACATCGGTTATTTGCCTTCCACGCAGTATGTGCTGCAAGGGCAAAGAGGCCAGATCATAGAGCAGGATGCAGCCGGCAAACAATCCGTTCTCAAGATGATGGCCCCCTTGAGAATCAAGGATTTTGGCATCATCATGTCCCAGCCGGTCGCTGACGTTTTTAGGTCGGTGAAACAGAACAGAAATTTTTCATTTTGGTTAACCATCATTACCGGGATAGGGATGCTATTGCTTATTTATATGGTCAATCAGAAATTTCTATTAAAACCGATCAGGGAAATCAGCCAGGCCGTTTATGATTTTACCCAAGGGAATTTTGACGCAAGGGTCCGTCGTTTGTCAGATGATGAGCTGGGGATTCTCGGGGAAAAATTCAACGTCATGGCGCAGCGTCTCAGAGAAACAACCGTCTCCAAGGACAATTTGTTTCAGGAAGTTGAGGAGCGCAGACAGGTAGAAAAGCGATTGATAAAAATGAACAGCGAGTTATGCGAGAGTGAGAGAAAATCCCGCGGCATGTTTCTGGACCTGCAGAAGGCTCATGAAGAATTGAAAAAAACGCAAATGCAGTTGTTCCAATCCGAGAAGCTCGTATCCATAGGGCAATTGGCCGCTGGTGTCGCTCATGAAATTAATAATCCCGTTGGCTTTGTTAAAAGCAATATAGAGGTATTGACCGGGTACATTGCCAGCTATATGCAGATTTTGCATTATGGAGAGGATTTAAGGAATTGCGTGAAACGAGGTGATATGGAAAAAGCTAAAATTCTTATTGATGAAGTCAGCAAGTTCGAGCAAGACGCTCAGATAGACTATATTATTAAGGATACGGACAAATTGCTGGAAAGTACGTTGATGGGATTAAACAGAGTTCAGAAGATCGTTAATGATTTGCGGACGTTTGCTCGCGATGGAAAAGACGAGAATGAGATAATGAAAGTGGAAGATGTCCTGGAAAGTATTTTGGGTATTGTAAATAATGAGATTAAATATAAAGCAGAGATCAGGAAAGATTATGGGGACACCCCGCCGGTGAAATGTTCTTCCCTGCGTCTGGGGCAAGTTTTTATCAATTTGTTTGTTAACGCGGCTCAATCCATTGAAGATAAAGGGATCATCGGGATTAAAACTTACGCGAAGAACAATGAGGTGTATGTTGCAATTAGTGATACGGGAAAAGGCATCGCGCCGGAAAACATTAATCAGATTTTCGACCCCTTTTTTACAACCAAACCGGTGGGACGAGGAACAGGATTGGGCTTAAGCGTAAGCTATGAAATTGTCAAGGATCACGGCGGAATGATTATGGTGGATTCAAAAGTTGGGGCGGGGACGACATTTACAATTATGTTGCCCGCCCATTCAAGCGGTTAATCTTCGCCCGAATCAGCGAGGCTGGTTACCCATTTTTTCAGTGAAATTTAAACGTCTCCCGATTGCCCAGGTCGTCGTCGGCCTTCCCGTGGAAGGCCCTTTTGATTATTCGGTCCCGGCGGAGCTTGCCGGCAAGGTGGCCGTCGGGCAACGCGTGCGCGTGCTTTTTAACCGGCGGCAGCGAGTCGGTTTCATCGTCGGGTTTAAAGCGAAAAGTGTCTTCAAGCGGCTAAATCCGGTTTTATCCTGCCTTGACAATCATCCCCTCATCGATGAAAAGGCGTTGGTTTTCATCAAAGAATTAAGTGAATATTGCGCGTGTGCGTGGGGCGAGGCTATTGAAACATGGTTGCCATCGGCGCTACGAACGATCAGGCCTCTGGAATGGACGCCGCCGGCACCCGGCGCGGCGCGGCCGGCAGGCTCCTCCCGCAGCCAAAGGCTCCCCGCGGGGAGGGAGCCTCCTCCCAAAGGGAGCCTATTGGTCGGCCTTCAGGACGAGGAAAGTCCGTCCTCTTTCGCAAAAAATATCACGTTGCTCCACGATAAAAGTTCCGACAAACGCTGGCCGCTTATTCTGGAAATGGTCCGCAAGACATTGGACGCTGACCGCGGCGTGATTTTTCTGGTCCCCGAGACCGTGATGGCCGATACGATCGCCGCTCATCTTGCAAAAGCCGTTTCCGTCCCGATTGTGGTCTTCGATAAAAAGGCCTCCGCGGTCAGGGAATTGGAAAGCTGGCTCGCGGTCAGAGAGGGCAAGGCCCGTGTCGTTATCGGCACGCGTTCGGCGGTCTTCGCGCCGGCGGCGAATTTGGGACTTATCGTCATTTATGAGGAAGAAAACACGGCGTATAAGCAGGAACAAACGCCCCATTACGACGCGCGCACACTCGCGCGGATGCGCGCTGGCGTAGAAGGTTGTTCTGTCCTGTACGTCAGTTCGGCGCCCAGCGCCGAGACGTGGTTCTACTTCCTGAAGTTCCTAAAGGAACAGGCCAGGAAAGAAAAATGGCAGAAGGTCACTTGCGAGGCCGGGCATCTGAGCGCCATGCAGATCGTCGACATGACGAATTATAATCCGCAAAAGACCTCGATCCTTTCTTTCCCTTTACAGAATGCCATTCGCGACACGCTGGCCCAGCAAGGCAAGGTGGTCTTATTGATGAACCGCAAAGGCTTCACGACGCGCACGCATTGCCAGCAGTGCGGTTTTACGGTCAAATGCGATCGCTGTAACGTCAACTTGACCTATCTGTATTCCCAGAAGGCGATGGTCTGCCGCCATTGCAATTTTAGAACGGAGCTGCCTAAAGTTTGTCCACAATGTCACGGCGGGTATTTGCGTTCCAGCGGAACGGGCACCGAGAAATTGGAGAGCGAAGTGGCGCGGCTATACCCGCAGGCCCGCGTGGGACGTTTTGACACCAGCAGCAAAAGTTTTCCGCGCCAGGCCGATGTCGTCATCACCACCAAGGCCGTTTTAAGAGAACAGGGCGCAATGGACGCCTCTCTGGTCGGCGTGATCAATTTTGACGCGGAATTGCATCATCTGGATTTCCGGTCCGGCCATCACGCCTTCGCCCTTTTGGTGCGGCTGCGCCAGCTGGCCGCGCAGAAATTGCTCGTGCAAACGCGCATGATGGATAATTACGTTTTACGGGCCGTGTCCAGGAACGATTTCGACGGGTTTTACAAAAAGGAATTGGAGCTGCGCAAAGAACTGGGATTTCCTCCATACCGGCATCTGGTCGCGATCGGCCTGCGCGGGGTCAACGAAGAGTTTGTTTTCGAGCAGGCCAAAGAATTGTCCGCGCGCCTCGAAAAGGACCGGGACGCCAAGGTGGAGATCTCCGACCCCCACCCGGATGTTAACCCGAAGCTGCGGGACAAATACCGCTTTACAATCCTGTTGAAAGGCCGTTCGGTCAAGAGTATACTGGCGTTTATTCGGAAAGCCTTGAAGGACTTTTCGAGGAAGAGAAATACGATCGTGACGATCAATGTGGATCCATAACCCGTCGTTCGTCGCCCGTATTCCGTATTTCGTTACGAGATACGGAATACGAGATACGGAATACGAATATGAACATTGTCTTTTTCGGCAGTGATGATTTCGCCGCGGTTCACCTTGAGGCCTTGTTCGACTCGAAGCACAAGGTATGCGCCTGCGTGACGCAGCCGGATAAAGCCCGCGGGCGCGGCATGGAGGTATCCGCTTCCCCCATCAAAGAAGCGGCCTTGCGTAAAGGCATTCCCGTTCTCCAGCCCTCGGACCTGAAGGAAAACACTTTTTTAAAAGAGCTCAAGGCCTTTGAGGCCGATCTGTTCGTGGTCATTGCTTACGGGAGATTTCTTCCCGCTGAGGTACTGGCCATGCCTCGTACGTTCACGATCAACGTCCACAGTTCCTTGCTTCCCAAATACCGGGGGGCGGCGCCGATCAACTGGGCGATCATCAATGGCGAGCGCGCAACGGGTATCTCGATCGTGCGGGTCACGGCGAAGATGGACGCCGGCGGCATTCTTGCCCAAAAGAAGTTGAAGATCCTCAAGGCCGATACGGCCGCGAGCGTGCGCGCGCGCATGATGGAAATCGGGCTGAAACTTTTTTTAAAGACGATTGACTCCATCCAAAAGGGAACCTATACTTTTACCGTCCAGGACGATCAGAAAGCGACACTGGCGCCAAAATTAACGAAAGAATTGGGACAGATCCAGTGGAACAAGCAGGCGATGGTCCTGCATAATTTGGCGCGCGGGCTGTTGCCCTGGCCGGGGGCGTACACGTTCTATCAAGGGAAGCTCCTGAAGATACTGGAAACGGAAGTGGTCCCGCGCAGCTTTCTTTCGTATTCACCCGGAGAGGTAGCCAGGGTGGACAAAAAAGGTTTTACCGTCGCCACCGCCGATCAAGGACTTTTAGTAAAGATGGTGCACCTGGAGGCTTCCAGGCCGATGGGCGCGTATCAGTTCGTGGTGGGGCATCGACTGGAACCGGGATTTAAATTTTAATAACCAGGATACAATAACCAAAAAATAATCAATCACCAAAAAAACAAGAACCAAATACCATTGGAGATTGCCGTTAGGCTCCCTTTGGCCGTTAGGTCCCCGGAGGGGAGAGGAATTTGTTTGTTTCTTGTATCTTGGTCGTTGGTTATTGAATAAATCATGCCAGAATTCCGACAAGATCCCGTGATCGGCCGTTGGGTGATCATTTCCGTCGAAAGAGCGCGGCGGCCGGGGAATTTTATCGATCCTGTAAACCGGCGCCGGCGCGACGATGATCAGGAGTGCGATCTGTGCGTCAAGCCTGACAACCCGGTGTATACTCTGGGGGATATTTGTGTCGTTCGTTCCCGGCAATCCTCCTCAACGCCGGGGCAGCAAACTTCCAGCGGGCAAAACGGTCTTTACGAAGTGATCAAAGACGCCGGCATCCACGAGACGGTCATCGAGATGCCCGAACACGTGTCCAACATGGCCGATCTTTCCGTCGGCAGGATCAGCAAGATCGTGCAAACTTACGTTGCCCGGTTCGATGAAATAGAACAGAACACCCGCCTGACGCACGCGTTGATCTACAAGAATTACGGGTTGTCCCAGTTCGCCCACCACGCCTGTTCCCATATCATGGCCATGCCCGTGGCCTCGCTTGAGATCACGGAGAAACTCTCCGGCGCCCGGCAGTATTTCAAGGACCACAAGCGCTGCGTCTATTGCGATCTCGTCGAGCGGGAGATCAGGGACAAAAAAAGGATCGTCGTGGAGACCGACGACTTTCTAGCCGTCATTCCCTTCGCGGCGCGGTTCCTTTTCGAGATTTGGATCATCCCCAGGAAACATCACGCGGATTTTGCCCAAGGCATCCGGGGCCATGAAGAGGATCTGGCGAAAATACTTAAAATAGTCCTGCAGAAGATCAAAAACGGCCTCGATGACACGGCGTACAGCTGGGTCATTCAGACGGCGCCGTTTCGCCGTCAGGATGCCTCCTCCCCGCGGCCAGAGGTTCCCCGAGGGGAGGGAGCCTTTGGCCAAAGGCCGGGAGGCTCCCTGCGGGAGGAGCCTGTCGGCGCGCGCGGCAAATGGCGGACGATCGACGTGGATTATCATTGGCATATGGAATTGATCCCGCGGCTGACACGCATGGCCGGATTTGAAAAGGGAAGCGGGTTTTACATCTGCGCCATCCCTCCCGAGGAAATGGCGGAGTATTTGCGCGACAAGGAAATTTGAAAGAAAGCAAGCTATGGCGGAACTAAGACGCAATCCTTTAAACGGCCAGTGGGTCATCGTCCACGTGGAAGATTCGTGGGGGCCGGAGAAATACGAGCGGGAGGACCATACGATCCTCGCTAGGGCGACCTGCCAGTTCTGTCCGGGCAAGGAACTCTTTACGCCGCCGGAAATTGAGGCGGTCCGAAGGAGCCCGCCGGGTTCCGCGCCGAATTCCCCCGGCTGGCAGGTGCGGATCATTCCCAATAAATTCCCCGCCCTGCGGATCGAAGGGAATCTTGATCTGCGCCACGACGGGATGTACACGCTTTCCAACGGTATCGGCGCGCATGAAGTCTTCATCGAAACGCCGGCGCACGAGCGTAACCTCGCCGATCTCAATGATGAGGAAATGTTCCACGTGATCGATAAATACCAGAGCCGGCTTAATGACTTGACCAAAGACCGGAGGTTCAAGTACGTTTTGATCTTCAAGAATTACGGGGAGTCCGCCGGCACGACGGTGGAGCACCCGCACAGCCAGATCATCGCGCTGCCGATGGTCCCGCAATATGTCGTGCAGGAGCTGGAAGGAACCAGGGCGTATTACGACCGCCATCAGCGTTGTGTCTGCTGTGACATGATCGCCCAGGAATACCGCGACGGCGCGCGCGTCATCACGGACAACGCGCAGTTCCTGGCATTTTGTCCGTTCGCTTCAGGGTATCCTTTTGAATGCTGCATTATCCCGCGGGAACACTCCTGCCGGTTCGACACGATCAATGACGGGGAAAAACACGCCCTCGGGAATATCCTGCGCGAAACCATGGCCAGGATCAAAGGGTGTCTTGGGGACCCGTCCTACAATCTTTACATTCATGTCGCGCCGGTCAATGACGGGCCGCACGAGCATTTCCACTGGCACATCGAGATCGTCCCCAAGCTGATGCGCACCGTGGGCCTCGAGCGCGGGACCGGTTTTTTCAGCGTGCCCACCGACCCCGGCCACGCCGCCCGGTATTTAAGGGAGGCCGGGGTCCCCGCCCGGCGATAAAACGCGTCCGCGTCCGTAATTTCTGCTTGACATTTTAAATGTCAAAGTATATTGTATAAAATCTGTTCGAGCGATTTTTAGTTTATATTCCACAATACAAATGCGGAGGTAAGGCAATGGTTAAGATAGGGATCAACGGGTTCGGGCGCATCGGGCGGCTGGTCTTTCGCGCGGCGATGGAACATCCCCAGGCGCAGATCGCCGGTATCAATGACCTTTTTGACGCGGATTATCTCGCCTACATGCTCAAATATGATTCGACCCACGGGGAATTCAAAGGGACGATCAATGTGGAAGGCAATACGCTGATCGTCAACGGCAAAAAGATCCGCGTGTCGGCGGAAAAAGATCCGGCCACGCTCAAATGGAACGAGATCGGCGCCGATTATGTCGTCGAGTCGACCGGGTTATTCACCACGATCGATACCGCCAAAGGGCATTTAGCGGCCGGGGCCAGGAAGGTCGTCATTTCCGCTCCGTCGGCCGACGCCCCGATGTTCGTTATGGGCGTTAACCAGGATTCTTATAGGCCGGAGATGAATGTTATTTCGAATGCCTCCTGCACGACCAACTGCCTAGCGCCGATCGCCAAAGTCCTTAACGACAAGTGGGGCATCGTCGAAGGTTTGATGACGACCTGCCACGCGGTCACGGCGACCCAGAAAACCGTTGACGGGCCTTCCAGGAAGGATTGGCGCGGCGGCCGCGGGGCCTACCAAAATATTATTCCTTCTTCGACGGGAGCTGCCAAAGCGGTGGGGAAAGTTATTCCGGCCTTGAACGGAAAGTTGACGGGCATGGCGTTTCGCGTGCCGACCGCCAACGTTTCCGTCGTTGATCTGACCTGCAAGCTGGCGAAACCTGCCAAGTGGGATGAGATCAAGCAGGCCATGAAACAAGCTTCCGAAGGACCGTTAAAGGGGATCCTCGGCTACACGGAAGACCAGGTCGTTTCCTCGGATTTTAACGGTGACAAGCGCACTTCCATATTTGACGCGGACGCCGGCATCGCCCTTAACGACACTTTTGTGAAAGTGGTTTCGTGGTACGACAACGAGTGGGGATATTCAAACAAAGTCGTCGATCTGATTGTATATATGGATAGTGTTAAGTAGGGGTTACAACAAAAAGATCAAGAAAAGAGATTGCTAAAAACAGAGAAACAACAGAAACGTACCATTTTCACAACATCTACGTACCATTTAACAGAATAATACCAAACAAGAGGTCAGTTACCCAAAAGGGAGCTGGCCTTTTTTTAATAAACGATAGAATATGATATACTTTTATTCAACAATATTCGGAGTTCCTTGTTTCGAAAGAGAAAGACATTAATTGTTTCTCGCAAGGTCCTTTTATGTCTGATGATATCAGCGGGACACCTAGAAACTGACCAGTTCCCTGTAATTTAAGGATTGTAAATTGATTCTAAAACAGGAAAGTCAAATTCTCATTTGATATTTGATAACAGATATGTTATCATTATATTGGAGTCAATAAGTGCTGGAAATTCTGTATAGGGTTATGCCTTTGATGAACAGTGCAACAGGATTTCGTGCCCATCGTATGCTGGAAGTGGTAGTCAAGGGCATAACCCTAATTCTGTATTATCCCGATGGGAATCAGGGGCCGGTCAAGGAATATCTCAGTGAATTGGCCAAAGATCGCCCAAAGGCATTTGCCCGGCTGGTGCTTGATCTAGAGATTTTAGGAGCCGAAGGATTGCGCTCGCGGCAGATAACGATTCGACCCTTGGGTGACAAACTTTGGGAATTGAAGCGATTATATGACGGGATTCAATACAGATTATTTTTTGGTGTTGGAAAGGGAGCGATCTGGCTGTTACATAGTATCGAGAAGAAAAGCGCTAAGACACCGAAAGATGATTTGGAACTTTCCAGAAAGAGATTAAAGGAGGTAATAAATCGATGAAAGGCTTTGATAAACATATTCAAGAGTTATTGGAAGAACATCCGCAAGCGGCTTTAGAGCACGCGAAACTTTTCGCCGAGTTGCCTCTGGCGACACAATTGGCCATTATGCGCCGTCGAAGAAAATTATCACAACGGGCATTAGCCAAGAAAATGAGAACCCCTCAGCCCCATATCGCGCGTACTGAGAATGTCGAACACGATCCGCGTATTTCCTCGATTGTGAAAGCGGCCAAAGCTGTCCGGTGTCATGTTATGCTCATTCCGGATGAAGAACTTGGGCGCATTGCAGTCACGTAAAAAGTTTTGGATAGACAAAGAGTTGAATGCAGGAGGTATTGAATTGGATTGCGTTTGACAGACGTGAGTTTTTCAAATGAGGTAAGATGAAAAATCACCAAATGGTAATAAATCTATGGTATTAAAAGTGTTAAAGAAATTTAAAAATATCTGTCGATTCGCATGCTTGACAAAAATCTGGTACGACAACGAGTGGGGATATTCGAATAAAGTCGTCGATCTGATCGAGTATATTGCCGCCAAGCAGCCGGCCTTGGCGAAAAAGTAACTTCGAAGGCGTAAATTTTACCTCAAAAGCGGGGAACATCCGGATTTTAAGGGATTGTTTCCCGCTTTTCTGTCGGTGCCTCCCAGTCGCCGTTAGCTCATTTCATCTGTCAAAAAAATACATTTTTTTCGACGAACGGGTTGACAGTGGAGATGTTTAATGTTAAAACTTTAAACATGGAGATGAAGTTCAAATTTCCGCTTGGAAAATTGCTCATCGAAAAAGGGGTCATCACGCCCGAACAGCTCGACATCGCCCTCAAAAGACAGAAGGAAACGGGGGGTCTCCTGGGCGCGATCCTTTTGGAATCGGGGTTTATCGACGAAGAAACGGTATTTTTACCCACCATTGCCGGTCAGATGGGCATCGATTTTGTCCGCTTGAAAGACATGGAAATCCCTTCGGAAGTGATCCAGAAGATCCCTCCCAAATTCGCCAGCCATTACAAGATTATGCCGGTCAAATTCGAAGTGGATACACTGACCATTGCCACGGTTCAGCCTTCGGACGTGCATGTGGCCGATGAGATCGGGTTGATCGTCAACGCCAGGCTGGACCTTGTCCTGGCCAGCGAAAAAGATATCCTGGAGGCCATCCGCCGCTATTACGGCGTGGGGGCCGAGACCATCGAGCAGATGATGGGCACCTCGGCCGCGCAGCCGGCCGCCGCGCGTCAGGAGGTTTCCAACATCGAGGAGATCGATTCGGAAGCTTCCATCAGCAAATTTCTGAACCAGATCCTCCTGGAGGCTTACAAGGACCGGGCCACCGACATCCACATCGAGCCGTTCGAGGACGAGCTTCAGGTCCGTTACCGCGTCGACGGCGTCCTGTATGACGCGCGGGTCCCCAAAAACATCAAACATTTCCAGGACGCCATCATCTCGCGCATAAAGGTCTTGTCGAACCTCAACATCGCCGAGAAGCGCGTCCCGCAGGACGGGCGGTTTAAAGTCCGCGTGGGGGATACGGACATCGATTTGCGCGTTTCATTTCTGCCCACGCCTTATGGGGAGAGCGTTGTCTTAAGAATTTTGAATTCCGCCCGGCTTTTTGGCCTCGAAGAATTGGGACTTGCCAGGCATGAACGGGAAATCCTCCAAAGCCTGCTCAAGAAACCCCACGGGATCATCTTTCTCACCGGCCCGACGGGAAGCGGCAAAACAACGACCCTCTATTCCTGCCTTTCGCAGATCAACACGGGTAAAAGAAAGATCATCACCATCGAAGACCCTATTGAATATCAGCTCAAAGGCATCACGCAGATCCAGATCCACCCGGCCGTGGGGCTTACCTTCGCCAGCGGCCTGCGTTCGATGCTGCGCCATGACCCCGATGTGATGATGGTCGGCGAGGTGCGCGACATGGAAACCGCCGAGATCGCCATCCAGGTGGCCTTGACCGGGCATCTTATCTTCTCGACGCTTCATACTAACGACGCGGCCAGCGGGGTGGCCCGGTTGCTCGATATGGGCGTTGAATCGTATCTGATCACCAGCACGGTGGAATGTTTCATCGCCCAAAGATTGGTGCGCGTCGTTTGCCCGAAGTGCCGCCAGTCCGTCAAAATATCCGAAGAAATGACGCGCGAATTCTCCGGGGAGGTCAAGATCGATTCCAGTATGGTCATTTATGAAAGTAAAGGCTGCGAGGCCTGCGGGTTTACGGGCTACAGCGGCCGCCAGGCTATTTATGAATTTCTCGTCTGCACAGAAGAGATCCGTCAGTTGATCATGGAGCGCGCGGCCGCCAGCCAGATCAAGAAGAAGGCCGTCGAGCTCGGTATGAGGACTTTGCGCCAGGCGGGCTGGGAGAAGGTCAAAAGCGGGCTCACGACACCGCAGGAAGTCATCCGGGTAACGAAGGAAGAATAAGCGAGAATGACGAAATTTTTTTATAAAGCCAAGAGCGGGCCGACGAAGATCGTCGACGGTTTTATCGAGGAGCAGACCAAAAGCGGCGCCATCCGTGAGATCGTCGCGATGGGGTTAACGCCTCTGGACGTTGTCCCCGCCGCGCAGAGACCGATCCCCGCACGCGCGCAAAGTAAATCCGCGCATGCCGTTTTGAAGAATTTTCATTTCCCCTTCTCCGCATCCAGGTCCGTCTCCGCGCGAGACATTGTCTTTTTTACCCGGCAGCTATCTGATCTGGTCGAGGCTTCCGTTCCTCTCTTGCGGGTCATCCAGATCGCTTCCCGTCAGACGCGCCAGCCGTATTTCAAAAGTATCATCGAACAGATGCATTTGTTCGTGCAGAACGGCGGCTCGCTTTCCGGGGCCATGGCCCAATATCCGGCGGTCTTTCCCGCGCATTACGTCAATATGGTCAAGACAGGGGAAGTGGGGGGACAGCTCGACAAAGTCCTGCGGCGGCTGGCGGACCATCTCGAAAAAGAATATGAAACCCGCGGCAAGATCAGATCGAGCCTGGCCTATCCGGCTTTTGTTCTCGGGGTGGGGATCCTCACGGTTTTTGTGCTGCTGACGTTCGTCATCCCGAGATTGTCGGTGATGTTCGAAGACCTCGACCAGGCGTTGCCGCTCCCGACACTCGTTTTGATGCATCTTAGCGGATTTTTTGCCCGGTATTGGTGGCTTCTTATCGGTATTTTTGTTATCATAAAAATTTATTGGGACCAGTGGACGTGTTCCGTCCAGGGAAGGCTCTGGCTCGATGGATCTCTGCTGAAGATACCGTTTTGGGGCGAATTTATCAGGGATGCGGAGATCGGCCGTTTCGCGCGGACATTGGGAACGTTGCTTGAAAGCGGCGTGCCCTTGACCACCGCTCTCAACGCCATTCATCCGACGATCGACAATCTGATCATGCGCGACGGGATCAAAAAGGTTTCCAAGGCCGTCACGGAAGGCCAGGCGCTGAAATCGGCCCTGGGCCAATGTCCCTTTTTCCCCGAGATGGTCATCGATATGGTCGATGTCGGGGAAGAATCCGGGCGGCTGGAAAAAGGTTTGTACAAGATCGCCGAGACTCTGGAGCGCCAAACCGACCAGACGGTGAAGGTGCTCATGTCGCTTTTGGGGCCGGCTGTCCTGATGGTCATTGTGTCTTTGGTGGGGTTCGCGGTCATCGCGATGTTATTGCCGATATTCAGGATGAATTTGTTGATACAATAAATGACGGCGCAACTTATGGAACAAAGTGAACATAAGTTGCTGCCGGAATTTACCCTTGACAATTTGGTCAAATTGTCAAGGGTCCAATTCGTACAAACAATTTACGTTCACTACGTTCCGTAAATTGTGTACTCATTGGAGGAGGACAGCAGATGTTTTCTGAGAATAAAACAGCCTTCACCTTGATCGAGATCATGCTCGTCGTCATCATCATCGGGATCCTGGCCGCGATGGTCATCCCCAATATGGCTGGCCGCAGCGAACAGGCGCGCGTCGCGGCCGCCCACGCGGATATCGACGCGAATTTGGGCACGGCGCTGGATCTTTACGAACTGGATAACGGGCAATACCCCACCACCGAGCAGGGGCTCAAGGCCCTTCTCGTAAAACCTTCCTCTTCGCCGGTGCCCACCAACTGGCACGGGCCTTATCTTAAGAAAAAAAGGATCCCGGTAGATCCCTGGGGCCGGGAATACAAATATACGGCGCCGGGCATCAATAATACGGAAGAATTCGATCTGTCCTCTTACGGACCGGATGGCGTCGAAAGCCAGGATGATATCGTCAACTGGCCCCATGATCTCAGCCATTAAGAAGATGGGGAGTCGAACCGGTGGCTTCATCCCGCTGACGTGGCAGCGGGATTCCGCCCCCGCATTTCCTGCTATGAACCAGGCAGATAAAAGGGATCGGGGCTTCACCCTTATTGAAATCCTGCTGGTCGTCGTGATCATGGCCGTGGTCGCCGTGTTGGCGGTCTCGAATTTCAGCCGGACGTACGCCGGGATTGAACTGCGCAAGGCGGCCGACGATCTCGCTTACCGTATGCGTTACGCTCAAAGTTACGCTGTCACGAAAAATACGCGCGCGCGTTTGGAATTCGATCCGCTGTTCACGCAATACTGGTTGACCCGGCCGGCAGGTTCCTCCCGTAGCCAAAGGCTCCCTCCCCTCGGGGAGCCTCTGGCCGCGGGGAGGGAGCCTCCCGGCCTTCGGCCAAAGGCTCCCCGCGGGGAGGAACAATCCGGGGATGACGCCGCGCAAGACGCCTTCGAAAGGCTCACCGGCCGGTTTGGCCAGAGCACAAGTCTTCCCCGCGATGTCCGGCTGTCCTTTGAGGACGGCGATCCCTCTTTGTTCTTTTATCCCGACGGAACGATCGACAAGCGGCGCATTAGCCTTTGCCGCGGGGAAGATTGCGTTTTTATTTCCACCCAAAAACAGCGAGGACAGGTATCAGTGCTTAATAACTAGGCGACTTTGAATAACCAAGAAACAAGATACAATAACCAAAGAATATCCAAAAGTTAATTTTCAATCAATAAATGAAGTCATTGGCATTTGGTTATTGGAATTTGGATTTTTTTGTACCTTGTATCTTGCCGTTAGGCTCCCGCTGGGAGGAATTTAAAACTGATGAAGATAAATTTTAGTAAATCAGGCTCATTATTAATCGAAGTCTTGCTTTCCGTTGTGATCCTTTCAACCGCCCTGACGCTGATGATCCAGTCGATGACCGCGAGCCTGCGGGCCATCCAGTACGGGGCCGGATATACGACGGCGCTCATTTTATTGGACAACCAGATGTGTGAACTGTTGCGCAAAGGGGCCATCCAGACAGGATTGAGGGAGGCAAAAGAATTGACCAGGGCCGGCGATTCCTTGACCACGTATCGATATTCTCTGCAGACAGCGTCATTGGATGACGCGGCCGGTAAAGGGATCAATCAGGTGGACGCGACGGTCGCGTGGCGTTCCGGCAAGAAAGACAACGCAATCGGTCTGACAACTTTTCTTTTTGCCGCTTTACCATGAGCCATTCACGACGAGCCTTTACCCTTATCGAACTTCTTCTGGCTTTAAGTATTTTTTCTATGGTCGCCTTATGCGTTTACGGGACGTTCTGGGCGGGCGTGAGGCTTAACCAGAGATCCGAGGGCGAGACCGCGGCCTATCATCAGGTGCGCCTGGCCCTGGATCTGCTGTCCGTCGATCTGGAGAACGCGGTTCCCTATGATTTCACGAACTCTTACCCCGGGAAGACCGCTTTTACGGGAGAAAATGACGTCGTCACCTTCCTTTTGGCCACCGGGAAAGGATTAAAAGTCATCCGCTATTATCTGGATTCTCCGCAGGAGGGCAGTGTTCACAAAGTCGTTGTAGGCGCGCGGCACGATCGTAATGTCGACACGCTCGTCGATTACCGCGAACAAGAAGTAAGGCTGGGCGATCTGGTGCGCGAAGAGTGGGATTTCCCTGAATACGTCAGCGGCGTGATTGCAAAAAACCACGCGGCGGAAGTCATCGCCGCCAATGTCAGGGAAGACAGCCTTAAATTTTCCTACGGGTACCTGTTGAGCACGGCCGGCAGTGAAGGCAACAAGACGGCCGACGTCTATGAGTGGCGCGAAGCGTGGACGGAAAACAATATCCCTTTGATGGTGCGTATCGAAATGGATTTTCTTCTCACCGGGCCGGCCCCGCGCGTGATCACGACGCGTAAAGACGTCTTTATCCCGCACGGTTCCCTGGGACCCGCGATCCTGGGGAACCCGGGTTCAGGGGAACCGGGGAATTTGGGAAAACCGGGAAAAATATAATAGGGTTATGCCCTTGACTACCACTTCCAGCATACGATGGGCACGAAATCCTGTTGCACTGTTCATCAAAGGCATAACCCTAAAATATAATTGAAAATGTTTGAATTTTCTAGACTAAAGACAAAATGTTCTGTACCAGAACGCTTTTTTAGAGGAAAAAAAGGGTGTTTAGGGAAGCGTTCTGGTACAATATTAGTTAGTGTCTTGTGGGTCCTGGTCATTCTGACGGTTTTGACCGTGAGTTTGGGGCGCAACACGCACGTCGAGCTTTCACTGGTCAAGCATGCCGTCGGCAAGTTGAAGTCGAAGTATATCGCCTGGGCCGGGTTCGTTTACGCGCTGGACCGTATCCGCAGGGATTCCTCGGATCCGGACGCGGCGAAACAGGACACACTTTACCAGTGTGGTGTCCGCTTGGGCGATGAAGAGTCCCCGCAAGAGGCGTTCAAAAATATCATCGTCGGTGACGGGTATTTTGACGTGCAATACGTCCCCGGCGGGCAGGATGGAAAGAAAATTTATTACGGACTGCAGGATGAAGAACGCAGGATCAATATTAACGCCCTGACCGTTCAAAATTATAACATCTTGAGTGCGTTGGTTAACGTCTTGGGTTTTGACGACGAAACGGCCAAAACAATCGCCTGCGCGGTCCTGGACTGGAAAGATGAAGACGATTCCCCCGCTGATACCACTTATGGCGCTGAAGACGAGTATTATCAAACTTTGGCAATACCTTATCCATGTAAAAACCGTCCGTTTGATTCCGCGGAAGAATTGCTTTTGGTGCGGGGCGTGACGCCGGAGATCTACAGCGCGCTCAAAGATTATGTGACCGTTTTCCCGAAACAGGGGACCCTGCGGGTGAATTTCGACACGGCGCCGGAGGCGGTCCTGACGGCTTTGGCGCGCGCGATGAGCGAGGCGCTTTCCGGCGCGGCCCCATCCGATGCGGCCGCCCTCGTTGATAAGATCTTACGTTATCGCGCAGGAGAAGACGGCAGCGCGCTCACCCGTGACGATCGGGCCGTTGAGCTCAACGGGATGTCTCTTAACGCCACGGAGAGAAATTTGTTTCTGGCGATGTCCCAATTCCGCACGTACACCTCGGATTATTTACGCGTCCGTGTCCAGGGAACTGAAAAGGTAAGGGGAGCCAAAACCGTCATCGAGGCGGTGGTGTACCGCAATGATTTATCAGTCTTGCAATGGCAAAGGGAATAAATTCGAAATTCGAAGCACGAAATCCGAAACAAATAGAAAATTCAAAAATTTGTAAGACTTTAGTTCTTTGACAATTAAACTGCCAGTTTGAAATGTTCCTCTAAAGCGACCCGGGTCTTGATTGAGGTTTTCGCCATGGTTAAGAGGGCCTCAACGGGGTTTTGCTTTTGCAATTGCAGGGAGCGGAA
>JACROV010000089.1 GCA_016214285.1 Candidatus Omnitrophota bacterium | reverse complement strand
GAAAAGAAAGATCTTTGAATACGTGGAAATGTATTACAATTGCAGACGGGCTCATTCAACGCTTGGCAATCTGAGCCCTTTTGAGTACGAAAGACAGGCGATTCTAACTTAATAAAACGTCCACTGGATTGGGGAAGGTCATGCAGTAGACTTATTAAATGAGTGTTTAAATACTGACACCGTGGTGACACCGGCTATAATTACAGAATAGGGTTATGCCCTTGACTACCACTTCCAGCATACGATGGGCACGAAATCCTGTTGCACTGTTCATCAAAGGCATAACCCTATTACAGAATATAAGAGTGATAGCATGAATAATACAACTTCAATGATGGCAGTAGTTTAGAAAGTTGGGGTAGTTTTAAAAATTGTTTTACGTATCAGCTTGTCACGCTGAAGATCGCGGGTTCAAATCCCGTCGGCCCCGCCAGTTTCCAAAATGCAAAAAAGCTTCTACCCGAAAGGAAGAAGCTTTTTTGTTTTATAAGGAAAAACTGGCGGGTGTCCTTTGAGGCCTCCCGGCCTCAAAGGGCCCCGCGCTGCTTTCGTTTCAGTATCTTCGTCCCGTGATTCCACGCCCAGCCGGGCTCGTTGACCCAATCTCCGAACTGCGCCACTGTTTCAAAATTCTCAGCGATATACGCGCCCAAGAGCGGGCAATAGGTTTTTCCCAGAGTCCCCAGCCCAAATTCCCGGCTATTTTGCCGGCTGGAAAGAAGGACCCAGTTAACACGGCGATCCTCCAGATCCGCGATGGTCGCTTTTTCCTGCTCGGGGGGAATAAACTCGTGATCGAAGAAAATGATCTGACGGGTCGGGCTTGCTTTATCCGTCAGGAAATAATACAGCGCGTCGTAGGGAAGCGCGAAGAAGAGTTCATCGTCTTTAAGATTGGTTTTGAGATACGCAACGGTCCGGGTGACGGTATTGATCCAGGCCGGATCGTTGCCCAGGAAAACCTTCGCCCTTTCGACTCCTAAATAATGAAAAGGATCTTTGAAGGCCTGGATGGAAGAGTTTGCGTTAAGGAACTGGATCGCGCCGATAAGGGCAAGTGTCGCGTACAGTAAAACACGGATCCATTTTTTAAGACCCTGCGCGCCAATGCCAAGCACGATAAACATCAATAAATGGGAAAACGGTTTCGACCATGCCAGCCGGTAGGTGACACCGCTGGCCAGGAACTCATGCAGGTTGATGATATAAAAAAAGACCAAGAACACGATCGTTAAAATGACGGGGATATTTTCTTTTGTTTTTTTTGTGAGCAGCATCCGGGCGGTTCTTGCGCCGCAGAGAATAACCACGATGGCCATAAAGAAACTGATGGGATTGGCGGTTATCGTGCGCAAGATCGATTGAAAAAGCGCCCCGGCCGATTCCATGACCGGGGTATGGTGCAAGGTGTACGCCCCGACGTAAGGAAAACATTGGCGCAGCGCATAAGTTGGCAGTCCTTTAAGAAGAAAAAAGTAAACCGGCATTACCAACAGCGGGAAAGCCAGGGCCGCGGCGGCGTAAAAAATTAGTTTTTCGCGGGTGATCTTATTTTTGCAGAAAAAATCAGCGCCGATAACGGCGGCCAGCAGCATCAAGAGGGCCGCCAGGCCAAAATTAATTTTAACCAGCGCAAGAACAACGGCGCAAAGAAGGCCCAGATAGAGGAATATCGTTTTGGGCTGTCTGAAATATTGAATGGTCAGGTAAGTTAACGCCGACAAAAGTACGGTCCCGCCCACGTGGTTATAGGTAATAAAGAATTCCGGGAAAAAAAGCAAAAACCACATCGCTCCGATAAAAGCCAGCCCCGCGGGGACCAGAGCGGCTGTCAGCGCCAGATAAACAAAAAGCGAGGAGACCAAAGCCAGCAATGCCTTTCCCGTAAGGACCGCGGGAATATGTACGCCAAGGATCTTAAAGCAGAGGCCGTAGTAATAAGGCATCAGCGGACCGTAGACCCACCAGTAATCACGGTAAGGCAGGTGGCCTTTGAGGCTGACCTGGGCCGCGTATAAATCCCGGCCGTGGTCGCCGGTCGCCATGACCGATTGATAATCGATTAACGGAGAAAGGACGAGGAGCCCGGCGAAAAAGGTGAGAAAAAAGAATATTTGGTTTTTTGATTCAGGCGTCATGAGGGTATCCAATATAATAATGAAATTTTGGGCGAAGTCCTACCGTTTTTTCATCGTTTTTTCATCTGTTTTGGCGCTTTGAGGGGGCGATCCAGCACGCTTCACAAATGAGGGATTGTCTGTTATATTTAGGGAAGTTTTGACCTTAACAACAAGCAGAAAGGGACAGTATGGCCACCATTGAAGATTTTCGCAAAATAGAACTCGTTGTAGCGCAGATCAAGGAAGTCAAAGAGCATCCCAACGCCGACCGGCTTTACGTGATCAAGGTGGACACCGGCAAAGAAGAACGTCAGGTCGTTGCCGGCATTCGCCTGTCTTATCCGAAGGAAAATCTCGTCGGAAGACGCATTATTCTGGTCAATAATCTGGAACCCGCCACCATTCGCGGGGAAGAGTCGCGTGGAATGTTGCTGGCCGCCTCGGATGAACAGGGGATTTCGGTTTTATCGCCGGATCGCGAGGTAGCGCTTGGCAGCACGGTTAAATAATAAATCACAAGCACCAAATTACAAACAATACCCAAAATTCAAATGACCAAAACAATAAAAGCAGTTTGTAAATTAAGTCATTGTTATTTGTTTATTGTTTGTGGTTTGTTGTTTGTTTATTATAGTTTTAGGAGAATATGTTTTCAGATTTCCCTCAATTAGTCCCGCAAAAAATCTGCCTCTCCTGCCAGGGGTGCTGCCGGTTCAAGGAAGCGCAAAGCCTGTGGCGTCCGAGGATCGCGCTCGAGGAGCTCAAAGGCAACGAATATAAAATAGATCTGATCGGGGCCCTGGGCAGGGACGCCTGCATCAATACCGTCGATGAAAAAGGCCAGGATCTCTGTACCTTCCTGAATTTAGGGACCAACAAATGCGGCGTTTACACCGGCCGGCCCTTCGAATGCCGGCTGTACCCGTTTCTGCTGACTCGTTTCGAGAAAAACGGCCGTGTCGCGGTGAGCGTCCACTTGAGCTGTCCGTACGTCCAGCAATCGCGGTATTCCGCCGAGTTTGAAAAGCACACGGGCGTTTTAAAGGCGTATCTTTCCGGAGAAGAGAGCGCGCGCTTTCTGCAAAACAATCCCGCCCTTGTCGGCGATTACAGCGAATATCCCGACGAGATCGAAGAACTTTTCACGCTGGAATTTTTCCAGCGTGAAACACCGGAGCCGGCATGACCACGGCGCTTTTGGAGAGAAAGGAATTGATCCAGCAGTACTTGCGCGAAGCGCCGGGGCTGTTGTCGAGTTTTTCCTTTATTAATATTTTCACCTGGCAGGAATTTTTTCAATTTGAACTTGAGGTCATTGACGGGAATCTCTGCGTCTTCGCGCGCCACGAGGCGGGCACGTTCCTTTATCTGCCGCCGTTGGGCAAGAATGTTTCAGCCAAAACAATTCAGGCTTGCTTCGAGCGAATGGACAAAGTCAATCGCGATAAAGGGGTCAGCCGTATTGAAAATGTCCACGCGCACCAGCTGCCACTTTTTCCTGAGGAGGAGTTTTCTCATTACAACAAAGGTTACGAATACTGCTATTGCCGCAAAGACCTTGTCCGCTTGACCGGGAATCTCTACAAATCCAAACGTTCCTCGTACAACCATTTTGTCAAAAATTATACCTTTCAATATCTGCCCTACGATGATGCGATGCGCGCGGACTGCGCCGCGCTTTATCAGGATTGGGCACAGAGCCGCCGGCCGGTGTACGCTAACAGCGCGGTTGCGCTGCAGATGCTCGAGGAAAACGCCGGTGTGCATCAGCTCGCCTTGCGGCATTACCGGGATCTGGGTTTGACCGGACGGGTGGTCACCGTTGACGGAAAGATCGAGGCCTACACCTTTGGCTACCCGTTAAACACGGGAATCTTCTGCGTCCTTTTTGAGATCGCGGATTTGTCGTTTAACGGTCTGGGCGTTTTTATTTTCCGCGAATTCTGCCGCGACACGGCCCTCGCGCCTTACAAATTTATCAACGTAATGGATGATTTTGAGCTGGAGAATATCCATCGGACGAAACTTTCTTTTCGGCCGGTTGCTTTATTGCCGTCTTACGTGGTCACGCGTAAAAGGGAATAATGTCCGTGCTTCTCACTAAAACTTATGATTTCTCTCCCGCGGGGAGTCTCTCGGCCGGCGATGCGCTGGAATTGTGCGCGCGGTTCCGTAATGAGCCGCATTTGTTTTGCCTGGACAGTAGCCGTTTCGACCAGGGGCAGGGGAGGTATTCGTTTGTCGGCTTCGATCCTTTTGAAGTATTTGAGGCCAGCGGCAAAGACACTTTAAGTTCATTAAAGAAGTGTTACGCGCAATACTCCCAGCCAAACCAGCAGACGCTGACACCTTTTGCCGGCGGCATCGTCGGGTATTTGGGTTACGATTACGGGTTGTACCAGGAAAAGATTTCTTCTCACGCCACAGACGATTTGAAATTACCCGACGCGGTGTGGGGATTTTACGACCGCGTGTTGACGATCGACCACCACACCCGCAAACTCCATGTGACTTCCTCCGGCTGGCCGGAGAAAAATAAAGCGGCGCGGGAAAAGCGCGCGGCTGCGCGTTTGGAAGACCTTGAGCGTGCCTTGGCCCGGCCATTTGCCAAAAAGGGGACACAATACTTAATTCCCAATGAATTAAGTATTGTGTCCCCCTTTAAAGGCCCGGGTGATTTCGCATCGAATTTCACGAGGGACGAATATCTCGCCACCGTCCGGAAAGTGCTGGACCATATCGCGGCCGGGGATATTTACCAGTTAAATCTCTCACAAAAATTCACTTACGACACGGCAGGGGAGAGCGTGGACCTGCTGGAGATCTACCGCTTTTTACGCCAGTTGTCGCCCGTGTCCTTCGGCGGATATTTTGACGCGGGCGCGCTTAAACTCATCAGCAATTCACCGGAGATGTTTTTGCGTTTGCGTGACGGTAAAATTCAGACCCGGCCCATGAAAGGAACGCGTCCGCGCGGATCGGAAATTATTGAGGACCGGCGCTTGAGAAATGAGATCGAACAAAGCGCCAAAGACAAGGCTGAGCTTTTGATGATCACGGACCTGGAGCGTAACGACCTGGGCAAGGTGTGCGACTACGGCTCGGTGCGCGTCCAACAAATGCGCGCGATCGAAGAATACAAATACGTTTTCCAGGCGACCTCCTCGGTGGAAGGCACCTTGCGGGCGGATAAAGACTGCTTTGATCTGATCGAAGCGTGTTTTCCCGGCGGTTCCATTACCGGCTGCCCCAAGATCCGCGCGATGGAGATCATCGAAGAACTGGAACCCGCCCGCCGTGGGCCCTACACCGGCTCAATGGGCTACATTGATTTTTCCGGGAACATGGACCTTAATATCCTGATCCGCACGCTGGTTCACTGCGGGGAAAAGATTCATTTTCAGGTCGGCGGCGGGATCGTGGCCGACTCAACGCCCGAGGGCGAATACGAAGAAACGCTCGTCAAGGCCCGGGCCCTGCGCGAGTGCCTGGAGGCGCAAAAAACGTATGTCTAGAAAATTTCTTTGGCTTGACGGTAAATTGGTCGAAGCGAAACATTCTTTTTTGGAATCGTTTACCCCCGGCGTTCTCAAAGCCAAAGGCGTTTTTGAGACGATGCGCGTTTCAAACGGCAAGGTCGCTTTGCTCGAAGCTCATTTAAGGCGCATGTCGCGCGGGTTGAAGGTTCTGGGCATTCGCCGGTCAATGGCGTATCGAACGATTCCTGCGAATATCCGGCAATTGCTGCGGGTCGTTTCTTTGACCGAGGCCCGCGTGCGGGTCATGCTCTGGCAAAAAGGTGCCTGTGTGCACTGCGCGATTGTTGCCGAAGCGTTTGCGCCGCCCAGCGCCCGGCGATACAAGGAAGGATTTAAAGCAATCCTGACCAACGGCCACCGACGGCAAACCCCGGTGCCGATCAAATCGCTCGATTACGCGATCTTTCGCGAAGGTCTGGAAAAAGCGCGCGCCGCGGGCTTTGACGAAGCGCTTTTCGTCAATCGCAAAAATGAGCTGGTCGAAGGCAGCCGCACCAATATCTTTCTGGTCAAAGACAATTTTCTCTTCACCCCGCCGGTTGAAAGCGGCTGTCTGCCCGGGGTGATGCGCCAGACAGTTTTAGAGGACGCGCGCCGGCTGAAAATTCACTGCGCGGCCCAAACGCTTCGCGCGCGAGATCTCGTCGACGCCGACGAGGCCTTCCTCACCAACGCGCTTCTGGGAATCATGCCGCTGACGGGTTTGGATAAACAACCAATCGGCACCGGCAAGCCCTGGCCGGTCACGCGGCGCTTGTGTCTGGGATTGCCGAATTCGTCCAGCGCTGGACGAATTGTTACAAAGGGTTACACGCCGTCCGCATGGCGGAATGAATTTGCGGGTATTGACATCATGTTTCATTTATGATACACTTTTGTCATAGTTATGAAAAGCAAGAAGAATCTATTAGAACAGCTGAAATCTTTGTCCCACTTCAGCAAAGACA
This sequence comes from Candidatus Omnitrophota bacterium, assembly GCA_016214285.1. Lineage (GTDB taxonomy): Bacteria > Omnitrophota > Gorgyraeia > Zapsychrales > Zapsychraceae > UBA10015. The sequence goes on along the minus strand of JACROV010000089.1, from coordinate 991 downwards.
GTCTGTATCAGCTTGGTAAACAACTGGGGCTTGCCGATGCCACGGTTGATACATATATTAGCCGTTTTCTAAAGCATAAGGAAATCCTTCAGCTCAAAAAGGGGCTATACATATCCGCCGATTTTTTCAGCAAGAACAGAGGCGATATTTCCTGTTCTTTTTATCTGGCAAATATTATCCGCACGCCTTCTTATATCAGCTTATGGTCCGCGCTTCAGTTTTATAATCTCACTACAGAAGCCATATACGGCATTACCTCCGTCACACCCAAGGTGACCAGGGGCTACAAGACAAAAGCCGGTAATTTCGCCTATCAGTCTATCAAGGAAGACCTGTTCTCAGGTTTTTCTTTGGTGCATGGGGCAGGGAAGTTCGACTTTTTTATCGCTTCCCCGGCCAAAGCTTTATTCGATCTGCTCTATTTCAAGACCCGCCAGTTCCGGGGCGTTCGGTCCAGAGACATAAAAACACTTGTTGAAGAATTGCGGATAGATATTGAAGAAATGGACAAAAAGGAGCGGGCCAGATTTAACACCATGATAAGGAAATACCTTAACGATGAGTGAACAGATCCTTGCCGTCTTAAAAAGAAAACTTGATGACCTGGCCCCGCAGGGCCGGATGGACGCCGAAATCCTCCGCAATGCCCTTAAGGAAGAGCTTCAGTTCTATGTCCTGAATTTTATTTTAGGGTTATGCCCTTGACTACCACTTCCAGCATACGATGGGCACGAAATCCTGTTGCACTGTTCATCAAAGGCATAACCCTATTTTAAAATTCAAAACGTTTTTTATTTCAAATTTTGAATTTGTTTCGTGTTTCGTGCTGCGAATTCCGGATTTAGTATAGTATCATGCGTTATCACTTAAGCCATCATAATTTTGCAAGCAAGACACAACGCCTTGCTGCTCTTTGATAAAAAAATATAAATTTACTGTAGGAGTCCATAAAAAAAGACGATATCTTACTTTCAAAAGGTCTCGCCAACCT
>JACROV010000085.1 GCA_016214285.1 Candidatus Omnitrophota bacterium | reverse complement strand
AGAACTAAAGAGCTTTTCGGAACTACGGGAATTCTTAACGGGTAATGCCAATATTGTTCAAGGTTTTATTTGGGCGGCATTCTGCGCGCTTTTGATTCGGCGTTTCATTGTTGCCTGCGCCCAAGAGTTTACTGATATGGCGTTGAGTTTTCATAAGGCCGCTATCTCATCCAGAACGTTTATGCTCGACTTTACCCGTTGCGTTTTCAAAAGATTCATTGGTCTAAAGCAATGCTTGAGAGACCTCCTTGATTACATCGCTTCTACCATGCATCTTTCTAACCCTCAGCGTCGATCTTCTTTCGATCTCGCGGGTTTGAAGGTCAACACAGGGGGCGCTTAAGTGATAACGCATGACATCCTGCATATTGTACAAACCTTTTTTCTTAGTATCGAGAAATTTGGCGGCGACGAGAGATCCCTTGGCAAAAATATCGCGATTTTTGGCGTGGTGGGAAATGGTGATGACGTCTTCCGCACTTTCAAAAAATACGGAATGGTCGCCAACGATCTCCCCTTCGCGGATCGATTTGATGTCCGCGACCTTGACGCCCGAGGCGGCCTCCACGATCTGCGCCAGGGTTTTCGCCGTGCCCGAAGGCGCGTCTTTCTTGTGGATATGATGCGCCTCCGTCATTTTGACCGTGTAACCTTTGACCGCCTTTTGCGCGGCCAGCTCGGCCAATTTAAAGACGATATTCACACCCACGGACATGTTCGACGAAAAAACAATGGCGATCTTGTTCGAAGCTCTTTTGATCTGCCGCACCTGGGCCGGCGTGAATCCCGTGGTGCCGATGACCATCTTCACTTTGTGTTGGACGCACACCTTGAGGTGTTCCAGCGTGGCTTCGGGAGTCGTGAATTCGATCAAAACGTCGCAGCCCTTGAGCCCGGCCGGTTGCGTCTGGATAGGGATCCCGTTGATGGTTTCATGGACTTTCGGGTTTTCCGCGTGCTCCAGAAGCGTTTTGACGGTAAATTTGCGGTCGGTGAAAGCCAGCTGCGCGATGCGCGCGCCCATCCTGCCCTGGCAACCGCTGATAGCTAATTTGATCATACGAGCTGGCCTTTCAGCAATCCGTAATTATGGAGCGCCACTTTGAGTTTCTCGATATTGGCCTCTTCCATATCGCAGAGCGGAAGCCGCATCTCGGATGAACACATGCCCAATAGCTCCATCGCTTTCTTGACGGGGATCGGATTGGTTTCGATGAATATCGCCTTGATGAGCGGGATCATTTTATCGTTGATCTCGGAAGCTTTTGCCTTGTTGCCGCTGTTAAAGGCTATAACAAGTGCCACCACATCCTTGGGAATAATGTTGGCGACAACAGAAATGACCCCCACGCCGCCGATCTCCATGACCGGAAGCGTCAAGGCATCGTCTCCGGAGAAAATAATGAATTTCTCCCCGCAGGCGCGGCGCACATCCTTGACCTGCTGGAGATTGCCCGAGGCCTCTTTAACGCCGACGATATTTTTACAATCCCGGGCCAAACGCGCGACCGTGTCGGTCTCGATATTACGGGCCGTTCTTCCTTCTATATTGTAAAGAATGACGGGGATCTTCACGCTGTCGGCGACCGCTTTAAAATGCAGATACAACCCCTTCTGCGTCGGTTTGTTGTAATAGGGCGTGACGACCAGCGCGCCGTCCGCGCCGGCTTTTGCCGCGTGCCGGGTGAGCGCGACCGCCTCCGCCGTCGCGTTCGAACCTGTCCCGGCAATGACGGGAACTCGTTTTTTGACCGTGGCCACACAGGTTTCGACAACGAGATTATGCTCCTCGTGGGTCAATGTCGGCGATTCGCCGGTTGTCCCGCACGGGACGATCCCCTGAATCCCATTTTTTATCTGAAATTCAATGAGCTCTTTAAACTTGGGGATGTCGACCTGCCCATTTTTAAAGGGTGTCACGATGGCGACTATCGATCCTCTGAACATGCATTAACCTCCATTTAATGGGAAGTCTTGTTTGATGTGTTATGTTTTATGTGTTATGGGTGGGTTACAAAAGACATAACACTTAACACATGACACATAAAACAAAACCAGCGGTTTATGCTGCGTAATACTCCCCCCTTGCTATGAATTTGGCGCTTCCTTTGAGCCAGACATTCGTAATATTTCCTTGAGACCCCACGGCAACACCGGGTGTTGCTTTGGTTGTAATATCAAAAGTCACTTCCAAAATCTCTCCGCTGGCCGTGCGGACGTTCATGCCCGCCGCCTTTTTATCGTTCACGCAGGGGCTGGCTTTCAAATACGCGGCAATGGCCACCGCGACACTTCCCGTCCCGCAAGCTTTTGTTTCATCCTCTACGCCGCGCTCATACGTGCGCGCGCTGACCAGGCGCTCGTTGACCTGTTCCACAAAATTCACATTGGTCCCCCGCGGCGCGAAGCGTTCATGATGACGGATGACCCGGCCGATCCCGGCCACGTCAATGCCTTCAAGCCCGTCCACGAAAACGATCGCGTGCGGCACGCCGGTGTCGATATAACTGACGCGCATCCTGCGGTCGTTGACCGTAAGCGGAATATCGGCCTGATAACCGGTCGGCGCGCTTAACCCGACGCGCGCGACCTCATTGGCCGCCGTCGCGCAAATGTTCCCCGCCAGTGTTTCGATGGTAAAGAGCTTCTTTCGAGGCTTTTTATTACGGACGATATACGCGGCGATGCAACGCGCGCCGTTGCCGCACATCTCGGCCTCCGAACCGTCACTGTTGATGATCCGCATCTTGTGATCGGCCTTGGACGATTTATCCAGGATCAAAAGCCCGTCGGCGCCGATCCCGTTGGTGCGGTCGCACGCTTTCATGGCGAGTTTCTTGTAATTTAATCCCGACGCGGCGTCAATGACGATAAAATCATTCCCCGCCCCGGCCATCTTTGTGAAACTTATCTTTTTCATATTTCGTACACCATGGAAGCTGATCTTAAAATTGCCCCTAAGAAGGAACTCCTTTTTTCGGATTTTATTTCCCCGGGAGTATAGCCCCTGGCTTCGATAGGCTCAAAGACCTTCCCTGCGGCCAAACCAAGGACTTCCAGTCTTTCGCGCAAATTGAGTTTTATAAAATCACCGGAAACGACAATAAGATCAATATCGCTGTCTTCACGCGGGTTTCCCTTGGCGTAGGATCCATAAAGGATAACCTTCTCGACCTTAATGCCAAGGTTTTTCAATTCCTGCCGATACCGGTCAATTATCTTTTTAATCTTCTGTCTTTTTTGAGACATTGAATAACCTCTCTCGTAGTCTTAAGATATTCCATCGTTGCATTTTTAGGATAAACTTTTAAAAGCGTTGGAAAATCTTCAGGATATCTCGTCACAATGCTTGCATTATTTATTTTTGTCACAAAATCAAACAACACCTGCGGAAGCCGGGTCTCTGCCAGTTTGATGAGGAAGATGAGACTATGCGTCTTGGGAGGGATCTCATTGGCCGTCTCAGCAACAATCGCTTTCAACATCTTCTCAATGGCAAGGTGACACATGAAAACCACATAAATATATCGCCCCGGCTTAAACAGAGACTCAGCCGTCTGAAGATCATATACAGCGGAAACCATAAAACTATGGCTATCTTTTCTCACGCTTCTTCATCCTCGCAGAAACGACGGGATTCTCTCGCCGCGCATCAAATCCTCAAACGTTTCGCGCTGTTTGGCGATCTCAAACTGGTCGCCTTTGACCATGACCTCCGGCGGGCGGCCGCGCACGTTGTAATTGCTCGCCATCACGTAGCCGTAAGCGCCGGCGCTCATCACGGCCAGCAAATCGCCATTTTTTAACACCGGAAACATCCGGTCCTTGGCAAAAAAATCCGCACTTTCACAAATTGGTCCGACGATATCCATTTTGACTTTGCGGGCCCTGGCTTCAACGACCGGAACGATCTCGTGATACGCGTCGTAGAGCGCCGGACGGATCAGGTCGTTCATCCCCGCGTCAACGATCAGGAATTTCTTGAACCCGTTGTCCTTTAAATAAAGGACTTTAGCGGCCAGGATGCCGGCGTTGCCGACAATAAATCGACCCGGCTCCATGATAATCTTCAAACCGGTTTTGCGCAAGTACGGCAAAACCGCGTCGGCAAAATCCTGCGCCGTCTGCGGCTGTTCGTCCTTGTAGATAATCCCCATGCCGCCGCCGATATCGAGATATTCCAACACAACGCCATCTTTTTTCAAGACATCCAGAAATTCCAGCACCTTGGCCATCGCCCTGAGAAACGGCGCGCGTGTCGTGATCTGTGACCCGATATGGATATGCAGGCCGCTCAACTGCACGTTCGGGTATTTCGCGGCGGACCGCAAAATCTTGCGCGCCGTCTGGAGATCAATTCCAAACTTATTTTTAAGCGTGCCGGTCGTGATCTTCGCGTGCGTCAAGGCCTTCACGTCGGGATTGATCCGTAGCGCCACCTTTGGCTTCTTGTTCATCTTCTGGGCGATGCGGTGGATCTCCTCCAGTTCCGGCAAAGATTCCACGTTAAATAAAAGGATCCCCGCGTTGATCGCGTCGGTGATCTCTTCCTCGGTTTTCCCAACGGAAGCGAAAACGATCTTGCCGGCGTCAACTCCGGTACGAAGCGCCTTCTTCAACTCGCCGCCGGAAACGATGTCAAACCCCGCGGCCAGATTGGCCAAGGTCTTCAACACGGCCAGGTTGTCGTTGGACTTCATCGCGAAACAGATGAGCGGCTTGACCGGAGCGAAGGCCTTCTGGATCTTGGTGAAATGATCTCGGAGCGTATTGTGGCTGTAAAGATAAAACGGCGTGCCCACTTGGGCAGCGACATCTCTGACTTTGACGTCCTCGCAATACAACTCGCCATTTTTAAATTTAAAATCGTGCATACTATTCTTGGGTTTTAAAAATGTTCAAATCGTAATCCCTCTTAACCGATAGTTTGGAATCTACTGATTTCTTTGCATTAAATAGCTGATTGAATTCTTTCTTTATAATCTTATCTGAAAATTTCTCTTTCAATATATCCTCCGGCACATCTTTTATTTTAATATCATTATTAAGTGAATAGCTAATCAATTCACCGATGATTGTATGCGCTTGTTTAAACGAGACTCCTTTTTGAACAAGATAATAAACCAAATCAGTAGCGTATAGTGACTCATCTTCTAAGTGCCCTGCAATCTTCTTTTCGTTGAACTTTATCGTTGCAATAAGGCCTTTTAATACTTTTAATTCCTTCGAAACTATCTCGAATGAATTAAATAAAGGCTCCTTATCCAATTGCATGTCCCGGTTATAGGTTAAAGGGAGGCCCTTCATCATCGTTAAAACACTTACTAAATTGCCATACAATCGGCCGGTATAGCCTCGCACCAATTCAAGCACATCTGGATTTTTTTTCTGAGGCATTAAAGAACTTCCCGTGCAAAATGCCTCATCTAATTCAATAAAATCAAATTCCTTTGTTGTCCAAAGGATTAAATCTTCAGATAATCGCGAAAGATGCATAGCAACGATTGACAATGCTGCGATTATTTCAATAATAAAATCGCGATCGCTTACTGTATCAAGAGAGTTAGATACGGCTTCTATTTTAAATTTTTGAAGTAACTCTGAAACTTTTCCGGTAAGTATCTCCTTTATTCCTTGACCATAATTGGGATCGAGAGGCGTTCCAGCCAATGCCCCGGCACCCATTGTTATTTTTAAATTCTCTGCGATATATTGCAACCTATGAGTATCCCGTTTCAGCATTTCAATATATGCCCACAGATAATCCTTTAAATATACCGGTTGCGCATGCTGAAGGTGCGTAAAGCCCGGTATGATGATCCCTTTATTTTCTTCGGCTAATGTATTAATCGTATGCACAAGTTCGCCTATTGCTTCTTGAATTTCTTTTATCTTAAATTTGCAGTAGAATTTTGTTGCAAACACGACCTGATCATTTCGTGATCGAGCAGTATGCAGCTTGAGACCCAAATCGCCTACTTTGTTTTGTAGTTTATTTTGAATATCAGTGTGAATATCCTCACAATTTGGATCATAAATAAATTTGTTAGGGTCTAATTCATCCGCTATTTCTTTTAACCCTACAAGCAGTTTATTTGCGTCATCCCTAGTCAGATATCTACTCTTGAATAACGCCCCAACATGAATCATGGATCCCCAAATGTCATACTCTGCAAGTTTGTTGTCGTAATGAATCGACTTAGAGAATTCCTCAACCAATTTGTCAGTTTTCTTGCTAAAACGTCCACCCCATAGTTTACTCATTTCTAATTCCTTTGTTGAGAGGTAAAGAGGTAAGAGATATGAGGTAAGTCAAACCTATCTTTTTCCTACCTCTTACCCCTTACCTCTCTACCTCTTATCTCTTGTTAAAACGGCAGACCCCATAATTTAATAAATCCCTCGGCCAACTTCTGATCAAACACATCCTTCTTGCCGTAGGTTGCCAGTTCTTCCTTGTAACGCGAATTCGGCGATTTCCGTCCCGCCACCGTGCAGTTGCCTTTGTACAATTTCAACCGCACCGTGCCGCTGAGGCGCTCGACGATCTTGTTGAAATAAGCATCCAGCTGTTTCTTCAATGGCGTTTCCCACAATCCGTAATAGATCAATTCGGCGTATTTTTGAGAGATCGAATTTTTATAATGCGCCGTCTCACGGTCCAGAACCAAAGCTTCGAGATCCTGACGTGCCGCGTGGATCAGCGTAGCGGCCGGGTTCTCGTAAATCTCGCGGGATTTAATTCCCACGAGCCGGTTCTCCACCACATCCACGCGACCAATGCCGTTTTTACCGCCAAGCTTGTTGAGCGCTTCGATCAATGCCAATGGCTTTAACGCCTTGCCGTTGATCTTGACCGGGAGCCCTTTCGCGAACGCCACTTCGACATACGTCGGCGTGTTCGGCGCTTTCAAAGGACTGACCGTCAGCTTATAAATTTCCTCGGGCGGCTCGATCCACGGGTCTTCCAGCACGCCGCACTCGATACTGCGGCCGTACAAATTAATATCCACACTATACGGACTCTTCTTGGTCACATCAATGGGGATATTGTTCTCCTGCGCGTACTCGATCTCCTCTTCCCGCGTCTTGAATTCCCAGATGCGCACCGGAGCGATCGTTTCCAGCCGCGGATTCAAGAGCCGCGCCGTCACCTCAAATCGCACCTGATCGTTGCCTTTGCCCGTGCAGCCGTGGGCGATCGCGTCCGCTTTTTCCAGGTTGGCGATCCGCACCTGATGCTTGGCGATCAATGGCCGCGACAAGGCGGTTGCCAAATAATATTTATTCTCATAAACCGCGCCCGCTTTGATCGCTGGGAACACATAATCCCGGATAAATTCTTCTTTGAGATCCACCACATGGACTTTGGAAGCGCCCGTTTTCAACGCGCGCTTTTTGATAACGTCGAAATTTTCATTCTGCCCGACATCCGCGATAAATGCGATGACATCATAATCCCTGTCCTGCAGCCATTTGATCGCGCAGGATGTATCAAGCCCGCCTGAATACGCCAACACAACTTTTTTCATAAAATTCTCCTAATTAGAAACCAGTGGTAAGGCGGTAAAGTGATAAAGTGGTAGAAATTTACCACTTACCACTTTTACCACTATACCACTCAACTCCTTTATGTTTTTTGAATCAAAAACGCCATAATAGCCTTCTGCACGTGTAACCGGTTCTCGGCCTGGTCAAAGACGATCGAATGGCTGCCGTCGATGACTTCCGCGGTCACTTCCTGGCCGCGGTGCGCCGGCAGACAATGCATGAAAGCAAAGTCCTTCTTGGCCCCTTTAACAAGCTTGTCATTGATCTGGAACCCTTTAAAATCCTTCAGCCGCCTGGCGGCCTGTTTTTCCTGCCCCATGCTCACCCACACGTCGGAATAGATCACGTCCGCTCCGGCGACCGCTTCTTTCGGCGAATGCGTCAGAAAGATCCGGCCCGCGGTTTCCTGCGCGAACGCTTTAGCCAGTTTTAAAACCTCTTTATCCGGCGCGTACTTCTTCGGGGTAGCGATGTGCATGTGGATCCCCATCTTGGCGCAGCCGATCAGAAGCGAATGACAAACGTTATTATTCCCGTCGCCCACATAAGCCAGAACGATGCCTTTTGTCTTCCCGGATTTTTCCTCAATGGAAAAAATATCGGTCAGCGCCTGGCAGGGATGGTGCATATCCGAGAGACCGTTAATGACCGGCACGGACGCGTGCCGCGCCAGATCCACAATATCCTGATGCGTGAAGGTGCGCGCCACAATGCCGTCCAGGTATCGGGAAAGCGTCTTGGCCGCATCCGCCGTTGATTCACGCACGCCCAGATTGATCTCATCCGCCCCCAGATAAACGCAGTTCCCGCCCAGTTGAAAAACCCCCACCTCGAAAGAAACGCGCGTGCGGTTCGACGGTTTCTGGAACACCAGCCCCACCGACTTGCCACGCAAATGTTCTCCCCGGCATGTCCGGTCGCGTTTTAATTGGGCGGCCAGCTCAAAGAGCACGACCATCTCCGCCCGCGTCCAGTCATCCAAACTAATAAAATCCCTTTTCATGAGGCCACCTCATTTAGTGCTTTTTCCAAAATATGAACCGCTTTATCGATCTGTTTCTTCGTGACATTCAACGCCGGCATGATCCGCAAAATATTTCCTTGCGTGCAATTGATGATCAGGCCATGACTCAAGCACGCCTCAAATATCCCTTTGCCTTCGATTGTTAGCTGTATTCCGATCATCAATCCCAGCCCGCGCACTTCCTGAACGCACTTGAATTTCTCCTTAAGCTCGTTGAGCCGCTTGATCAAATACGGCCCCATTTTCTTGACGTTACCGAGCATCTTGTCCGCGAAAATCGCCTTGAACGTTCCCAAGGACGCCTTGCATATCAGCGGACTGCCGCCAAAAGTCGAGGCATGCATCCCGGGCTGGAATACGTCAGCGATGGAACGCTTGACGACCAACGCCCCGATGGGCAGCCCGCCGCCGAGCGCTTTGGCCAGGATCATCAGATCCGGCTCGATCCCGTAATGCTTGAACCCGAATATCTCGCCGGTGCGTCCCATTCCGGTCTGGACTTCATCAAGAACGAGCAAAATATCTTTTTCCGCGCACAGTTCGCGGATCTGACGAATGTATTCTTTGCCGGCGATATTGATACCACCCTCGCCCTGGACCAGTTCCAGCATAATGGCGATCGTGTTGTCATTGACCGCCGTCTTTACCGCGTCGATATCGTTAAAGGGAATTGTTTTGAACCCCGGAGGAAGCGGGTGAAATCCATTCTGATACTTCGCCTGTCCCGTCGCGGCCAGAGCGCCGAGCGTGCGGCCGTGAAACGAATTGGTCATCGTGATAATTTCGTGGCGCCTGCTTTTACTGCCATACGCGCGGGCGAATTTAATGGCCGCTTCGCAGCCTTCCGCGCCGCTGTTGCAAAAAAATACCTTGCCCGGAAACGACCAGCGGACGATCTCCCTGGCCAGCTTGGCCTGGTTGGGATGATAAAAATTATTCGGGATATGGATCAGCGTGCCGATCTGGTCGCGCACCGCGGACATCACTTTCGGATGACAGTGTCCGACGTTGTTAACCCCCCATCCGGGGAAGAAATCGAGATATTTCTTGCCCGTTATGTCCACGAGCGTCATCCCCTTGCCCTTGACGAAAATCACCGGCGTGCGGGAATACGTCGAAAGGATATACTGGTCGTAAGCTTCAAAAATCTCTGTTTTTTTCATATCGTCGTTCGTATCTCGTATCTAGTATCTCGCATTTTGTTACGAGCAACGAAATACGAGATGCGAGATACTATTTTTTAACGATCTGCGTTCCAATACCGCGATCGGTAAAAATCTCCAGCAACAGCGCGTGCTGAATGCGCGCGTCGATAATGTGCGCCTTACGCACCCCGCCGGCCAACGCGGCTACGCACGAATTCACCTTGGGGATCATCCCCCCTTCAATGATCTTCTGTTCAATAAGGCTCGTCACCTCATCCGCCGTAAGCGTGGAAAGCAACGACCCCGGGTCCTCGATGTTACGCATAACACCCTGCACATTCGTCAGCAGAACAAATTTTTCAGCCCTGAGCGACCCGGCAATGGCGCTGGCCACCTCATCGGCGTTGATATTATGCGGCTGTTTCTCCAGCGAAATTCCCATCGGAGAAACGACCGTGATGTATTCTTTATGCAAATGGTCCTCAAGAGCTTCTTTCTCGATATTGGTAATGGTGCCCACATACCCAAGGTCTTTGGAGGCCTTCTTTTTTTCGACGTACACGATATTTTCTTCGCCCTTAAGGCCCGTTACCGCCCCTTTGAGTTCCTTGATCTCCTGGACAATGCGCTTGTTTAATTTGTCGAGCTCTTCCTGGACGATTCTTAGCGTGGCCTTGTCGGTCACCCGGATACCTTCGTGGAACTCCGTCTTGATGCCTTCCTCCTTCAACCGGCTGCTGATATGCGGGCCGCCGCCGTGGACGAGCACGGTGCGAATGCCGACGTAACTCAAAAAAATGATGTCCTGAAAAATATTTTTCCGGATCGCCGGGTCATCGAGGATGCTCCCGCCATACTTGATGACAAACACCTTGCGGCGAAAGGCGTGAATATAAGGGATCGCCTCAATGAGGATCGCCGCTTTTTTAATGAAATTTTCCACCTAATTATATTCCCCGTTGATTTTCACGTAGTCGTAGGAAAGATCGCACGTGTATACTGTGGCGGTCGCGCGTCCCTTGTTCAAATTGACCGTGATCGTGATATCTTTGCGCGCGAAATCGCTGAACTTGATCCTCAAAGTATCCTCCGTGACGCCGGCGATCCCCAGCGACCCCACGGCGGCGGCCACGCGTCCCCAGTTCGGGTTACTGCCAAACGCGGCCGTCTTGACCAAAGCGGAATTGGCGACCGCCAGTCCCGCCTTCCGCGCCTGCGCGTGTGTTTTACCTCCTAAAATACGAATGTCAATGAACTTGGTCGCCCCTTCGCCATCGATAACGATCTTCTTGGCCAGATCAAGGCACACATGCGTCAACGCTTTTGTAAACACGTCGAAATCTTTCCCCGCCCTGACGATCTGTTTATTCCGGGCGAGACCGTTGGCCAGGACCACGGCCATATCGTTGGTGCTCATACAGCCATCGACCGTGATACTGTTAAAAGAACGCTCGTTGGCATAACGAAGCGCTTTTTGAAGCATTGACGCGCTGATAACAGCGTCGGTCGTGATGAACGCCAGCATGGTGGCCATGTCGGGCGCGATCATCCCCGAACCCTTGGCGCAGGCGCCGATCGTCACCGTCTTGCCGCCTAAATTGACCTGCACTGCAATCGTCTTCTCCTTCAAATCCGTCGTCAAGATCGCTTCCGCCGCTTTCTTTGCGCCTTGGGCGCTCAATCCGTCCACTAAATCTTTCGCGGCATTTTGTATCTTTGCAAAAGGCAGCGGCCGGCCGATGATCCCCGTTGAGGCAACGACAACTTTTTCCTTTTGAATGCCTAATAATTTTCCAATAATTTCCGTCGTACGCCGCGCGCAATCCAAGCCGGATTTACCGGCAAAACAATTCGCGTTACCGCTGTTAGCAATGATCGCTTGCGCCTTATGACCGCGCAAATGTTTCTGGCTGACCAATAATGGCGCGGCCTTGACGGAATTCTTCGTATAGACCGCGGCGCTAACCGCCGGACAATCGCTGACAATAAGCGCCAGGTCACGTTTGCCGGAACGTTTGATCCCCGCCGCGACACCGTTGGCCTTGAATCCCTTTGGAGCGGTCACGCCGCCATTTTTCAAAATCTTCATATAACCCTCAAGTTAAAATCCGAAATCCGAATTTCGAAATCCGAAACAATACATAAATCAAAAATCCAAAACACCAAACGGTTTAACTGTTAAAATTTTTGTATTTGAATTTGTTTCGTATTTCGTGCTTCGAATTTCGTGCTTTAAACAAGTCCTTCCTTCTCATCGAACCCGCACATGATGTTCATGTTCTGCACGGCTTGTCCCGACGCGCCTTTGTACAAATTATCGATCGCGCTGGTCACCACGACCAGATGACCATCCTGACTGACGGCAAGACCGATATCGCAATAATTTGTCCCAACGACATTTTTAAGCTCCGGCTGCTGGCCTGGCTCAAGAACGCGCACAAAAATTTCCTTTTTGTAAAAACGCGTATACGTTTTATGCGCGGCGGCGAGCGTCGTCTTCGCGCGTAAACGCACATAAATGGTTTCCAAAATCCCGCAATTGACAGGCAACAAGTGCGGGACAAAATCCAGCGTGAAATTCTTTCCCGCGATCCTGGACAAATACAATTCCATTTCCGGGACGTGCTGGTGGTTGAGCGGCTTGTACGCCTTGAAATTCTCATTCACTTCGCCGAAACTCAAAGGCAGTTTAGCCTTGCGCCCGGCGCCGGTCACGCCGGATTTGGCGTCGATGACAATTGATTCAATGGACTTGGCCGAGGTGGTCGTCAACGGCGCCAACGCCAAGAGCGCTGCCGTCGGATAACAGCCGGGGTTGGAGATCAATTTCGCTTTGCGGATATCTTCGCGATAGAATTCGGGAAGCCCATAAACGGCTTTGGCGAGATTGGGAGCGTCGGCATGATCGGCGCCGTACCACTTTTTATATTCCGCGGCCTTCTTTAAACGATAATCGCCGCTTAGATCAATAACGCGCGCGCCCGCGGCCAGCAATTTCGGCGTGATCTGCATCGAAACGGTGTGCGGAACAGCAAGAAAGATCACTTCACAAAGCTTGACAGCTTTTGCCGCGTCAAAAGGCTCACACACCAATCGCGTGCGGCCGGCCAATTTCGGCCAAATTTCGCTTACCCTTCCCTGTGTATTATTGGCGCTGACATAACTGACGCGCACTTTGGGGTGATTCAAAAGCAGTTCCAGTGCCACCCCTCCGGAGTACCCGCTGATCCCTGCGATCCCGACATTTATCGCGTTAACTTCGTTAACCATAATGTCCTAACCTGCTTTCCTCGTTAAACTTAGAATCTCCCGTCGAAGAACAGAGATGTATATTAAAATAAAAAACCTATCTCGTCAACTCTTTTATAGAGGGAGATAGGTTCGAAATTACCTTTAAGATTGTTTACTGACTGATTACCGCTTGACCCACTGGAATTTCTTACGCGCTCCCTTTTGACCCGGCTTTTTTCTTTCCTTCATTCTGGGATCTCTGCTTAAAAAATTCGACTTTTTGAGCACAGTTTTCGTTCCCGGGTCGCAAAGGGCCAGGGCGCGGGACAATCCCAGACGTAAAGCGCCCACTTGTCCGGTCATTCCACCGCCCCTCACCTGAACGGAAAGGTCAAATTTACCCAACGTATTGGTAGATTTCAAAGGTTCCACAACGGTAAGACGATCCGTTTCGCGGGCAAAGTATTGCTCGAAGGGACGATCGTTGATCGTGATCATTCCCGGCCCCGGGCTCAACTGCACGCGGGCTACCGAGGTCTTACGCCTTCCTGTTGCCGAATATTTTACGACTTCTACCATGACTTGCTCGCTCCGTATGTGGTGTTATGTTTCATGTGTTATGTTTTATGTCCTTAACACATGACACATAAAACATGACACAAGACTATCAAATTTCGAGTGCTATAGGTTTTTGCGCCTGATGCGGATGTTTATCCCCGGCATAAATCCATAATTTTGTTTTGACCTTGTTGCCTAACGCGCCGGAGGGGATCATCCGGGTGATCGCCAACTGCAACACTTTCGCCGGCCTGGTCGCGATCAACTCCTCAAAACGCACCACCCTGCGTCCGCCGTGAAAACCGGTGTAATACTGGTATTCTTTTCCCTTATATTTTTTGCCCGTCACGCGCACCTTCTCGGCGTTGATGATGATGACCTGGTCGCCCGTGTCCACGTGAGGCGTGTAAATGGCCTTGTGCTTCCCGCGCAGTATGGTCGCCGCTTTGGTGGCGATTTTCCCGAGGGTCTTGTCCGCGGCGTCGATCACGTAACATTTACGCGTGATCTTCTCCGGATTGGCCATATATGTTGTCTGTGACATTGCTTGAATCTCCTAAAAACTTTTCAGTCACCCCGGCTGCGGCCGGGGTTTTTCCTCCACTCTCCCATCCATAACGCATCTTTGGTAGTGGAGGAAAAAGTATAGCATTTCACATTTAGATGTCAATGATAAATTTTAGTGCGCAAAAGGATTTATATAAAGCCACCAGATGCACTAGAACTGCTGATAACGGGCCACGTAATGGTCGAGTATTCGCCTGATCATGGACTGATAATGGCCACGCGTTTTCTTCGCATGCCTTTTAAAGAATCCAATGCTTGTTTTGCTTAAAGTAATCGTGACCCGGACATTATCTTCCCTCTGCGCGAGCTGTTCCGGCGGCGGGAGGGAATCATCCACCACCCGGAATTCCATGGGTTCATCCGTGTATTTTATTTTCTTTTTCATAAGCCGCTTTTCCTTTCCGCCAATATCCGGCGCCGATGATCCTGGCCGTATGTTCCCGATATGTAAAACGAACGGTTATAACCTCTCCTTCGACTTTCCCGAAACAAAAATAGCGCTCTTCCTTATGACTATGCGTCAACTCCCTGGCAATGACACGCCGCGGATCCTCGAACGCGCGCTGGGCGAATAAAAACGAAATGCCGTGTTTATGCCGGTTGACACTGTCTTTCTCGGGATCCCATTCAAAGGTTGTCTTCAGCATAGCGCGTCTTTATCCCGTAAAAATAATAACATATAGTTATGCATATTTCAATATGTATTTAACATATGTATTTAAAAAATGGCGCGCCTAAGACTGCCTGTCCCCTTATTTTACAACTTAAAATGCCCGCGGGTGAGGCTTGGGGCGGAGGATACGCGCGTGAATACTTTATGCACGCTGTTGAAGAATTCCAGATAAGCGTCAAAGGAAGGTAAAGGACCGCACGTCCGCGCCTGGCGAAAGGCGCCCCTTCTTTGCGTGTTGCGGGCGTCCTGAAGCATTTCCTGTTTTTCCTTTGGACTAAGCATGTTTAAGGAGTTTTTAAGTTCTTGCACGGGGATGACCGCCAAAAGGGCGTCCGCCCAAATTATAGCTAACATTTGGGCGAGACCTCGCCAAAATCAAAGATTTTGGCGGGCTGTCCCCTTTATTCGCAGACAGGCGAGAATGCAGCGGGGCAACTTACCTGATTGATGTTTATGGGGTTACGTCGTGTGTAGACTTGCCGGAACCCCACAGCTCGGCACCACCAGTAACGCCTCTTATTTACTATTTTATTGCCTCTTTGAAAGTTTGAATGGGTAATCTGCTATAATCCTGGAAAAACCTTAACCAGGAGGAAGCCAATGTTTACCCAACCGTTATTTGAACTTGCTCTTAATATTCAAGATCCTTGGTACATTAAAGACATTCAATTT
>JACROV010000084.1 GCA_016214285.1 Candidatus Omnitrophota bacterium | reverse complement strand
GTTCGCCGATCAATAGCGGTACGTGAGCTGGGTTCAGAACGTCGTGAGACAGTTCGGTCCCTATCTGATGTGGGCGCAGGAGATTTGAGGGAAGCTGTCCTTAGTACGAGAGGACCGGGATGGCGGGACCTCCAGTATTCCGGTTGTTCTGCCAAGAGCAACGCCGGTTAGCTGTGTCCCGAAGGGATAACCGCTGAAAGCATCTAAGCGGGAAGCCCCTCCCAAGATAAGATCTCCCGGGCCGTAAGGCCCCTGAAGGCCACTTGTAGACTACGAGTTTGATAGGCCGGGTGTGTAAGCACCGTAAGGTGTTGAGCTAACCGGTACTAATCGGCCGTGAGGCTTGACCATTTTTTATTCGCTATAGCCGCTGACTCAAGGCGTCTTGAACTTACTCTGTTCGATTTCATCGAGGCCGCCGTGGTTAACCCCCGGCGGCCGCATAAAGCCGTATAAAAGAGAATGAAGTTTTCCCGTGGCCATGCCGGAGAGGTCACACCCGTTCCCATCCCGAACACGGAAGTTAAGCTCTCCAGGGCCGATGGTACTATGTGGGCAACTGCATGGGAGAGTAGGACGTCGCGGGGATTTAATATGTCCCCGAATGTTTAAATCGGGGATCAAACCCCGCCATCTGAAAAGATGGCGGGGTTTTTTTCATGGCCTATGGCGCAAATGCGGCCGGTTTATCATTTTCTGCTATAATAAATATATGGGCGCGATGAGAAGGCTTATACCGGTGTTCCTTGTGCTGTTTTCCTTTGCAACGGCTGGCGCTGAGGCCAAAAATGATAAGGTAAGGAGCGGTTCCGTGGACATGGACAAGGGCGGGCTCAAGACGGCAACCTTTGCGGGCGGGTGTTTCTGGTGCATGGAGCCTCCTTTTGAAAAGCTCGCCGGGGTTGTTGATGTTGTTGCCGGATACACGGGCGGGGCCGGCAAAGACCCGTCATACGAGGAGGTTTCCGCTGGAGGGACCGGGCACAGAGAGGCTATCCAGATAACATACGACCCAAAGAAGGTTGCTTTTGCGGAGTTGATTGAGGTCTTCTGGAGGCAGATAGACCCGACGGACGACGGAGGCTCTTTCGTTGACCGCGGGCCCCAGTACAAATCCGCCATATTCTACAACGACGATGCGGAGAAAAGGATTGCCGAGGAGAGTAAAGACAGGCTCC
>JACROV010000076.1 GCA_016214285.1 Candidatus Omnitrophota bacterium | reverse complement strand
TTCCCGCTTCATCGGGAAGGTCATAGTTGATTACCAGCTCGATACCAATAACATCAATTCCCCTGGCAGCGATGTCGGTTGCCACAAGCACCTTGTACCTTCCTGATTTAAAACCTTCGAGCGCTTCGCGGCGCTGACTTAAGCTACGGTTAGAATGCATCTCTGCCGCACGATACCCCATTTCCTTAATCGAACGCGTAATTCTATGTGCACCATGTTTGGTGCGGGAGAACAAAAGCACGGCTCCCTGATATTGCGCAAGCAACTTGCCCAGAAGCCGCAATTTGGCCTCTTTTTTAACAATAAATAATTCCTGGGTGACGCTTTCCACGGTAGTCCCGGAGGGCGCGATCTCGACAGAAACAGGAAGCTTCATGTGCCCTGCGGCAATCTCCATAATTTCTTTGGGGATAGTCGCCGAAAAAAGCATGGTCTGCCTGAGTTTGGGTAAAAAGCGTAATATCTGTTCAATCTGGGGAGCAAAACCCATATCGAGCATGCGGTCGGCTTCATCAAGCACTAATACGATTACATCATCAAGTACGATGTGCCACTGCCGCATATGGTCGAGCAATCTCCCCGGAGTTGCAATTACCACACGAGGATTTCTGTGCAACGCCTGTGTCTGATCATACATCGAAGCCCCTCCGATGAGACAAGCAGTCTTCATACCAAACGGATGCGCAATCCCCCAAAAGGCCTCGTCGATTTGAATAGCCAACTCCCGAGTAGGCGCAAGGACTAAACCCTTACCTTTAATCTGTAAAAGGCGTTGCACTATTGGGACCGCGAAGGCATGGGTTTTACCGGTCCCGGTCTGTGCAATACCAATAATGTGCTTACCCTGAATTGCCAGAGGGATAGCCTTTTGCTGTATCGGCGTCGGCACCTTGAATTTTATACGCTCTAAGATATCCAGGATCTTCGGCGCAATACCCAATCCGTAGAAACTCATTCCCCCCTGATCAAACACTTGCGGCGCAATACCCTTATTTGCTGTCTCCTGCCTCATGCCG
>JACROV010000078.1 GCA_016214285.1 Candidatus Omnitrophota bacterium | reverse complement strand
GAAAAGAAAGATCTTTGAATACGTGGAAATGTATTACAATTGCAGACGGGCTCATTCAACGCTTGGCAATCTGAGCCCTTTTGAGTACGAAAGACAGGCGATTCTAACTTAATAAAACGTCCACTGGATTGGGGAAGGTCAGAAGAATCACGAAGACCATATGAAGTATGATGAGTATAAGCGGCTGGGTTTTCATATCGGCTCTGGCGTGATAGAGGCGGGATGCAAGCATGTGATCGGTCATCGATTCAAACGATCCGGGATGAGATGGTCACGAAAAGGCGCTGAACATCTGCTGTGTTTACGGGTGGCTTATCTCAACGATGACTGGGGCCGCGTGCAAAACTCCCGCTGGAATTAACCCCCCGAAACTGGGATGCACCCTTTGTTGTCGTGGCCTTGACACAATGAAAACGGCATGGCATACTTCCCATGGATCGAAAAAATAGGCTGTTCGTAAAAAGGTAAACCACTCGAAAGGGTGGGACACAAAGCTATCCCGACGTTCCAGCGAAGCTGGAAATAGGGACCCCGACCGAAGCGTCGGGGTAGGGCCCTCGGCCGCGAGGCACAGGGCAGCCAGTTGCCAACAGTGATGAAGTCGCCATGGACAACGCTAACCTATTCTTTGTGGGAAGTAACAGAGAATAGGTTTTTTATTGTCGGCTGGATTAGCCGACAATACCCCAACGTAATGTTTCGTTTTGTAATGTCAAATAATTCAAAACGAAACAGCGGGGGTGACTCGAGGACAGGTTGATGAACCGATATACATTAAAACACGGATTTTTTGGACTTGTCGTTGCGGTGGGACTAGCTTTCCTTATTATTTCGCCCGCGTACAGCGCGACCTATTATGTGCGGCCCGATGGAGGCACGGCCACCCAGTGTACGGGTTTAACCGACGCGCCCTATCTAGGTTCTGGAAACAATCAACCCTGCGCCTTTTCGCACCCATTTTGGGTAATAACTCCTAAAGATCAAAGTTCTACCAAATTACAGGGTGGGGACACTTTAATTATTGACGGTTCTAACAACGCTCAATACAAGATGGGTTGGAATGCGCCCAATACAACTAGCTGTAATGCATCTTGGTCATATGACTGTTATATGAAAGCTGTTCCTTCAGGTCCGGATCCTTTACATCCAACACGAATTCTAGGAAAAGGATGGGATACAGGCTGCAGCAATCCTCCGGAATTGTGGGGAACGCAAAGAGCAATTATGGTTGTCAATTTAAGAAATAGCAATAACATCGAAATGCAATGCCTTAATATTACAGATCGATCAGGCTGCGTTGAATTTCATCCAGAAATAGGTTGTATTCGTGACGGTCAGGCTCCTTCGCTTGGAGATTGGGCCTCTACAGGAATTGAAGCTACAGACAGTTCAAACGTGCTATTAAGAAATGTTAAGGTTCATGGGCTTGGGCATACAGGAATTCATGCAGGAAGACTGAAGGATTGGACTATTGATATGACCGAAATCGTGGGCAACGGGTGGGTCGGTTGGGATGGGGACATTGGAGCTAATCAATCATCCAATTCTGGAACAATGACGTTCAATAAGGTTCGCATTGAATGGAACGGTTGTGGTGAGACATATCCACAAAAGCAGCCTCAAGGGTGCTGGTCGCAAAGTCAAGGTGGTTATGGAGATGGACTAGGGACGCATCTGACAGGGGCCAATTGGGTATTTAATGAATGCAATATCAGTCATAACACTTCTGACGGATTGGATCTACTTTATCATGATGGGAATGGCATAATAACAATCAAGCGTTCAAGGTTTGAAGGCAATGCCGGCAATCAGGTGAAAACAGGAACTGGAACTACCATTGATAACAGTATAATCATCGGTAACTGTGCCTACTTTAATAATCAGCCGTTTACGTCAACCCGATCTCCAGGTTTTGACAATTGCCGTGCGCAAGGGAATGCCATAGGTTTTTCCCCAAAGCCAGGACATTCTTTTGGCATCTACAATTCAACGGTAACAAGCAATGGGGACTGTTTGGTGCTTTCTGGTGCCAGTTTTTGTGATGGTTCAGAAACTTTAACCGCGAGAAATACCATATTTTCTGCTGGAACAGATTTTCAGCAGCCTTTTGAGAATTCCTGCCTTTATTGGGCAGGCGGGACGAGTGGAAATGGGGATGGCCCTTGCGGTCAGTTGAAACTTAATGAAGATTATTCTCTCATTTGGAACGTAAAAAGTAATCAAACAGTTTGTAAAAATAAAGGAACTCATTCGATTTGTGCAGATCCTAAATTCCAGGAAACTTCTACTGGCTTTTATAGCGGAAGTGGATATAACGCTTATCTTAAAAATGACAGCCCGGCTAAAGATGCCGCACTTGTCTTGACAGGAAAATCAAGCCTTGATTATAACGGCTATGACCGTGGTTCGACATGGGACATTGGGGCGCTGGAATACGGTTCTGTTCGTGGAGAAACTACGCAAACACTTACCTGTGCCGACGGCATCCAGTATTGCTCAACGCAGACGGATTGTGTCAACAACGGCCATTATTGGTACAACAATGCCTGTAACGCGCAACCGAAACCGCTGACTTGCGTGGACGGCATTCAATATTGCACAACCCAGACGGATTGCGTTAACAACGGGCATTACTGGTACAATAACGTCTGCAATGCCCAACCACAGCCCAAGACCTGCGTGGATGGTATCCAGTATTGCTTGACCAAGACGGATTGTACCAACAACGGGTATTATTGGTACAACAATACTTGCAATGCTCAACCTAAACCATCGACATGTGCAGACGGTATTCAATATTGTACAACACAAACCGCCTGTGAAGGGCAGGGCTATTATTGGTACAATAATATGTGCAACGCACAGCCCAAGCCAAAGACCTGCGCTGATGGTATTCAGTACTGCACAACCAAGATCGCCTGCGAAGGACAAAGCTATTTCTGGTACAACAATACGTGTAACACGCAACCGAAGCCAAAGACTTGCGTCGATGGCATTCAGTACTGCACAACCAAGATTGCCTGCGAAGGACAAAGCTACTTCTGGTATAACAACACCTGTAACGCCCAGCCTAAACCGCTGACTTGCGTGGACGGCATCCAGTACTGCACAACCCGGGCCACCTGTGAAGGACAAAATTACTTCTGGTACAACAATACGTGCAACGCGCAGCCCAAAACAAAGACTTGCGCCGATGGTATCCAGTACTGCACAACCAAGATTGCCTGCGAAGGACAAAGCTACTTCTGGTACAACAACACCTGCAACGCCCAGCCGAAACCACTGACCTGCACGGACGGTATTCAATATTGCTCGACCAAAAGTGAATGTGAAGGGCGGGGCTATTACTGGTACGCCAATAGCTGTAATCTCGAGCCTAAAGTCCAACCAACGCCCCAGTCTCAGCCGAAACAAGAGTCATTAACATTAAACTCACCCCCCTTGCTTTCCAGACCAGATAACAACCTTGCTCTGACACCCGGGCCGATTAGTGATAACAACTCGACGGCAAACATCTCTACAGAAAGCAGTGATGTCAAAGTCGGGTCTACCGAACCAAGCAGTTCTCAACCAGTGTCTTTGACCAGCAATAGTGGCAGCGAGTCTAAAAATACGGGTACAGGAGTATCTGGAGACGTCAAGGCTAAATCTGTTGAACCAAGCAGTTCTCAGCCAGTGTTTTTGACCAGCAGTAGTGGCGGCGGAACGCAGAATACAAGCACAGGAAGTTCTGGCGGGGGTGGTCGCGGTGGCGAAGGCAGGGGGGGCGGTGGGAAATCACGCGGGGGGTCTGGAAGAGGTGGGACAAGTTTAATAGGTGCCGCCGGAAAAGGAACGGGTGTGCCGGCAAACATTTCCGATACGCCGTCGCCTGTAAAGTCAACGGCGCTGCCAGGAGAATTGTCTTCAAATTTAATAAAGGGAGCACCCCAGGCAACACCTTCTCGATCGGCAAAAGGAGCGGCCCCAACAACAACTCCTCAACCTGTACCAGTGAATAAAACCGACTCAGTTTTAATTACCCCGTCATTACATCTGACGGATAATACCTCGATCAGTCTAACCCGGGATGACATTGCAGCGCAAGCAGAGGTCGCGTCTGAACCGACAGTCAAATCTGACAAAAATCAGCCTGACGAAAATGTGAATTTGACCAAAACAGAAAGTGAAACACCGTTAGACAAGACCATAATACGGATCACTGGTCTTTGGCGAAAGATGCTGCGTTGGTTATCAGGCGACTAGACTTGACATTCTCCCATCATTCCTTCCCCGCCGTCAATAATCTGTTATAATTTAATAGGGTTATGCCTTTGATGAACAGTGCAACAGGATTTCGTGCCCATCGTATGCTGGAAGTGGTAGTCAAGGGCATAACCCTATAATTTAATTTCAAAGAGGACGCGACCCGTGAACAGGATAAGGCAGCTACGAAACAGGGGTTTTACGTTTATTGAACTGCTCCTAGCGGTCTTTATTTTGTCGGTCGGGATATCCGCGGTCCTTATGTTATATACCAGCTCGATGTTATCGGCTGCCACTGCCTGGGACATGACGGTGGCGACATCAAACGCCGAACATATGCTTGAAGAAATGCAGGCCCGCGGTTCTCTTGCCGGCATTGTCAATACTGATTGGGCGCGGTGGGCCCAGGATCATGGCCTGAATACGCTTCCCGCGGAAGCGTTTAGCATTGACTTTGCCGATCCCGCGAGCGATCCCTTAAATATTCAAATAACCGTCAGTTGGCAAAGACAATTACGGACAAATCAAATTACTTTAAGAACCAAATTAACCAAATGAGAATAAACACCAGACAAGGCGTTAGTTTGGTCGAAGTCATGGTAACGACCGTATTGTCGGTTTCCATTCTGGCCGGCATCTACGCGACATTTCTTGCGGGCGAGAGAACGTGGAGCTATTATGTCGACAGCATTATGGCAAGACAGCAGGTCCGCATGGCATTGCTTGTCTTAACCAATGAACTGCGTGAGGCCAGGGGGGCCTTGATCGTTAAAGAGGAGACTCCTCCCGGCGTGAGGCTTAATTTCTTAAAGCCTTCCGCGGGACAAATTTCCTATCTTTGGACCGGCAGCGGAGAGGACGCGAACAAACTGATCCGGCAGGATAGTTCAGGCACGAGAGTTATCGCTAACAATATTTCTTCCGTTAATTATGTCATAACGGGGGATTTAATTTCTATTGATATCAGCGCGAAATCCAAACCCAATGTGATACAGCCAATAGATTTGAACCTCAAAGAACAAGTGGCCTTCAGAGCCAGGACCAGCCGGTTTAAACCCCAAAAGGAACGGAATGAAAAAGCTGAACAATAAAGGGGCTGTGCTTATATTGGCTTATATTGTTTTGTTCGTCCTGCTCACGCTGTCCGCGGGGATCGCGAGTTTTAATATCAACGAGCACAACTATGCCCGCCGGCATTACTTTACAACGGCCGCCTTTTGGCTTGCTGAAGCCGGAATAAATACATTTATGAAAGACCCGCGGATGCTGGATCAAACAGGTTCATACACCATACAAGATGGCAATAGCATGATCCATGTCACAAAAGATGATTCAAATTTCAGGCACCGCACAGTTACGGCTACCGGCACCTTTGCCGGAATAGAAAAAAGCATACAGATCACATATCCGGCCAAAGCCCCGGAGGTTTTCAGAAACACCGTTTCCGCGAATGGCGACCTTGTGATCGACGGTAAAAAGGCGATGGTCGCCATTAATGATAAAACGCGTCTTAACGGGAAAATAATTGACCGCGGTGAACATTCAAGGGTGTTTATCGAAGACAAGGACGAGGGGGTCAACGCGGGTCTTGTTTCGCTGACCTATCCCGATGCCAATAATAACGGCATTGCGGATGAATTCGCCGATTTTGTACAGGTCAACCGTGACATCTTGCAAAACTATCCCCCCGAAGAGGTCCTCTACATCAAGGGGAACGGAACGTACTTGCTGGCCCCCAACAGTTCCCTGGATGGGAAAAAAATAATTTATGTCGAGGGAGACGAGGGCAACGGGAACGTCATTATTCTTTTTGGGGAAGGGTTGAAGAAGGACCAAAAAATGACTATTATTTCAACGGGGACAGTTGTCCATAATCAAACGGGCTTCGCGGCGCCTGATTCACAGCTTAACATTATTTCCTGGGCAGGGTATTTGGAAACAGTTGCTTTACCATCCAGTCATAACGGAGTGATCTATACCCATGGCATCGCTCACTTTGACGGCATTTACGATACGACGGTCACTAACGGCAGCGTCATCGCCAACGGGGGCATTGCCATTGGCGAGATTTGGTCGACAAAGGCATTTAATTATGCCGACACAACAATTGATGAGATCGTCCCCGCGGGGTTCGAAGGGTTGATCGGCGGCGGTACTTCAGGGTATGTCGCAAAGCCCGATGCGTGGAAGGCTATCTAGCATTATATGCAGATCAAACAACATATTTTAAGCCTCACAATTATACTCGTCATTCTTTTTGTCTTTTTGATCGGTATGACGAACAGGCTGATCAGTTCATACGTCAATGACCCCGGCATATTAAAAAACCGGCCTGGAAATGTTATTGCCATCCCCAAAGAAACTGTTAAGACTGTTTTGCGGGAGCCAAAGAATAATCCTTTGATCTCCGAGGATCCGGCGCGATACAATATTCAGGTCCTCACGGACAGGGATCTGCACTTAAATCGGGCACAATGGGATGTTGATATGTGGGATGTTAATATGAAGAAAACCTTGCTCCATTCAAATGCCGCAGGGCATATGGAGCGGAGGGGGGAAACACCGAAAGAGTTGAAAGAGCGATTGAGTCGAATTAACAGACAGATCAAGGACCTGGAGAAAATAGACCGGAAGAGTCCCGGCAATCAGACCGAAGAGATGAAATTACAATCGTTGTATGTTCTCAAGTCCAGTTTGACTGTTTTCGAGGAGCAAACTGAAAAGAAAGTTCCAATAAAAAAATGATCTTTATTACCTTCATGAAAATGCGGAAAGCGGTCTTAGAAAAAACATGCCGCACGAATCAGTGTTCAAGAAAATCTTCAGAAAAGTAAAAGATTTGGCGGGGCTATACGACTCTCCCGAGGGAGTGCTCATCCTGATGTACCATCGCGTCAACGATAATCTGCCGGCGCACAATCTCGTCACGCGCACCAAAGCCTTCGCGGAGCAAATGCGGTTCTTATACCGGCATCCCAACGTCTGCCAGGTGATCAGTCTCAGGGAATTCGAGACCGGGCATCCGGCGGTATTCGGGCAAGATCCCAAAACAAAGGTCATCATCACCTTCGATGACGGATACCGGGATAATTACCTCAACGCGTTCCCGGTTTTGAGAAAATTCGGGTTTCCAGCCGCCGTTTTTTTGACGACCGGGCTCATCGGTACCGACCAAAAATTCAACCGTTACGCGGATATTCCGGGACGCGATATGCTTGGCTGGGAAGAGATCGCCGAAATGTACGCGAACCGGATCAGTTTCGGCGCCCACACGGTGTCCCACCCGCATCTTCCCAAGTTCAGTTACCAAACCCAGCGTGAAGAGATCGCGCAAAGCCGCGCCCGTGTAAATAAAAATCTGCCGCAGGGAGAGCGGCTGGACACCTTTTGTTATCCCTACGGCGAGTATAACGCGGATACACTAAAAATCATCCGGGAACTGGGATTCCGGTACGCGTTAAGCGTCATACCGGGCGTCAATAAACCCGACACGCCGCTTCATGAGCTCAGACGCATCGAAGTCAGCGGGTTTGATAACATTAAAAATTTCAAATATAAACTACTGGAGAGATATAAATGATCACTCAACCCATAGTCCTCATGTACCACGGGATCGTTGCGCCGCAGACGCCGATGCCGCGGAAGCGCGAAACGGGCGCCGATCTCTATGACGTCACCACGGAGAATTTCCACGCCCAATTGGGGTGGCTTAAAGAACACCTCTATCGGGCCATCACCATCCGTAAAAATCTGGACGTTTTTAGCACCAAGGAGGTCATTCTGACGTTCGACGACGGGGAAATGAACAATTGCACCGTCGCTCTGCCATTGCTCAAGGAATTCGGATTTATCGGCCACTTTTTCCTGATCGCCAAACGCATCGGCAAGGATGGGTACATGGGCTGGGACCAGATCCGTCAACTTAATGCTGAAGGGATGATCATCGGCTCCCACGGTTTCAGCCATGAGATCCTCACCAATCTGCTGGACACGCAGATCCAGGAGGAACTCTCCGCTTCCAAAAAACACCTGGAACGTAACCTGGGGGTCCCGGTTGAAAGCATTTCGATCCCGCGCGGATTCTGCAACGAGAAGATCATCCGCATGGCCAGTGAGGCGGGATATCGATATATTTTTGTGTCCGAAAAACCTGACGGCGTTGTTCCAGCGCCGTCAGGCGCTGGAACAAACTGTTTCAGCCGCGTTGCCGTCAAGTCGAACTGGACCATCGACCGCTTCGCCCAAGCGCTCGATGGAAAAGCGCCCTTCAAGGAAATGGTCCTTGGGTCTTGCAAAAACGGTGTAAAAAAAGTGTTGGGCGGGTCCGTTTATGACTGGATCCGGCGGATGATGCTGAAGATGAAGTAGGGGCGCATTACAATACGCCCCTACTTAAATACATTATATAAATTGTATAATACTTGACAACACAACATATTTGTTGTATATTCAGGCCATGAAGGTATCCAAACTAAATTTCTCCATACAAAAACGGCTATTAACATGCCTGGCCGGCAAGCTCGACCATTATTACCTGGTTGGCGGGACCGCTTTGTCGCTTTACTATTTTCAACACCGGGAATCGTATGATCTGGACTTTTTTACAAAATCTTTCTCACCGAAAGAAATCGCGGAAGCCATAACCTGCCTTCGGCAAGAACTCAACATGAAAGCGGAATTGGTTGCCCAAAAAACGGGGGACCAATTCGCCAAGATCATGATGTATACGCTTACGGACAAAAAAGAAAAAACGTGCAAGATTGATTTTGTGGAAGACTTTGTCCGGGTCGTTAAGCCTCTGAGAGACGTTGACGGTATTTACGTTGTTTCTCTGGAAGACATCTACTTAAGAAAACTTTATGCCGTGGCCGGCCATACGGCATCACAAAACGATGTCGGCCAGCATATCACCATCGGAGGCCGGCAGGAAGCTAAGGATTTTTATGATCTATATTGCCTTTCCAGTATTTCGACGCCTCTGGCCAAATTTGTTGCGCGCTATGGGACGGCAACCGTCAAGGAAGGCCTGATCCGCTGGTATCGCACATTCGACCGGATGGCTATAAAAACGGGCATGCTGGATTTGGTCACGGAAAAAACCATTGATTTTCGCCGGATGGATCAATATTTTAAAAATGAAGTGGGCGCGCTTTTGGCGGAGGAAGTCAAATGACGGTAAAAAAACCCGATTGGCTGTGGGACCGGAATATCCCTCCCCAAAAAATTAGAAATATCCTGACGGATGAGCGGCATCCGAAGTTTGCCGAACTTGCCGCGCTTCTTCTGGCCAGAAAAAATATACCGAAAGAAGTTTTTAAAAACTACCTTCCTAAAAATATTTTTCTCCGCAACTGGCAACGTATCAAGAAAAAAATGCGGCAGGATAAATGGACTGAAGACAGGATTATCTTTTGGCAGGCCATCCATGAAAAAGTGACGGAAACATTCAGGGAAAAAGGCATCACCATCCGGCCCCTCAAAACGATTCCTCCGAGGGAGGAACTGTTCCGGGATGTGGGGGAACAGATCAAAAATTTGCGCAAGCAAGCCGGTTTAACACAAAGCGGTCTGGCTCAAAAGCTCGGCGTGTCCCAACAGGTCATTTCACGCATTGAGAGCGGCCGCGATAATGTCAGCCTTTTGACTATTAAACAAGTCGTTGGAGCGCTGGGCCATAAAGTAATGGTTCAGTTCGTGTCTCAATTATGATCCTCGCGTTCTGGATCCTTATATCACTCACGCTCTACTGCTACTTCGGCTATCCATTGCTGTTATGGCTCATGGCGCAGTTATGGTCAAACCCTGTCCAAAAGGGGAGTTATGAACCAAGAATTTCAGTCGTCCTTTCGGTCTGGAATGAAGAAGATGTTATAAAAGAAAAACTCCGGAATCTTTTGTCCCTGGATTATCCCAAAGAGAAAATGGAGATCCTCATCGGCTCGGACGGTTCCACCGACAAAACGACCCGGGTCATCCGCGGCTTCAACGATCCGCGGATCCATTTGATCGAACGGCCGCGGCGCCAGGGAAAAATGGCGGCCATCAACGAGCTTGTCCAAGCGGCCAAAAATGAAGCGATCGTTTTTTGCGACGCGCGGCAAACGTTCGCTCCCAACGCCATCCGGGAGCTCGTGGCAAATCTTGCCGATCGTCACGTGGGATGCGTAAGCGGCGAACTTATTTTTAAAGAAAAGAAGGAAGAGGGGGCTACGGCCAAAGGCGTCGGCCTGTACTGGAATTACGAAAAATTCATCCGCACGCGCGAAAGCCGTCTTCATTCCATGCTCGGCGCTACAGGAGCCATTTACGCCATCCGGCGGGAGTTGTTCGTCCCGATCCCTGCAGGGATCGTCCTGGATGACATGTTTGTCCCTTTACAGATCATCCGTAAAGGATATCGGGCGGTTATGGATGAATCCGCCAAGGCCTATGATCAGGCGGCGGACAGCCCGCGCGAAGAGCACCGCCGCAAGACCCGGACGCTTTTCGGGAATTATCAAATTTTCGGTCTTTTCCCTGACCTCTTTAACCCGTTGTGCAGCCCAATAGCCATCCAGTTATTCTCACACAAACTATTGCGGGTGCTTATACCGTTATTTTTAATTCTGCTGTTTATCCTGGATCTGCTCCTAATCGGCGAACCGTTATACCAAATCATGTTTTATCTGCAAATTGTCTTTTACGGGATGGCCGTGACAGGAGCCTTGTCAAGATACCAGAAGCATGGTATCTTTAACCTCATATCTAAAATCTGTTACATACCGTATGTCTTTTGTTTGCTGAACTTTTCAGCGCTGGCAGGAACATTACGTTTTTTTGGTTCAAAACAGGAAGTCACGTGGGAAAAAGCCAGGGGGATAAAAGAAAAAACATGAAAAATTTACTTAAATCCCACACTGCCGAACTTCTCCTCGCGGGGATGTTTATCCTCACCTACATCCCAACCTCCCTCTGGATGTGGGACCGGTGGTTCGCCCGGGATTCCTATTACAGCCACGGCATCCTGATCCCGTTTGTCAGCGGATTTCTGATCTGGCAAATGCGCGGGGAATTGGCGGCGATCCGTCCCAAGCGATCCCCATGGGGGATGCCGCTTATCGTCGCCGGTTTGATCATTCACCTGGGCAGTTCGCTATTTCGCATTTATTTTACCTCCGGCTTTTCCATGTTGATCGTCCTCTCCGGGTTGATCCTGTTCGTCTACGGCTCAAAAATTCTTAAAAAGATCATCTTTCCCGTTTGCTTTCTGATCTTCATGATCCCCGTTCCCCTGGTTGTGATTACCAATATCAGCTTCAAAATGAAAATTTTCGCCGCGCAGATCGCCACTGCCGCCCTAAATGGCATGGGACTGGTGGCTGTCCGCTCCGGAAGCATCCTTAAAATGCAGCATACCTATGTGGTGGTGGACGATATCTGCAGCGGCCTGCGGTCACTGATCTCTTTAACCGCCCTGGGAAGCATTTTTGCCTGGTGGATGAAGGGGCCGACGTACAAACGGACCATTTTATTTTGTTCGACGATCCCCATCGCCGTCGCGACGAATGTCCTGCGGATCGTCTTTTTATCGTTCGTTTCCGAAGTCTGGGGGGCGGAATACGCCACCGGCTTTGTCCATGATCTCTCGGGCTTCATGGTCTTTGCCCTGGCATTCATCTTGTTGTACGCGGTGGGAAAGATTCTGGAATAAATACGTAGGCAAAGAAATCAAAACCATGAAAAACAAAACATACGACAAAAATCACATCCTCATCATCGCCCTGATGCTCATATCCGCCGCGATCTCCTGGCATCTCTATTTTAAGGTCTACAGCCAGAAAGATACTGTGAGCATCCACTCCTTCCCACAAAAAATCGCCGACTGGAGCGCGGAAGAGATCCCGATCAGCCGGCAAGACAAAGCCATTTTGGAGACCGACAACGTTTTTGTCCGCCGTTACACCAATCCGCGAGGGGAGGAGGCGTACCTCTTCATTGTTTATTCCCAAAATAACCGCAAGGTTTCCCATCCCCCTGAAGTCTGTTACACGGGAAGCGGGGCAACCATCTTGAGCAATGTTCATGACTCCTTTAGTGCCGATTCATCGGCACTAAAGGACATCAAGGTCAATCGGGTGACAGTTGAGCAAGGCAGAGAAAGACAAATATTCTTTTATTGGTTCAAGGTGGGGGACACGTTTACGCCCAACTATTGGAAACAGCAAGGACTTATTGCTCTGAAATCTTTCCTCGGCCAGCCTTCCAGCAGCGCCCTGATCCGCATTTCGATTTCCGCAAAGAAGGAAGAGGACGACGCAAACGCCGCGCAGAAATTGAAAGACTTCGGACGCATGATCCTTCCGTACCTGCAAAAATATCTGCCCTGAACTTCAAAAGTCTTTTCCTGGATGACCTAAACTCATCATGCCATTGGCATCCCTATTACTGATAACCTTGGTGCGTCCGGTGGAATATGTACCATATAAATGTCTATCTGACGCAACATGTGTTGTGCAATTTAAACATTTATAATCCAGGACAGTCCAGGACATACCAAGACTGTCTCACATTATTAATCCAACCCACAAATATTATGCCGCAACTAGTTGATCTGCAATAAATTACACTCTCTCAAAATACATCACAAAGAGCACATTGTTGGCACACAATTTGCTTCTTAATGAGTACGTATGAACTCGAGAAATTCGATGCATTCCATTAAAGAAAAAGTTTTGAACATTGCCCTGATCACGGGTATGCTTGCGGCGAGTGTCTTTTTCGTGACCGCCGCGGGGGCCGCGTTATCCTCTATCATGCCACATGACACAACGACTTCAGTACAGCAGCCAACCCAACATCCAGCCGTTACGGCTATACCTGACCAAACGGAGAAGCCGCGGTCGCGCGCTCCAGAACCATCCACGATGATGTTATTCGGGGGTGGTGTTTTGGGCATGGCGGCCAGCTTTGTCCGCAGAACATACCATATGGTCAAGCGCGCGTTTGATACCATCGCTTCTTTATTCGGGATCGTTTTCCTGTCACCTTTATTTTTACTTACGGCCATTCTGATCAAATGCACTTCCAAAGGGCCGGTTTTATTCACCCAAACCCGCGTCGGGAAGGACGGAAAATTATTTGAAATTTATAAATTCCGCACCATGCGGGTTGACGCGGAAAAAGAAACCGGCCCCGTTTGGGCGGAGAATAACGATCCCCGGATTATCCCCATCGGCAGATTCTTGCGCAAAGCGCATATCGATGAAATCCCGCAGTTTATCAACATCCTAAAAGGGGAAATGAGCTTGATCGGCCCGCGGCCGGAACGTCCCGTGTTTGTCCAGAAATTTAAAAAGGAAATTACGGATTATGAAAAACGTTTGGCTGTAAAACCCGGGCTCACCGGACTGGCCCAGGTGTGGCACAGCTACGATGAGACCATTCAAGACGTCCGGAAAAAGATCAAATACGATCTTCTTTATATTAAAAAACTCTGCCTGTGGACGGATGTACGCATTCTTTTTAGAACCGTCCGCGTAGTATTCACGGGTGAAGGTGCCCGATAAATAGCGGCATTGGATTATTTATTCTAAATCAGTGGGAAAGGTAACCATTAATGAGGGGAGAGAGAAGATGAAGAAATTGATTCTAGTGGTGGCAGTGGCAATGGTACTGGCTTTTGGGATGGTGGGAAATGCAAGTGCAACGGTGCTTACTTTTGAAGAATTGACTAATGGTGACCTGTCGTCGCTTAACCCATATCAGGGAATCATTAACTGGGAAAACGGGTCCTGGTTCTTCTATAATTGGTCTCAACCTCCTTATAATCCGTCATCCGGAATTGTCAGGACATACGAAAGTACCAGCGACACTACGCCAAGCTGGAGTTTTGTAAGTCCGGTGGTTTATAATGGTTCCTATTTTTCTGGCTACGACTATGCAACCGTTCAAATGGACCTCTACTTAAGCTCAACTTTAGTCCACAGTACCGGTACATTTGCCCCCAGCAGTGTTCCTACTTTTTTCTCCACGGGTTATAATGGATCGGTTGATCAGGTGGTTATCAATACGCCTAGCCCAGATTTTTGGGTCATGGATGATCTTACTTATGATGGTCAAACACCGCCGCCAACAGATAATGGTGTAGTCCCCGAACCGGCGACCATGGCCTTGCTGGGAAGCGGCCTTTTAGGGTTTGTCGGATTACGTAAAAAAAGAAGCTAAAAATTTTCATACCTTTGAGGAGAGGAGGTTAAGATGGCTATGCAAAAAAAATACTTACATACGATGAAAGTGCTTGCACTGGCTCTCTTGCTTCCTTGCCTCTATGGTTGTCAAGGCGGCAGTGGTGCAGGTAGCGGTAGTAACAGCGGCGCCTCTTTGAGCAGTTTCGCGTTCGGTGGTGGTGACGATACGGGTTCATCCTCGTCACTCAGTTCGTTCTCGAGCACAGATACGACAACGAGCACACAACTAGCCACGCTTCACCATCCGGAACCGGCAACCATGCTCCTGTTCGGAAGCGGGATCGCCGCGATGAGATTCGCGCGCGACCGAAAAAAGCGAGGCTGATCGGCACCGGTTATTCTCTCATGCGTAGAACATAAAAAAAGCAGATTATTGAAAAATAATCTGCTTTTTTTATGCCCAAAGGGAACCTTGAATTACCGCCATATCAATTGACAGCACTGATAAGCTGTGTTAAAATTTTCACAATTCATTAAACCCCAAAGACTTATTGAACCTTGGTCAGGACATGGCCCCAAAATTCCAAAAACAGATTATTCCGCTCCTTCGCGAATCGGTAAATTCCTTTGTTGCCAATCCAATTATCCTGCTTCCCTTTATAACAACGGCTTTTATCCAGCTGTTCATCCTTGAGATCGTCTATTTCGCCCCCCGGTTTCCGCTTGTTCATTTTTTCGGCCCCATTATCCGCAGGATGGAAGGGGAGGCGTACCTGCACTATCCACAGCATTTGCTTATCCTGCCGAAATGGTTCCAGACCGCCCAATATTTCCTATTTATATTTGTCAGCAACTTTTTGATCGCCGTTGCCATCGAGATCATCAAGAACATCAACAACAACAAAAAAGCGACGTTCCCTAACGCGCTGCGCGCCATGCTGCCGCAGTACGTTCATATTTGCCTGGCAGCCATCCTGACGTTTTTCGTATTTTACGCTCTTTCGAAGCTTCAGGGATCGATCATGGGCAGGGCACTACAGATCCGTTCGGACACGGGTATTTTCTATATGCTCAAGACGGTTGTCCTCTACGGAGCGCCGTATTTCAATCTGTTGATCGGGACCTTCGCCACAGCCGTATTTGCCTTTGTTCTTCCGATCATTGTCATCGAACGTAAAAAAATCCTTCAGGCGATCACCCTCAACTTCAAATATTTATGGGGATCTTTCTGGTTTATTTTCTTTGTTGTCTTGATCCCCATGTTATTCTATGTCCCCATTCTATTATTACAAGGCAACCTGTCCTCCATAGCCGGCCGGACGTTCGAAGGGATGCGGCTGCTGTCGCCGGCCATAAGTATTGTCGTGTTGACCCTGATCGATGCCACGGTGTATACCGCCATCACAACCTACTTTTTATTGAAGAAGGAATCTGCATGAAAAAGGTTGTTCTGATCTATGTCGGCATTCTCGCGGGTGTCTTTGTCCTGTTTTCCCTGCTTGACCGCAACAGCGATTACACCGTTGAACAAATGGCCTGGAAAGTCCAGAGAGAGTATGTGGACATACTCAAGGACCCTAAAGTCGTCCCGGAACAAACATTTAATAAAGTCATTCGGGATTATCAAAGGATCATCGAGCGGTATCCCGACTCCAAACTCACCCCGGTGATCCGGATGTTGGTGGGGAACCTCTACCATGTGAAAAAGGATTATGAAACCTCCCGGGAAAAATTCAATGAGGTCATCAAACTTTACCCGCAGAACAGAGAATTACAGGCGCAGGCCCTCAGCGCCATCGGGAGGACTTATGAGGCCCAAGATAACTGGCCCGGGGCCAGAAAAGTCTATGACCGTATCGTTGCCGACCATGCGCTGACCATGACCGGGCTGGGCGTCCCGATCTATATCGCCAACCATTACAAAGCGCAGAATGACTACCAGAAAGCCATGGACGCGTATGATCGGGCGATCACGCACTACAACGCTCTGGCGGCCCAGAATCCGGATTCCCCCGCAGAATACAACTCGCTACGCTATCTCAGTAATTGCTATCTGGACCAAAAGCGATGGAAGGAGGCGGTGGAAATTTTGGGCAAGATCACGGATAAATACGGCCGCCCCGAATACATGAATATCCGCACCCTGGATACCATCCTTAAGACCATCAATACGGTCTCTGTTTATCAATTAAAAGACTATGAACTTCCACGGCAGATATATCAGGACATCATCACGAAAGATCCAAACCATCCCTGGAAAGACTACTTCCAGAAAATGATCGATACCCTGTCAACGCTAAAAGCCAAAAGCGTTCAAGTTTCGCCGGCACAATAAAAATTAACACGGAAGTGCCATGGGACTCTTTACCAAGACAGAACAAAAAGAAAGCGCACAACTTGACGTTTTCCAGCAAGTGAGCGATATCTGCGCGCTGGTTGCCACCGCCATCAGCGAAAAGGACCTGCTTGAGCAATCTCTGCAGCAGACCATGCAGCTTGTCGGCGCGACCCGCGGCTCCATTTTCTTGCTTGATCCCGGCGGCAAGGACCTGACCCTCAAGACCGCCATTGGCCTCAAGAAAGACGAACAAAAACAAATGGTAAAAAAAATGGGGGAGGGGATCATCGGCCATGTCGCCAAGCGCAAGCTCCCCATCGTTGTCGATGACATCGAAACCGACGACCGTTTTCATGACTTTAAGGCCCGAAAGAGCTACCAGACGCCGTCATTTATCTGCGCGCCGTTGCTCATCAAAGACAAACTGATCGGTGTCATTAATATCACGGACAAGGGATCCGGTCTGCGCTTTACCAAAAATGAAATGCAGGTGCTGGATTTTCTTTCCAGTCAGATCGCGTTAAATTACCGCCGTATCGAGCTGTACCAAAAATTCAAGAATATCGTCAGGGAAACCCAAACCCTTAAAGACCGCCTGGGCCAAAGCGATCAGGAGGCCCAAAACCTTAAAAAGCAGATCCATATCCATGAACGGCTTGCCACTATCGGCAAACTCGCCGGCGGCATCGCGCACGAATTCAATAATCCTCTCGATGGGGTCATGCGCTATACCAACCTTTGCCTCGAACACATCAAAGACGATGAAGTCGTTCGGGGATACCTCCTGGAGATCAAGCACGGGCTTAACCGGATGGCGAACATCGTGCGAAATCTGCTGGCTTGTTCGCGCAATGAATTGCCGCACGGCGAACAGCGCGTCAGTTTCCAGCAGGCGTTAGACCGTTCTCTGGGAAGCGTACAAACAGAAATTGAGCATAAAAACATTGAAGTCAAAAAAAACATGGCAGGGGATATCCCCCTCATCAGGGACCTGGGACTGGAGCGCATCCTTGCCAATATTATCCGGAATGCCGTTGAGGCCATTGATAACAATGACGGAAAGATCACCATCGGGGCCGAATGTCAAAACAACACACTCCACGTTAAGATCTGTGACACGGGCGCGGGCATCCCGGCGGGTGACGCGGAGAAGATCTTCGAACCGTTCTACACCACAAAATCGATCAATAAAGGTTGCGGGCTTGGGCTGACGATCGTCAGTGAGATCGTCAAAAGTTATAATGGAAAAATCTATGTGGAAAGCGGGCCCGGCAGGCAAACCACATTTTTCATCGATCTGCCCCTGAGATAATGATCATGGTCAGCAAACCAGAAAAAAACGTACAGATCCTGATCGTTGATGATGAACCGTTGATCCGCAAATCTCTCTATGAGATCATGCGCATTGAGGGCTACCGCGTCCAGATGGCCGAAACGGGGGAAGCCGCCCTGGGTATTCTCAAAAAAGAGCACATCGACGTTGTTGTAACGGATTTTCAGCTTCCCAAAAT
This sequence comes from Candidatus Omnitrophota bacterium, assembly GCA_016214285.1. Lineage (GTDB taxonomy): Bacteria > Omnitrophota > Gorgyraeia > Zapsychrales > Zapsychraceae > UBA10015. Next base: position 29,047 of record JACROV010000078.1, on the reverse strand, counting down.
GACCGGAATCCAGTTACTGGAAGAAGTCAAACGCTGGTCCCCCAAGACAGAGGTCATCCTCATCACCGGCTATGGCACCATTGAATCGGCCGTCGCGGCCATGAAAAAGGGCGCCTTCGATTACATCACCAAGCCGATTAACGACACTGAAATAAAGATCATCATCCAGAAATTGATCGAAAGAAAGCAGATCGTCGCCGAGAACGAGGAATTAAAGCAAATCATCGCGAAAGGACGGCGTGATCATTTTTGCGACTTGATCGGCGTCAGCGCCAGGATCCAGGAAGTTTACCGCATCATTGATTCGGTCGCCAGCAGCAACGCCACGATCCTCATTACCGGAGAAAGCGGGACAGGCAAGGGGTTGATCGCCCGGGCCATCCGTCAAACGGACCAGACGCGCAAGGACAAGCCCTTCGTTGAGATCAGCTGTGGCGCCTTGACCGAGACGCTCCTTGAAAGCGAACTTTTCGGCCATATGAAAGGGGCCTTTACGGGGGCCATCAAGGACAAGGAGGGCCGCTTCGAATACGCCCGCGGCGGCACCATCTTCCTGGATGAAATCGACGCCTTTTCCCCAACCCTCCAGGTAAAACTTTTGCGTGTCTTGCAGGAAGGCATTTTTGAACGGGTAGGAGACAACATACCGCGCCGGGCTGAAGCGCGTATCATTGTGGCCACGAATCAGAACCTCACGGACCTGGTGCGTCAGGGTAAATTCCGCGAAGACCTTTATTACCGCATTAACGTCATTTGCGTGCAGGTGCCGCCTTTGCGGGACCGTAAAGAAGACATCCCGATCCTGGCCGGCCATTTCTTAAAGAAATATTGCGCGATCAACAATAAAAAAATCACCGGAATGTCTGGAGACGTGCAAAAAATGTTCAGCGAATATTCCTGGCCCGGGAACATCCGCGAACTGGAAAATGCCATTGAGGGGGCCGTCATTATGGCCAAGGCCGGCATCGTCAACAGAGCGGATATCCCCAATTTTACAAAATTCACGATCGCCCCGCCAAAATTTTTAAAATCACCCGAAAAAAATCTCAAGCGCGCCGTGGAACAGCCGGAAAAGGAACACATCATCTCAATTCTCAAAGACTGCAACTGGAACCGTAACAAATCGGCCGCCTCTTTGGGGGTAAACCGGACGACATTGTATAATAAAATGAAAAAATACAATATCAGCGAAGAGACGATCTGATGCTAAACGAGGACGCTTCCCGACAACTTGCCCTGAAAGTCATCAATAAAGAAAAATGGTGGGACATCTTGTCGCGCTTTATCGATGTTTTGCACATCAATATATTTATTGTGGACCGTAAAGGGCTTACTATTCTCCCTCCCGAAGAAGGCAAATACGGCGGCCGCCTGCTTACGGAGCGCTCCTTAGGATTTCATCCCACCCAGGAACCGGCCGAATACTTGAAAAAATTCGAACAATACGGATCCTATCTGGAATATACCAGCCCTCTCAATTTACATCAGTTCGCCATTCCTATCGATATAAACGGGGAAGGGGGGCCTTTGGGATACATGATCGTCGGTCCGGTCATCCTGAACAAGCGCCTGGAAAATGCCGAATATACGGCCCTTGCCCGTGAACGTAATATTCCAGTGCAAGATCTTATCAATGAGGTCAACGGGTTACGGGTGGTTTCCAACGTGATGATGAACTCCATTCTGGATTTGCTCTGCGAGATCGTCAAAAACAACATCGAATTAAGCGGTATCAAAAGTGAAATGCGCCGGCAGGGGGAGGGCAAAGAAGGCTTCTCTGAAGAGATCAAAGAGGCGGCAAAGGACCTTTACTCCACTGTTTGCCTGGATGAACTGCTGGTGACCCTCCTGGATGTGGCCCTGAAAATGACCAATACCGAATGCGGCTCGATCATGGTGGTGGACCAGGAAAAACAGGGAGACTTAACCATTAAAGTTTCCCGTGGGCTCAATGAGGAACGGGTCAAAAATACTCGTGTGCGTATCGGGGAAGGCGTTGCCGGCCTGGCCGCCAAGGAAAATAAGCCCTTTGTTATCCACGGACAGCAAGGGGGCGATAACCGGATCACACCTTTTCTAAAACGACCGGAAATTCAACACGCCCTGGTTATGCCTCTGATGGCCAAACGCCGGATCTTCGGGGTCCTAAATCTGCATACCCGTGAAGCTCAATGCAGCATCGAGAACAATATCGAGAACCTGCAATATCTTTCCAATCTGCTTTCATCCGTTGTTTGATCCCACTCAATAAAATCGTAAATAAAAAGCTAAAAAAGACATTGCGTGCCCGGAAACTTAATTTATAATAAGCATATGCTCAAATTAAATGGCAGGTTATTGTGAGCAATTGCTTACAATAAATACATGCCGGACAGGGACTCCGATAATGCGTCGCGGCAGACACAAAAAGATCCGCTTCATCCAAAAAATGCCCAAAACGGCCAAATTCAGCCCCAGAGGAAACCCGGGGCGGCCTGACGAAGCACAGCTCAATATCGACCATTACGAGGCCATAAAACTGGCCGACTATCAGGGCTACAACCAGTCTGAAGGCGCTAAAGCCATGGGCATTTCCCGGCCCACATTTGGCCGAATCTTAAGGGAAGGCCGCGGGATCCTGGCCGACGCCCTTACCAACAGCAAAATAATTCGCATTCGCACCGGAAACACTCAAGTGGGAGTACGCCCCCTAGCCGGCAATCTGCCGATCAGACAAAATCTGCCAGAAGTACCCCAAAAAACTGGCAGAAAACTCACCGAAACAAGCATTCGGGAGGACATCTTGAAATTCCGGCCCGGCCAAACATCCCAGAACACCTGATTCTTTACTTTTCGTCAACTTCTTATAATACATATTATGTTAACTACGCAGACAGAGAAAACTGTTTATAAAGACATATTGTTCTAGCTGTTGGGTTGTTTTCTGCTTGCCCTGTTGAAATCTGTGCGGGAATTTACTTTGATTTTGTTAAGCTATAAAATACAGGCGCTTTCTCGGCAGAAAGCGCCCTTTTTAGGCAAAACATCCGGAAAATATGAAGAATTTACCATCCCTCCAGTTTTACTGAAAACCAGCGAAGGGGCGCATAAAAAAAGAGATGCGCAGGACCTCTAAAAATGAATAATATCAGGGGTCTTTTGGTGCGGGGTCATGGCTTCGGCCCAATCAATGATCACCTCAGCGAGGATAAAATTGGGGTCATCCGGGCTGCCAAAATACTGCTTCAACATGGGAATGTTATCCCAGAGGATTGTCTTTTTCTCAATATCTGTACTGATCTTCGCTTGACCGGCAACACGGCAATACCACATTTTCCGATCCACAAAACAAAATTCAACCCGGGGGTTTTTCTTGATATCCGCGATGCTTCTGGAGCGGCTCAAAAAAGCCACCAAAAACCGTTTTTCATCTTCCAACAAATAAGGCATCATAGGGCGCACGCGCGGCTGGTTACCATCCACAGTCGCCAAATACCCGAATCCGGCATCCCGTATTAAATCGACGACTTCTTCCTTCTTCATCGCTCCATCCTTTCTCTAATCTTTACTATTCCTCCGACTTGCCCTTAGGTTTGAACTTATCGGTACCCAAAAACGCGACGTTTTTTACCGCCACTATTTCCGCGGCTATGGAGATAGCGATCTCCTCAGGGGTCTGGGCCCCGATATCCACTCCAGCCGGTATTTTGACCCGGTTAAGCTGGCTTTGGGAGATCCCCATTTTTTTCAACCGCCCCAAAAATTTGACGCGCTTGGCCCTGCTGGAGATGACCCCTAGGTAACCGGCATCGGTGTTAATAGCGGCTCTAAGGCACTCAAAATCGTATTCATTGCCCTGGGTGACCACCATAATATAGGTATTCTGGTCAATGGACAACTTGGAAAGTTTGCGGGCATGATCGCCTACGATAATTTTATCCACATGTGGAAAACGATTAGGATTCGCGAACTCCTTACGGTTGTCGATAATGGTCACCTTAAAATTCAGCATCTTGCCTAAAACCGACAACGGCAAGGCAATATGCCCCGCTCCGCAGATCACAAAATGCCTGGTTCCCCTAAAAGGCTCGATAAAGACCTTGATCTGGCCACCGCAAACGGACTGCCCCACCCCGCCAAAATAATCATAGGTCAGAAAGGACGGCTTGCCGGATTTTATGGCTTTTAGGCATTCTTTTTGGACCGCTTTTTCGTTCCGTCCCCCTCCGATCGACCCCCAGAGGGCCCCATCCTCCAGAACGATCATCTTGGCCCCGGCCTTACGCGGGGTCCCCTTGATGGTGGAGTCTACCAGCGTGGCCACGGCATAACTCCGTCCTTTTTCGCTGGCCCGCAGGGCCTTTACTAATAATTCGTGTTCCATGGTTTATTTGATATACGCGCGGATGATCTTCTGGTCTTCAACCGGACGATCGCCGGCTCCGACCTTCGTATTTTCAATTTTAGGGTTATGCCTTTGATGAACAGTGCAACAGGATTTCGTGCCCATCGTATGCTGGAAGTGGTAGTCAAGGGCATAACCCTAAAATAAAAAACTACCGCCAAAAACATACTCGCTAAAAGCCATCTCAACATCGATCACTCCTTTTGATTATCTTTATTGGTTTCACCTTCAGACGCTGTTTTGTCCCGCGCATCTTGAAGATTCGCCCCAGGCGGCACTGGATTCTCGGACTGGATTGGTGCACCCTCCTGCGTTAAGGCAGGAGGATTGGCTACGGCAAGAATATCGGGCTGAAGCTTAAGGAATCCCTCTTTTTTTACTTGCCCCGGCTCCTGCTCATTTTTTGCTTGCCCAGATTCTGGTGCTTGTTGCGGAAAAACAACGAGCGGTTCGGCTGTCGCAGGCTCTTGCGTTACCTCCACCGGTTGCACAGTAACCTCCGGAGCAACTGGCGCGGCTGAAGATTCCAGCCGGGACACCGCAATCTCTGGCGCCGCAGCGGTCACGGGACGAATACTGACAGCCGCCTGAAGGCGCTTGGCCAGATCAGCGACCTCATCATCTTTCTCGAGGATGGCCTTTTCCATCTTTATAATTTTCTCTTCCAGTTGAGCAATTCTCTTCTTACTTCCCTCAGCCTCGGTCCTGGCGGCGTTCAACTCCACCTGGACGTTGCGTGCTTTGTCTTTCGCCTCCCGTAATTCTTTTTCCAGCATATCCTTGAGTTTATTAAATTCCTTGCGGTTACTTAACTCATTTTGCAAAGACTCTTCGGATTTTGTCAACGCCGCGCTTTTTTCATTAAAAAGTTTGTTCAGACGTTCATATTTTTCCTTCCATTCTTCGCTCCGGGCAGCGAGGTCGATCTCCTGTTCAATCTTCTTTTCTTCAGCGGCCGAAAGGGTGACCTGCGGGGCGACAGGATCAGCTTCCGGCTTATCCTGATAAACGGCAAAAGATTTTTCAACAAAATCGGTCACGCTTGGCAAGGGGATCTCTACTTTAGTCTCTTTTTTCTCCTTCTTGAATTTGGTAAAAAGCCCGGCCAATATGGATGGCTTTTTTGCCTTGGGTGTCCCGGGAGGTTTTACCGCTGCCGGTGGTGCCCCAAAATTACGTAATGAGGGTTTGTCCTCATTTTTAAGCAGCCCGAACACGACCAGAATGCCGACAAACGAAATCCCGATCAATATAAAGAACGTCGTCACTGGATATTCCTGATTGACACCGTCAAAATGATGTCTATAATTTTATGTGATGATCTCATGCCTGTTATTATCCGCGGGTTTCAGCAGCCGCTTTGGTTCTCCCAAGGCCCTTGCCCGGTTTGATCGCCAGACGCTCATCGAGGATCTGCAGGAATTGCTTCTTGCGACACAACTCCATGAGATCATTATTGTTCTGGGACACGGCGCCGAACAAATAAAACCTTTCCTATTTAAGCACAGAAAGATAAAGGTTGTCTATAACAAAGATTATAAATTTGGACAAACTTCTTCATTCAAATGCGGCATAAAAGAAGTCGTCGCGCCGACAACGGGTGTCCTCCTCTTTCCGGTCGACTACCCCCTCATTAAAAAAGAAACCATCGATAGGTTAATAACCTATTTTGACGAAAAAAAGCCCGTGGCGCTCATCCCCTCCTATGACGACAGAAAAGGCCACCCTCCCATCTTTAATATCCAACTGAAAAACGAATTCCAGAACCTTGAAGATATTTTGGGGGTCAATACGGTCATTCATCGTCACATAGACGAGGTGGCTGTCCTGCCCGTCGATGACCCAGGTGTCATCCAAAGTTTTGATACAAAAGAGGAATTTGAACAGCTGAAAGCGGAATTAACGTGAAGAGGCTGTGGTTTGCCGTTAGGCTCCCTTTGGGAGGGATCCAGGCTGCTCTTTTTCTTTGAGCGCTTTGATGATCTTGTCGGGAGTGAATGGCAGTTCTTTAAGCCGGATACCGACCGCGTCATAGATCGCGTTGGCGATCGCCGCGGAAGTCGGCAACAACGCGGCTTCCCCCATTCCCTTGGCCCCAAAAGGACCATTAGGGTCATCGGTTTCGACCATAATGCATTCAATAGGCGGTGTCCCGATCGATCTGGGGAGCCGGTAGTTCGCGAAGTTTCCATTGGCCGGACGGCCTTTATTATCAAAACGCAGGTTCTCCATGAATGTGTAACCTAACCCCATCGCCAACGATCCTTCGATCTGTCCCTCGACGGATTGGGGATTGATGGCTTTCCCGATATCATGCGCGTCCCATAGCTTGAGAATATTGACTTCTCCGGTTTCTTTGTTAACTTCCACTTCCGCGATCTGCGCTTCGAATCCATAGCTGCCCGAAACATTTCCTTCGCCGGTCCTGAAGTCAATGGGTGTCGTCTTGGGGTTGTAACTTCCTCGTCCAATAATTTGCTTCCCGTGCTTGAACGCGTAACAAAGTTCCAGCGCCTTATCGAAACTCATAAGAACAGATTTATCTTTAATTTTAATGACTTCTTCAGCTTTAATGTCCAGATCATCAATGTTCAGTTTTAACTCTTCCGCGACAATGGCTAGAATTTGATCTTTAGCATCGCGCGCGGCGAGAAGCGTCGCGTTGCCGGAGATAAACGTTACACGGCTGGCGAAGCTTCCCGTGTCAAACGGCGTGATCTCCGTGTCTCCGGATTTACACCGGATCCGGCTGTAGCTGACCCCCAATTCCTGCGCGGCGATCTGGGAAAGCGCGGTATTCGATCCCTGGCCCGTATCCGCGGCGCCGGTAAATAAATACACAGACCCATCCTCTTCGACTTTGACGATCGACCCGGCGGATTCATGCGATTTATACATCTTGGAACCCATAACATCAGCGGCAATACCGATGCCGATACCGCGGCAAAGATGCTTCTGTTTTCCATGTTTTTCATACCAGCGGCAGGAGGCGATAGCTTTTTCAATGCATTCTTTAAGACCATTGGTGGTTAATACCATTTTATTGATCGTCACCATATTGGGTGTGGTAATATTTTTCAAACGGAATTCAACCGGATCCATGCCAATGGCTTCGGCGAGCATATCCATATGGGATTCGATGGCAAATCCGGCTTGCACGCCGCCGAATCCTCGCATCGCGCCGCTGATCGGAGTATTGGTATAAACGCGATAACCGGTCATCCGGAAATGCTGGATCTTATACAGCATAAAGATGCGCATAATGGCCGCGGCCAAAACCGTCGGGCCGTAACTGCAATAAGCGCCGCCGTCGGCGATGACTTCCCCGGTAATGGCGACCAATGTCCCATCTTTCTTGACGCCGGATTTAATTTTATAGATCATGCTGTGTTTACGCCGGGTAGCCAGGAATTCTTCTTCACGATTGCAGCAGATCTTGACCGGCAATCCGCCGGCCTTTTTCGATAATAAGCAAGCGGAAAAATCCATCGGAAGCATTTCCAGTTTCCCGCCAAATCCCCCCCCTACCGCCATTTTGATGACACGCACGTCGTTAAGATCCAGTTGAAGGGTTTTGGCCAAGGCTTCACGGCATTTAAAAGGCGCCTGGCTGGAAGCCCACAACGTTACCTTGCTGGAGAATGTTTCCCATTGCCCGACGCAGACATGGGGCTCTAAAGCGGCCATATGCGCGGCCGGCGCGAAAAACAGATCTTCACGGACGTAATCCGCTTCCTTTAAGGCCCGGTCGGGATTCCCGAAATTGACCGGCAAAATAACGGCGATATTGTTAAGCGATTCGTGGATCTGCGGGGCGCCCGGCTTCATGGCTTCCCGAACGTCAAAAACGGCCGGAAGGATCTCATACTGGACGTCGATCAGGCCTAATGCCTCCAGTGCGGTTTCTTCATCAACAGCGGCGACGGCTCCAAGCTCATCGCCGACATAACGTACTTTTTCAGCCTCGATCGCCATCTGGTCAACGGTATGCGGGAAGAAATATTCATTGGAACCAAACTTGATATTGCTGGTATCTTTGGCCGTGATGACGGCGCGCACGCCGGGGAGTTTTTCAGCCTTGGAAGTATCGATACTGATGATCCGCGCGTGCGGATGCGGACTACGGATCATTTTACCAACGAGCATGTTCGGGAAGCTGACGTCAAAGGCGTATTTGGTCTGGCCCGTGACAATCCCCCTGCCGTCAATGCGCGGAACGCTTTTGCCAACGGGGTCGACATATTCCTTCAAAAATGTTTTTTTAACCGAGGGAACCATATTAATTCTTCACTGCTTTCATCCTCTGGCCCGCGTCGCGGATCGCGTCAAAGATCTTTAAATAACACCCGCAGCGGCAGAGATTCCCATCCAAACCATATTCGATCTCTTCCCTGATCGGCTCGGGATTCTTATCCAATAGAGCCTTGGCCGACATGATCATCCCGGGGATACAAAACCCGCATTGCACGGCGCCATGGTCGATGAACGCCTGCTGAACGGGATGCAGCTGCTCTGCGTCGGCCAAACCTTCAATGGTCGTGATCTCCCTGCCAACGCAATCTGCCGCCAAGGTAATACAGGAGAGGACCGCCTTGCCGCCCATGACCACCGTGCACGTCCCGCATTCGGATTCTTCGCACGCGGTCTTGGTGCCGGTCATGCCCAGACGATCGCGTAAGACCTCCAGAAGCGTCTCATGCCCCTTTAGATCAAGCTGGTATTCTTTTTTATTGATGTTCAGTGTCGTCATCGTTTGTTTCCCTCCAGATCACGCAAGGCCTGCCCTATCCCTACGCGAAACATATGCTTTTTATAGTCGGTACTGCGCGCGTCATAGATGGATCCATCAAGATGCTCCAGGGCCGTTTCCGCGAGAGTTTTATCGACGCTCTTTCCATTGAGGAATTCTTCAAGCCTGCGATCCCTTTGCGCGAAGGCGACACAATTATTAACGGCCACGATCGTCTGCGAAAACTTTCCTTTAACGAATCGGGTGGTGATACACAAGGACAATAACGGAATATCAACGTACGGTGTTTTTTTCGCGCGGGAATAAGCAAACGAAACATCCCTGTCCTTCTTAATGCTCACATGGGTAAGGATTTTATCTGTCTTGGCGGCGTTCTTGAAAAATTCTTCGGCTGGGACGATCTCTTCCTTGCCATCAGCGCCTATAAAATGCATCCGGGCCCGTAAGGCGATCATGACCGCCGGCATTTCAGTCCAGGTGTAGCGGCACGTCAGATTTCCACCCAAAGTGGCCATATTACGGATCAACTGCGATGAAATGTTCTTTGCCGCCGCTCTCAAGACAGCCACATTGTCGGTCAACAACGGCGAATCATAGATCTCATCGATGTTGGTCATGGACTTGACCAAAAGGTATTCCCCCTGATCCTCTATACCTTTCAGTTCCGGAATATGCGCCAGGCTGATGATATTTTGCGGGGTTTTGGCGCCTTTTCGCTTCATTGTCTTCAAACTATTAAACAAAAAGGTCCCGCCTGCCTGCAATTTGACGTCCTGCAGACTCCCGTAGGCCTGAAGGGCAGATTCTAAACTGTTGGGAGTATGGAAGTTAAAGGGTTTTAAAAGCATAGTTCTCTGACAGTCGAAATATAGTAAAATTTTACTATTTGGTGTAGTATACCAAAGAATCCGATTTGCGCAAGAATAATGTCGGCAAATACCGATCTATGTTTTAGGCGCCCGAATTCCCGCATCTTCCAGGGCTGCCTCCACGACCGCAGGGTCCCACCCATGACCGGAAATCTCATCAACAATTTGTTGCGGCGGTTTTCCACAGGTCTCTTCAGGATGCTGGCGGAAAAACGTCTTTAACACTTCGAGGTTGTAAAATTGGTGCTTGGTCATGCGCCAGCGCATTGGCCGAAGTTCCACTTTTTTATTTAAAATAAATACAACGACTGCCCACAGGCAAGGCAGAAGAAGGATCAGTAAAGAACTCGCGAAATAAAACGGGTTAGTAACGCCGAATATATATTCCGCGCAATTCCAGAACACATCGAAGAGATAGTGGCCGACAATGACCGGGATGATACCGAAACGCAGATACGCCCATGACAGAAATAACCCCAAACAGGTGACCTCGACACCACGGAACCACATCGGAAAAACCGGATAATTGCTATGGCTGAACCCCCATAACAACGACGCAAGAATAACGGCGGCCATAGTATTGCCGAGTATTTTCTTCCCGAAGCTGATCGCAAACATCCGGAACATCAACTCCTCGGTTATACTTGCCTTGAATCCCAAAGTAAAGGCCACAAAAAACGGCCAATATGCCGTAGAAAGACTATTCATCCACGTATGTTCCACCCACACCCCGGCATATCGCTGGCCCAACGCGATAACAACTGATTGTATGCCTAACATTACTATCCAGACGCCGTACCCCAGGGAAATAGCTTTCGCCACTTCCCGTGAAAAAAAAGTCGAATGCAGATAATACAAAAAAGATCCTTCAGGTTTTTCTTTGAAAGCTTGGTAATGAAGAGCTTCTCCAGCTAATCCAGGCATGATAACTGCGGCACTTACAAACAGGGCAGTAATCAAGGTTTGCATCGTTAACTGCCCGATATAAACCCGGAAATCACCTGTTGTGTCATAATCGAACAAAACGCTTTGCCACTGGTTGAGGACAGCCAATAGGGATAAGACGAATGAAAAAGCCATAAGGCCGATGTAAAACCGTTTGGTCGTATGGGTGGCCAGATGGTTGCGGCGGACAATCATGAAAAAAACGGCTGATGTAAAAAGCGCCAGACCAAGGACATATACTGCCTGCGAAAGGATCTTTCCCGTGTCCTGGACGCGAGCAAGATAACGGTTGAACTGGTCCGGGATGGAAAACGTGTTCTTGTAGAACGTGAGGGTCTCCTGGCCTGATACTTTTGCGCCGATAAGCAATTTTCCGGTCCCGCCGCTAGGCTCCTCCCGACTCCAGGGGATGTGGACGTCTTTTCTTTGCCAGCTGAACGAAAAATCCGACCGGTTATCGTGGACAGTTTCAAGATCGCCCTTGACGGTATAGAGCTCCGGGTTAAATTGAAATCTTTTCCGTAAAAATTCGACAGCCTTACGCCGTGCCTCCTCCCTTTCTAAAGGTTCCCGCGCCGCGCTGTCATCGATCGTGTGCTGAAAGCCGATGATCCCGCCGGTTGCCGAGCTGACAAAAGCTTTATACGCCTCCTTTTCATTCTCCCGGTAAAAACGGACCACCCAGAAGAACAAATCGAAATCATATTTTTGGACAAACTGAATAAGCTCAGCAAAACCAACGCTATGCTGCAAATAGCGATCGGCCTCCTCATCTGAAGAAAAAACAACTGCCATCCGAAAACGCGCCGGGTCTTCCTGGCGCGCGCGCAGATATTCCCGGGCAATTCCCGCGGCCTTCGCGCGGCCAACGGAAAGATTGACGAATTCCAGTTGAGGATAACTTAACCACAACCAAAGAATGAAACTTAAGGTGGATAAACCCGCGAAGAGGATCCATGTTTGACGGCTGGTTTTCATCTTCAGAGCAGATTAATGACTTCCGCCGGCAGCCGGTTGAGTTCCTGGCGGCCGAGCACTTTGATCGCCCAGCGCAACAATTTTAACTTTCTCGCCAGTTTCTCGTCGGGTTCGGTGACGTTGACCAAACGGTTGCGGGACAAAAACAACATCTTGCGGATCGTGCTAAAAACGATCCGCGCCTCCCGCGCGCGTTTATTGTTGGGACCGATAATATCATTGAGGCTGTTAAAAACGATCTCATTGACGGCGGCGTTATAATGGTTAAGCTTCTGGATCAGCGCGGGGACCATCGACTGAAAATAACGGTAATGGTCCATTAGACAGAGAGTGTGCATGATCTCCACTTCCACGAAGGGTGACTCCGTCAACTTGAGCCGTCGCACTAAAATACGCTCCCCCCGGCTTTTTTCCCTTGAGACGACTTCCCCGCTGTAACGTTCCTTGAATACCCGCACGGCCGCGGCGATCTGATAAGAATTGAGCGTGTCATCCATGATCATTTCGAGGATAATGTCCTTGGAGAGATCAGCGTACTTCTGCGCGTAACCCTCAAGGAGCTGTTGATCGTCAAAAATAGGTTGCCCGGCAAGGCCATCCTGACCATGCGCCTGCGGCACCGACGGACAAACCGCTGACAAAACAAAAATGATAAGGACACCGGCCTGGATCCGCTTCATAATATTATTCCTCAATGAACTCCATAGAAACATCGATGGATCTGCGGGAATGCGTTAACGCCCCGACGGAAATACGGTCAACACCCGTTCGGGCAACCTGTTCTATATTCTTAAGCGTAATGCCGCCGGAGGCCTCCAGAAGCGGCCGTCGCCATTTTCCATTCTTATTTCTCAATGTTACCGCCTTTTTCATTTGAACGCAATTCATGTTATCCAGCAAGATAATATCGACCCCCGCGGCCAGCGCCTGCTCAAATTGAGCCAAAGTATCGACCTCGAATTCTATCACTTTCGTGGTTCCTTTTCGAAGACGTTTAACCATCTGCGCAACACTCATGCGGCGGCAAGCCCAGCGATGATTATCTTTCACAAGGACCATGTCTTCCAGATCGGAGCGGTGATTTTCTGCTCCGCCACAGCGCACCGCGTATTTCTCCAATTCCCGTAAAGTCGGCGTTGTTTTACGCGTATCCAGAATGGCAACTTTGTACGGTAAAACCGCCCGGACGTACCGGCGAGCATTGGTCGCGATCCCCGAAAGATAACCTAAAAAATTAAGCGCCGTCCTCTCCCCCGCCAGAAGCGCCCTGGTTTTCCCCTGAACGGTCAAAACGGTCGCATTCTTCCCTGCCTCCCTGCCTTCGGGACATAAAAAAACACACCGAACTTTTTTATCCAGTTCCTGAAAGACCTGCCGGACAACGGCCAAGCCGCAAACAACGGCTTTTTCCTTAACAACGATCCGGGCGGATGATGCCTCCGAAGGCCCAATAAGGCGTTGCGTCGTGACATCATGCCGGACACGATCTTCTTCAAGAGCTTTGCGAATGATCGAATCGAATTGAGGAACACCGGAAGCGCGCATACAAGATTATTCCAGACTGGCAATGACCAGCCTTAATTCCGTCACTCTGGCATTTAACGACGTTAACCGCTCTTTTTCTTTGGCCACGATCTCCGCCGGGGCTTTCTTCAAAAACTCCTTGTTCTTGAGCCGCTGCGCCAAGCCGTCAAGCGCCTTTTCCTGTTCCTGGACTTGGCCGAGGATCTTCTTTTTCTCTTTATCCACGTCGATGACCCCACCCAGCGGAATGACGCACTTGATATTTCCGACCAGGACCGTGACGGCGTTTTTGACCGTGTCAGAATTCTTGGCCCCGCCGGTAGCGGGGCCAACAATCCGGGCAGGCTCAATCCGGGCATTCCCCAGCCGCGCCATTTGTTTCAGAACGGCCGTATTTTCTTCGATCAAAACGGCGTCTTTCGTAGACACTGTTATCAAACGGCATTCGATCTGTTCTGCCGGATTAACATTCCATTGGGAACGGACATTGCGGATGGCCGCCACAAGCGCCATCAGCGTCTGCATTTCTTTGTCCGCGTTTTTATCGATCAATTTCCTGGAAACAACCGGCCAGCTCTGGCGGCATAAAGGTCCCTTCTCTTTACTGATCTTCTCCCACAACTCCTCGGTGACAAATGGCATAAAAGGGTGCATGATCTTCAATGTGTCACGCAGTATCCCGAAAGCAATTTTCTGGACGGCCGGGTCGGGCCAGCGATCCTTGATGAGCTCGAGATACCAATCGCAGAAATTTCCCCGGAAAAACTCATAAAGCAAAGATTCCGCCTGCGAGAACTGGTACCGCTCGTTTGCCGCGCTGACCTTCTCCGCCGTCGCATAAAAACGGAAGATGATCCAGCGGGAAGGCAGATCCAACGCCTTTTTATCGAGCTTGCCCAGATCAACGTCGATATCGGGATCTTTGATATTCATCAGGACAAGCCGCGACGCGTTCCACAATTTGTTGGCAAAATTGCGGCCGATCTCAAATTTTTCTTTAGAGATGAACAGATCCTGTCCGGAATTGATGACCAGGCTAAACCGCAGCGCGTCAGCCCCGTACTCCTTGATGATCTCCAAAGGATCAATGGCATTACCCAACGACTTGGACATCTTGCGCCCCTTCGCGTCGCGCACGGTGCCGTGGATGTACACATCCGAAAACGGAATATCGCCCATAAATTCCTTCCCGGCCATGATCATGCGTGCCACCCAGAAAAAGATGATCTCCGGAGCCGTGAACAAGGATGCCGTCGGATAAAAATAATCGAGGTCCTTTTTCCCCGAATCCGGCCAACCGAAAGTGGCAAACGGCCACAGCCACGAAGAAAACCAGGTATCGAGGACATCCTCATCCTGTTTCAGGTTAGTTGAACCGCAATGGGGACATGCCACGGGTACTGTCTCTGAGACAATAGGAGCTTTGCAGGCGAGCTGGCAGTGGTCATCGCCGACACAATACCAGACAGGGATCCGGTGCCCCCACCATATCTGGCGGGAAATGCACCAGTCACGGATATTTTCCATCCAGTTAAGATAAACTTTCGTCCACCGGGACGGATAAAATTTAATTTTACCTTTACGCACCGCTTCAATTGCAGGCTTGGCCAAAGGTTCCATTTTTACGAACCACTGTTTCGATAAATACGGCTCAACAACCGTGTGGCATCGGTAACAATGACCGACGGCATGCGTATGCGGCTCTATTTTCTCGATCAATTTCAGCTGACCCAATTCCTCAACAATGGCCTCCCTCGCTTCAAAACGGTCCATCCCCTCAAACTGTCCGGCGTGCTGGTTGAGAACACCGTCCGGTTTCATGACATTGACGAATTCCAGCTTGTGCCGCTTGCCCATCGCGAAGTCATTGGGGTCATGCGCCGGCGTGACCTTCACCGCCCCGGTCCCGAATTTGGAATCGACGAATTCATCGCTGATCACTTTGATCTCCCGATTAACAAACGGCAATATCAGTGTCTTGCCGATATATTTTTTGTACCGTTTGTCCTTAGGATTGACCGCGACCGCCGTGTCGCCCAGCATGGTTTCCGGACGGGTGGTGGCCACAACAATAAATTGATCGGGCTCGTCCTGGAACGGATAACGCAGATGATACAAATTGCCCTGCAGTTCGCGATGTTCAGCCTCTTCATCCGAGAGGGCCGTCTGGCAGCGCGGGCACCAGTTGATGATATACTCGCCCTGATAGATCAACCCTTTCTTATACAAACGAATAAATACGCTGCGCACCGCCTGACTGTAACCTTCGTCCATCGTAAAGCGCGCGCGCGGCCAATCGCAGGACGCCCCTAGTTTCTTTAATTGATGAATGATCGTATCGCCGTATTCGCGCTTCCACGCCCAAAGGCGCTCCAAAAATTCTTCGCGGCTAAGATCGTGCCGGGTCTTGCCTTCTTTGGAAAGCTGGCGCTCAACGACATTTTGGGTGGCAATGCCCGCATGGTCGGTGCCCGGCATCCAGAGCGCTTCAAACCCGCGCATCCGTTTGTAGCGGATCATAATATCTTGCAAGGTATTGTTGAGAGCATGGCCCATGTGCAGGATCCCCGTCACATTGGGCGGCGGGATAACGACCGTGTAGGGCTTTTTGTCAGGATTGACTTCGGCGTGAAAAAGGTTGTTGTCGACCCAATACTGGCTCCATTTGGCGTCGACTTCGCTGAAATTAAAGCGTGAGGATAATTCCATGAAAAAATCGCAAAAAAACGCGAAACTTTACGCAAAAAATACGCCAAAGACTCGCCTTTTCGCGTGATTTCGCGTAAAATTTTGCGTTATTTTTGCGCCTTTTGGTCTTTCAATAATTTATATTCTATGCTGTCCGTCAGCGCTTCCCATGATGCTTCAATAATATTCTCATGCACCCCCACCGTGGTCCAGGAATCGCTGTTATCCTGCGACTCGATCAAAACGCGCACCCTGGAGGCGGTCGCTTGCCTGGAATCGAGCACCCGTACTTTGTAATCGGACAAACGCATGTCAGACAATGCCGGATAAAATCCGGCAAGAGCCGCACGCAACGCCCGGTCCAGAGCATCGACCGGCCCGGCACCAAGAAAAGTGCTGCGCTCCCCTTTACCATTGACACTCAGTTGGACAAAAGCCGTGGCTGAAACCTTACCGTCCCTGCCTTTCCCCGTCTCAACCTTAAACTCTTGCAACTCAAAAAAATTGGGATATTTCTTGAAGTACCGTTTGATAAAAAGTTCAAACGAGGCGTCCGCGGCTTCAAATTGATATCCTTCGTTTTCTTTTTTCTGAAGATCCAAAAGTATTTTTTGCGCTTCAGGAGATTTTTTATCAATTTTGACACCTAACTGTTCAGCTTTTAAAATTATCGGCATCTTGCCCGCCAACTCCGAGGTCAAAAGACGGCGATGGTTCCCCACCAAAGCTGGATCAATATGCTCGTAGGCTAAAGGATTCTTTAAGATCGCATCGATGTGAACTCCACCCTTATGCGCGAACGCTGAATGTCCAACGAAAGCGTGATTGTCCGGCAATTTAATATTGCTGATCTCGCTTAAAAAATACGACGCCTCCATCAAATGCTTAACCTTGGCGTCGGGGATGGACTTGAGGTCCATTTTTGTGTGCAAAATCCCGATGATCGTGCCCAAATCCGCGTTCCCGCAACGCTCGCCAAGGCCATTGAACGTCCCCTGCACATGCACGCACCCGGCCTCAATGGCGGCGATGCTGTTCGCCACACCCATCCCCAGATCATCATGAGTATGAATGCCCAGCGGTACGCGGATCTTCTTTTTTACTGCACTAACGATCTCTTTGACTTCCGTCGGCAATGTCCCGCCGTTGGTATCGCACAACACAACGCAATCCGCTCCGGCTTTTTCGGCCGCCAGAATGGTTTTCAGGGCATATCCGGGGTTGCGTTTATATCCATCAAAAAAATGCTCGGCATCGTAAATCACCTCACGCTTGTTTTTCTTAAGATAGGCGACCGAGCTGGAGATCATTTCCAGATTCTCCTCGAGGGTGGTGCGCAGCACGTCAGTAACGTGAAGGTCCCAGCTCTTTCCAAAGATAGTTACCGTGGGAGTTTCCGAAGCGACCAATTCTTTGAGATTCTGATCTTCCGCGGCCTTAACTTTAGCGCGGCGGGTCGAACCGAACGCGGCGATCGCCGCGTGCTTCCACTTGCGGCCTTTGACGCTCTGGAAATACTCCTTATCCTTCGGATTGGATCCCGGCCATCCGCCCTCGATATAATGAACGCCCAGTTCATCGAGTTTCTCGGTGATCTTGATCTTGTCCTGCACCGTAAAAGAGATCCCCTCGGTCTGGGAACCGTCGCGCAGTGTCGTATCGTATATGGTTATCTTGGTCATTAAACCAACGCCTCTAATCCGAATTTCTGGTGTAAAGCGCGTACCGCTTTTTCCGCGTGCCGTTGGCTGATAATACAGGAAATGCTGATCTCTGATGTCGAGATCATGTCGATATTGATCTTGTTCTCCGCCAGCACCTGGAACATCTTTGCCGCGATACCGTGATGGGAACGCATTCCGGAACCGACGACTGAAATGCGCGCAATGCCTTTATCAAAAAGGACTTCCCCCGCGCGGATCTTCTGGGCAACCGCCTTGGCCGCCTGAATGGCTTTAGGCAGATCGCTTTTGGACACCGTAAAAGAAATATCCGTGAGTTTGGTATGGCTGACGTTTTGGACGATCATATCGACGTTAACATCCATCCTGGAAATATCGGTAAATATTTTTGCCGCGATCCCCGTCTGGTCAGGCACGGCGCAGATAGTGATCTTCGCCTCCGCCTTGTTACAGGTCACGCCGCGAACGGCGATCTCTTCCATTTTTTCATTTTTCTTGACGATCATGGTCCCTTTCTCCTTCGAGAAGCTTGAACGCACGTGAATGGGAATATTATATCTCTTGGCGACTTCAATGGAACGCGCCTGCATGACCTGCGCGCCCAAAGATGCCATTTCCAGCATTTCTTCGAATGTGATCAGCTTGATCTTCTTGGCTTTAGGCTCAATACGCGGGTCCGTCGTATAGATCCCTTTGACGTCCGTGTAGATCTCACAGACCTTCGCCCTTAAGGCCTTGGCCAAGGCCACGGCCGTCAGATCCGATCCGCCGCGGCCCAAAGTCGTGATCTCATTCTCAGCTGTGACGCCTTGATAGCCGGCGACAATAACGATCTTATTTTCGGCAAGCGCCTTGCGGATCCGCCGGCCGCTAATTGTTTCAATACGGGCGTTCGTGTGGCTGTGATCGGTCCTGATCCCCACCTGCGGCCCGGTAAAAGAAATGGCGTCATGCCCGCATTGCTTGACGGCTATCGCCAAAAGCGCGCACGAAATTTGCTCACCCGTGGACATTAACATGTCCATCTCCCGGTCCGAGGGCGCCTTGGAAAGTTTAAGGGCCATCGCCTCGAGTTCATCGGTCGTGTCTCCCAAAGCAGAGACAACCACGACTAAATGATTATTATTGTTTTTTGTGGCGACAACCCTGCGCGCGACCGCCCGGATACGCTCAATATTGGCCACTGATGAGCCGCCGTATTTCTGGACGACAATATATTTCTTCATCTTTGTTCTTTGATCCTTTTCGCTAATTCTTGCCCATAAATTTTTTAAGAAGCGCCTCGCCGCTGGCGAATTTCAATCCTTTTTCCTTCGCCAGTGTTTCAGTAAGTCGCGCCGCGGCATCAGGGATGACATCTTTACCATACATCACAAAGCAGACAGGGTCCGAGGTGTGCGTGCGTAATCCGACGGGCGTTGGATGATCCGGCAAGACCAGGATGTGCACGTCCTCATATTGCCCGAAATAATTCAGGATCGTGCC
This sequence comes from Candidatus Omnitrophota bacterium, assembly GCA_016214285.1. Classification (GTDB taxonomy): domain Bacteria; phylum Omnitrophota; class Gorgyraeia; order Zapsychrales; family Zapsychraceae; genus UBA10015. The sequence continues at coordinate 9,742 of JACROV010000078.1, read as the reverse complement.
GATGATCTCCCGGTCGATCCTCTCGATGCAGCTGATCTTGGCATCCAGATCACCGTTATGCCCGGCCTCATCGGGAGCCTCGACATGGACATACACAAAATCATTTTTCTTCAAAGATTCGATGGCATACTGCGCTTTGCCCAAATAATTCGTATCATAATACCCCGTTACGCCGGGGACGTCAATAACTTCGAGCCCGGCGAGCCGGCCGATCCCGTTGACCAGATCGACGGCGGAGATGATGCCTCCGCGCACACCGAATTTCTGTTCAAATGGCGGCAAATTCGGACGTACCCCCTGGCCCCACAACCAGATCATCGTGGCCGGGTGTTCTTTCAAGTCGGCGCGTACCTGGTTGACGGAATGTTGCGCAAAAATAGTTTTGGATTTTTCCATCAACATCAAAAGCATCTCCGCCGCTGGCGCTTTGCCGGGGAGATAATCCCGGATGTCCTGGTCGATGATATCGTGAGGCGGATGGGTTTTGACCTGCATATATTCTTTAACTCTGTTTCCCTTCACGATCAAAAGGTGTCGATAACTTTTCCCCGGATAAAATTTGATACCCTCCTGGATAATCTCCCGATTGAGCGCTTCGATCAAGATCGCGGCCTCTTTCGTGGAAATATGCCCGGCGCTGTAATCGATCATTTTATGATCGGCAACCGTGATCAGATTGCAACGGAACGCCACCTCATCATCCGCGAGGATAATATTCTGGTTGGCGGCCTCCAGCGGCGCGCGGCCCGTATGGCATTTTTTGGGATCATATCCCAAAATCGCCATGTTCCCGATATCCGATCCCGGCTTCATCCCTTCGGGAATGGTCTGCACCAGGCCCACCGCTCCCTGCTGGGCGAGAAAATCCATGTTGGGCGTCCTGGCCGCTTCCAGAGGCGTTTTATTTCCTATCCGCGCGATAGGATAATCCGCCATGCCGTCTGGAACAATAACAATGTATTTCATAGTCGCTCGCTTAAAATACGCACTAAAGACTTCGACATTTTCTTGCGATCGTCCGCGCTTGCGGAAATGGTATTATGTTTATCCAAAATAAATCCTTTATATCCCCGCGAGGTCAATTGATTGGCCACAACGACATCACAATCCGCCTCACAAAAAAGATTTTTAGCCTTGCGATGTGCCGATTCGCGCGTAATATTTTGGTCCAGTTTAAACCCGACCAAAAACGTCTTCGGATGAACGCGTTTGATGATGCGGATCAATTTAGGAGTCGCGATGAACTCCAGCCTTAACGTCTTCTTTCCCGAAGAAAGCTTATGCCGCACGGGCACTTTTAATTTATAATCGGCCACTGCGGCGGCATGGATCACCGCGTCGACGTTTTTGCGCAATTCCTGTTTCAATAACCTCTGCAATTCATCAAAAAAACAAAACTTCAAAATTCGTATCGACCGTGACGTCAGAGGACGGGCAACAGGCCCCTCCAAAAGCGTGACGTGCGCCCCGGCATTCACACAATCCAGCGCGATGCATTGGCCTAATTCGCCGCTGGAAACATTGCTGACCACGCGTACCGCGTCGATGGGGACCCACGTTGGTCCGCAGGTGATAAGAATTTTCTTGTTCTTCAGGGAATATCCCACGGCGGCAGATCCTTAAAGCCCGATCTCTTTTAAGATGGCCTTAACCTCCGGCTTCAAGGAGACCGGCGGCTGAACGTTCTTGATGGCGATATCCGGGTCTTTAAGGCCGTGGCCAGTGAGGGTACATACGATGCGGGCGCCTTTATGCTTCTTGAAATAACCTGCCTTATGCACCTTCAGCATTCCGGCAACGGATGCCGCGGAGGCCGGTTCAGCAAAAACACCGCTTCGTGCCGCCAGGCGTTTGTAGGCTTCGAGGATTTCCGCGTCCGCTACCGCATCGATGAGGCCTTTTGACTCGTCCCGCGCGGCAACCGCGCTTTTCCAACTGGCAGGATTGCCAATTTTGATGGCGGTTGCAATCGTCTTGGGATCTTCGACCACTTTACCTGAAACAATCGGAGCTGCTCCCGCGGCCTGAAATCCGAGCATCTTCGGCAACTGCTTTGATCTTCCGGCTTTTTTATATTCTCCGTAACCTTTCCAATACGCGGTAATATTGCCGGCGTTACCGACGGGGATCGCGTGAAATTCCGGCGCGTCTTTCAGCGTATCGCAGATCTCGAAGGCCGCCGACTTTTGCCCTTCAATGCGAAATGGATTGATCGAATTGACCAGTTCAACCGGGTATTTTTGCGTGATTTCCCGCACCAGAGTTAAAGCCTCGTCAAAATTTCCTTTGATCGCGATGACCTTGGCCTGATGGATCATCGCCTGGGCGAGTTTGCCCAACGCGATATTTCCTTCAGGGATCAAAACCGCACAACGCATGCCGCTGCGCGCCGCGTAGGCGGCGGCTGAGGCCGAGGTGTTTCCCGTTGAGGCGCACATAACGATCGTGCAACCCTTCTCCTTGGCTTTGGAGATGGCCATCGTCATACCCCGATCCTTAAACGACCCGGTCGGATTAAGTCCTTCGTATTTTAAATAAACTTCCAAACCTGTTTCGTCGGACAAATCTCGGGAAGGGATAAGCGGAGTATTTCCCTCAAGCAGCGTAACGACGGGGGTTTTCTTGGTAACGGGCAGGAAATCCCGGTACTCTTCAATGACGCCTCTCCAGCTCACCACAATTTCTCCATGCGGATGGCAACGGGTTTGCTCTTGACGATCGGAAGTTCCCAAATTTTTTTGAGGGCCAGGCGCACATTTTTCTCCAGCGTATAATCCGTCAACATGACAACCGGCACAGCCCATGCCGCGGTATGCGCCGGCTGCGTGACGGAATTAAGTCCGATGCCGTAACGACCCAAAACACTGGTGATCTTTCCCAGGACCCCGGTCTTATCGGTTGCCATAAACCGAATATAAAATCGTGTCTTGATCTGGTCGATCTTGCGGATCCGGAAATTGGGCGCCTCACTGTAAAGATTACAAAGCAAATTAGCGTCCGCGCCGCGGGACGCCAGATTCAAAAGGTCGCTCACCACCCCCGATGCCGCCGCCATCTGCCCCGCACCCTCCCCGGAAAGGAGCACATCGCCCAATGGATTGGCATTGAGATAAAACGCGTTATAAATACCGCTGATCGAAGCCAGCGGATGGCTCTTGGGAATAAGCGTCGGATGCACGCGGGCTTCCACGATATTCTCATAACGCTTGGCGATTGCCAAAAGTTTAATGGTCAGGTTCAAACTCTCGGCATAAGCGATATCATCATGCGAAATATGCGTAATGCCTTCGGTATATATATCGCTGACCTTCACGAATTTTCCAAAAGCTAAATACACCAAGATCGCCAGCTTGTGCGTGGAATCCATCCCGTTGATATCCAGCGTCGGATTACTTTCCGCGAACCCTTTTTCTTGAGCCAGCTTCAGAGCTTTGGTAAACGAAAGATTATTTTTGGTCATCTCGGTCAGGATAAAATTGCACGTCCCGTTGATGATCCCGTAAATGCGGTTGTAGGTATTGCCGACCATCCCTTCCGTGATCGTTTTGATGATCGGGATCCCGGCACCGACCGATGACTCAAAATATAACTGGCGGTTCTGCTTTTTAGCCAGTTGAAACAATTCCTTGCCATAATGGGCGATCAGCACTTTATTGGCCGTGACCACGTGTTTGCCGCGGCGCAGTGCCGTTGTCACGATCTCCTTGGCCGGATGCAAACCGCCGATAAGTTCGATAACAACTTCAGTACTTCTATCATCCAAAACATCCGCGATCTTTTTGGTCAACTTAACTGAACCCAATCCCCGGGTGTCTTTTCTATGGATGCTCCGGTCGCAGATCGTACGCACAACGAATTCAACCCGGTATTTATCGCGGATATAATTTTGCCGCTTTTGCAGAAATTTGATGACACCGTCGCCAACGACACCGTAGCCGATAAGTCCGACATTGATCTTACGCATGACTGCCATTTTCTCCGTTTACAAAGAATTCGATCAACTTGGCGACCAAAAATTCCCCTTGCGGGTCAAGGAATTCAAACTTAAGCCGTGTTTCATAGATCACATTCCTTACCTTCTCGTGTGACTCCATGACAACACCTTCTAAATACGTCGTTTCGGCCACATACGGCGTTTTTAACTCTATCCCAAGTTTTATCCCCAAATTAAATTTTTGGGATGTAATGAAGCACATCCCTCCATGGCTGATATTTTTCAACTGTGTTAATTCATACCGGCGGTCAGGGTATTCTTTTTCAAAATAAGAAAGGATAAAATGTTTACGAATGCGCCTGCTCTTGCGTCGGTCTTGGTCCATTTTATTCTCGCTTTTTTCCGGGTTGCTGGGCATATTTCTCACCAAAGATAAAAGATCTAATCGGAGCGACAGGGTTTCCCCACCCATGGCGGGGCCTTTTTCGAATTTTCAGATCGGGGCGGACGGGTTTGAACCGTCGACCTCTTGAACCCCATTCAAGTGCGCTAGCCAACTGCGCTACGCCCCGGATATATTAATACTAAAATTAAATAATTATACACTATTCTCAAAGGCATGCAAAGAGAAAACCAGGGCTTATTTGCGGGTAGGTTTGTGCTTAATTAAGCTAAGAGCTTCACGGTATTCCTGCGGACTATTGACGTTATCCAATGAAACACCCAGGCCTTGCGTAACAAGATGCGTATCTGAACGAAGAAGAATAGCGCGTGGGCACTGAATGCCCTGGGCTAAAAATTGCAAAAGCTGAAATAATGCCTTCATCTCATAGATCGCGCATAAAGGCTCCGGCAAGTTCGGTTCATAGGTACTGCGGTAAGCTGTTGCCATCTTCGAAAAATTACGTTTCCTGATCAATGTTTTGATCGTAGATTCCCTGACGAACGGCAGATCACAGGCCAATACCAACCAGGCGGCTTCGGGGTGCCGGATCATGGCGCTTAAGATGCCTCCTAATGGTCCGATATCCACAAAGACATCATGAATTTGCGGCAAGTTTCTATACGCCGCTAGCCGGGACTGCTCCTTGCGGTTGGAAATAAACACTTGGTCGCAAAACTGCCCCAAGAGATCAAAACAATAAAGCACTTGTTTCTTGCCGTGGTATTCAAGCAGGGATTTGTCCTTTTTCATCCGCGTGCTCTTGCCGCCGGCTAAAACAAGACCATATAAAGAAATTTTTGGAAACTTTAGGGTCGAACGTTCCTGGGACATTTGTGGCCTTTCGAATATTTCTATATTATATTAACAAATTTTCCGTCGATATGCTCTAAAAAAATAAAAAATAAAAACCCTGCACCGTATGGTGCAGGGTTTAAATGAACCCGGTAACGTTCTACTCTCCCATAGCCTTGCGACTAGAGTACCATCGACCTCGAAGGGCTTAACTGCCGTATTCGGAATGGGAACGGGTGTAGCCCCTTCGGTAAAGTTACCGGAGAACATTTCGCCAATTGCATTGGCAATAGGTAGACAATTATGTAAGACAAAACCCGGAACACTTCAGCAGACTCTTTTGTAAATAAAAAGGTCAAGCTTTCGGCTTATTAGTACTGCTTAGCTAAACCCCTTACAGGACTTACACTCGCAGCCTATCAACCTGGTAGTCTACCAGGAGCCTTTCCTCCCTTGCGGGAGAACGATACCTTATCTTGGGGTTGGCTTCGCGCTTAGATGCATTCAGCGCTTATCTTTTCCAGACTTGGCTACCCAGCCATTACCCTTGGCAGGATAACTGGAACACCAGAGGTCTGTATCTCCCGGTCCTCTCGTACTGAGGAGATCTCCCCTTCAAGTATCACACGCCCACACCAGATAGAGACCGAACTGTCTCACGACGTTCTAAACCCAGCTCACGTACCCTTTTAACCGGCGAACAGCCGGACCCTTGGGACCTTGTCCAGCCCCAGGATAGGGTGAGCCGACATCGAGGTGCCAAACAGCGCTGTCGATATGAACTCTCGAGCGCTATCAGCCTGTTATCCCCGGAGTACCTATTATTCGTTGAGCGATGGCAATCCCATAATCAACCACCGGATCACTAAGCCCTACTTTCGTATCTGTTCGTCCTGTCGGACTCACAGTTAAGCTCCCTTATGCCTTTGCACTCTAGAGACGATTGCCAACCGTCTTGAGGGAACCTTTGGACCCCTTCGTTACATTTTAGAAGGGAACCGCCCCAGTCAAACTGCCCATCTGGCACTGTCTCACGCCCTGTTAGAAGGGTCGAAGTTAGAATCTAAGAACCGTTAGGGTGGTATTTCACCGATGACTCATCCCCGACTAGCGTCGGGGCTTCACAGTCTCCCACCTATCCTACACAAACAGCACTCAAATTCAATACCAGATTGCAGTAAAGGTTCCGGGGTCTTTTCGTCTTGGTGCGGGTAAGCGGCATCTTCACCGCTGCTACAATTTCGCCGAGCCTCTCCTCGAGACAGCGCCCAATTCGTTACACCATTCGTGCGCGTGGGAACTTACCCCACAAGGAATTTCGCTACCTTAGGACCGTTATAGTTACGGCCGCCGTTTACTGGGGCTTCATTTCGTAGCTTTGTCTCGCCTTACGGCGGACTAACCACTCCACTTAACCTTCCAGCACCGGGCAGGTGTCACACCCTATACATTGTCTTGCGACTTCGCAGAGTGCTGTGTTTTTACTAAACAGTCGACCGGGCCTCTTTACTGTGACCTTCCAGGCTCCATCCGTAAAGGACTTCACCTTTCCGGCACCCCTTATCCCGAAGTTACGGGGTCATTTTGCCTAGTTCCTTAAGGAGAGTTATCTCGAGCGCCTTACCATATTTATGGTAATCTACCTGTGTCGGATTACGGTACGAGCGGCTATGGAACTCGCTTGTGGGATTTTCTCGGCAGTCGGGTCTCGGTGACTTCGCCATTGCCGTAGCTTTGGCTCCCCGTAACCTCTCATCCCACCTTTCGATGGGACTACAGGGTTGAACGAAGACATCCAACACTTCGCTCACCTAACCTCCTGCGTCATCACAAGCTGGTAACGTTCATAACCGGTTCCGGAATATTAACCGGATGTCCATCGACTACGCCTTTCGGCCTCGCCTTAGGATCGACTAACCCTGGGCGGATTAACCTTCCCCAGGAAACCTCGGATTTTCGGCGCTACGGTTTCTCGCCGTAGTTTTCGCTACTCATACCAACAGTATCACTAGTGTCTACTCCAGCGTTCCTTACCGGTACGCCTTCTTCGCATGACACTACGCTCCTCTACCCCTTAATTTGTCCGAAGACAAATTAAAGCCACGGCTTCGGTTATAAGCTTGAGCCCCGTTCATTTTCGGCGCAGAATCACTTGACCAGTGAGCTGTTACGCACTCTTTAAATGATGGCTGCCTCTAAGCCAACATCCTGGCTGTCTACGTGAGTCTACTTCCTTTACCACTTAGCTTATATTAGGGACCTTAACCGATGGTCTGGGCTGTTTCCCTCTCGACCCTGAAGCTTAGCCCTCAAAGTCTGACTCCCGGAGTAAGTAAAGCAGTATTCGGAGTTTGGTTAGGTTTGGCAGGCTGGTAAGCCCCCTAGCCTATTCAGTAACTCTACCCCTGCTTTACACTTTATCCGGGGCTAGTCCTAAAACTATTTCGAGGAGAACGAGCTATTACCAAGTTTGATTAGCCTTTCACTCCCATCCACAACTCATCTCTAATCTTTTCAACGATTATGAGTTCGGTCCTCCATCCCGATTTCTCGGGACTTCAACCTGGTCATGGATAGATCACCTGGCTTCGCGTCTACTACATGTTACTATGGTCGCCCTATTCAGACTCGCTTTCGCTATGCCTGCCTCCGAAACGGAGTTAAGCTCGCAACATGCAGTAACTCGTTGGTCCATTATGCAAAAGGTACGCCGTCAGCCATTCACACCTTACGATGCGCATAGGCCTTCGACCGCTTGTAGGTTTACGATTTCAGGTTCTATTTCACTCCCCTTCCGGGGTTCTTTTCGACTTTCCCTCACGGTACTGGTTCACTTTCGGTCAGACTCGAGTATTTAGGCTTAGCCCATGGTCGGGCCAGATTCCTGCAGAATTTCCCGTGCCCCGCAGTACTTGGGATACCTCTAGGGTGCTTTCGGATTTCGCATACCGGACTTTCACCGTCTTTGGTGTGCCTTCCCAGGCACTTCTGCTATCCGTCCACAATCCCACATTAAGGTCCCGCAACCCTCCGACGTATACGTCGAAGTTTAGCCTTTTCCCTTTTCGCTCGCCGCTACTGGGGGAATCCCTTACGGTTTCTATTCCTGAGGCTACTTAGATGTTTCAATTCGCCTCGTTCGCATACCTTGCCTATGAATTCAGTAAGGTATACCCTGGGATGAACCAAGGTGGGTTGCCCCATTCGGAGATCTCCGGATCAAAGCCTGTTTGCGACTCCCCGAAGCATATCGCTGCTTACCACGTCCTTCATCGCCTGAGTCTACCAAGTCATTCATCGTAAACCCTTAGTAGCTTGACCAATTTCTCTACAATAAAAAATCGGCTGAATTGTTTCCGCTTTTTATCTTACATAATTGTCAAAGAACAGTTGAGTCATCAGTTTTCAGTCATCAGCAAAAAAATGCTGGCGACCGATGTCTGACGTCTGATGACTCATTAAAATTTATTTCGCAAATCTTATTTTTTCCGCTGTCTTTCCCCTCAACTCCGGCTATGGAGCTGAGGAGGATCGAACTCCTGACCCCCTGCTTGCAAAGCAGGTGCTCTCCCAGCTGAGCTACAGCCCCAGATTACCACAATATTTTATTCAGATAAATCTGGGTCTAGTCCCGAGTCTCAGAATTTTCTTCTCGCGCAGACGAGGGACAGCCCCTCGCATTCCGAGTCAAAAAATAATGATGCTCGGGACAACACTTGACTTTCCCTAAAAATAAATAGGAAAGTCAAGTGGTGGGCCCGAGAGGATTCGAACCGCTGACCCCGTCCTTATCAGGGACGTGCTCTAACCAACTGAGCTACGGGCCCCTAAAAACTCATGTGGGCATCGATTGTGCTCTAACCAATCCCGACGCGCTACTTCGTAGCGGTCGGGACTCCGACTGAGCGTTAGCGAACGTCGGAGCTGAGCTACGGGCCCGAAAAGAATGAGTCAGTGGTCAAGTGATCAGTGATCAGTCAATGTCTGAACACTGAGAACTGACCACTGATCACATAAAATAAAAAAAGCCAAGTTTAGTGAAGAATCTGAAACTAACTTTAATCGAACTCTTATTCGAAAAGAATAAGAGGGACAACAATTTTCTATCTTACAAAAGTAAAATAGAAAGGAGGTGATCCAGCCGCACGTTCCCGTACGGCTACCTTGTTACGACTTAGCGCCAGTCACCGATTTTACCTTAGGCCTACCTACGTAGGATTTTGGGTACCCTCGGCTCCCATCGCTTGACGGGCGGTGTGTACAAGACCCGGGAACGTATTCACGGGAGCGAGCTGATCTCCCATTACTAGCGATTCCGGCTTCATGGAGTCGAATTGCAGACTCCAATCCGAACTGAGGCTGGTTTTTTGAGTTTAGCTCCCCCTCGCGGGTTGGCAACCCTTTATACCAGCCATTGTAACACGTGTGTAGCCCAAGGCATAAGGGCCGTACTGACTTGACGTCATCCTCACCTTCCTCATCCTTATCGGATGCAGTTTCCTTAGAGTGCCTCAGCACTTCTTGCGAAGCACAGAGTAGCAACTAAGGATAAGGGTTGCGCTAGTTGCGGG
>JACROV010000077.1 GCA_016214285.1 Candidatus Omnitrophota bacterium | reverse complement strand
CTCATTGTCCTGCCCGCCGGGGGTATCGTCGAGGTTCCAAGAGTAGCGTTCGAACAGGGCGAAGAGGTTTTGAAAAGCCTTGTCCGGGATGCGGATCTTCGCCCAGCGCTGTTCAATGGAATGAAGTAAAAATAACCCGCCGTTCAAATACCTGATCTTGCCAAGCAGTTTATTGGCTTCCGGCGAACGCCTGTCCTCGGGCTTGGCAAAGCCTTCAAAGAACAATACCTTTAGAAATTTCTCATAATACAAGTCCCTGCCGCTCTCCCGCGTGAAGGCCAATTTATTCTGGAAATAACTGCTGTCGCCTTGATCCAAGAATAATTTGCGCTGAAGAAAATAAATGAACATGAGGCGGTTCAGCAGAACGGAGGCGTACCAGCGGCGGTCATGCTCATCGTCGATGCCTTCGATCAATTCGAGAAAGACAATGTGCTGCCGCTGGAACTCGGTATAAAAACGCTTCGTGACCCGCTCGACATCAAGCGCTTCCTTCAACCGGCCGGTGACTTGGACCAACGGCACATTGCCGTCAAGGTCGAAATCGCTTAAGTCAAAATGGATCCCGCTCAACTTGCTTAAGAACAGGTCGCCCGGCTGTCCGCGCATAAAAATATGATCCCGGGGCAGGACATTGCCGTCCTGGCGTTTCGCCCAGTACCAGAGGCTCTGCGAGCGCTGCCGGTCGATAAATATCAACATATTCTCGTGGTGACGGGCGGACACTTCTTTATGAACAGCCTTGCGCAATTGAGCATCGGCAATGGCTCCGTCATCTGTTTCTATCTCCAAGACCACAACTCCTGCCAACTGCGCCAGCGGACGGCACGTGAATTGACGATCTTTTACAACCACAGAAGACGTTTGGCGAGAGGAAGGCCGCGACCACCCAAGTTCTTCAATGAGCAGTTTCGAAAATTCGAAATTACCAAGACATTGACGGGCTTTATTCAAATCCAGCGGCATAAACAAAAGTCCTATCGGGCAGGATGGGCCTGGAGCGCCACGCGGACAATCGCGTCAAGCTTCTCCCTCACCTCGGGATCAACGGCTTCCTTTGGCACATATTTGACCAGCTTCCAGTACTCGTTTTTTCTTAAGACCAGAGGAACGCCCAGTTTTTTGGAAAACTCGCGGAACAAGGGGTCCAAAAATTCATCGGAAGATTTGATATCCGGCGACCACGGGTCAGGTTTCCCCAAGGTGACGAGCGCCTGGGAAACTTCCCGGATACTCTCTCTCATAACCGTCACGCGGCGGTCGCGTTCAGCCAATCCGAAGAGATCTTCGGGCTGGTCCGCCCGCGCATAGGCCAGGAGAACATCTTCGCGGCAAAAATAATTCTCAATCTCGCAACGATTCCACATCAACTCCACAAGCTCCCCTGCGGATTGAAGCTGCTTGTCCAGACGGTCAAAGATGGCAACCCCGGCAAGATCATTCTTTCCCTCACGCAGACCGTAGAAATGGTCGCGGGCCCGCTGGGGCAAATTGGTTGTCACCGCGTGAAAAAAAGGAGTCCCCAGATATTGATAAGCTTCATGTCCGAGCGTCCCGGCAAATGCCTTCAAAACCTCGAGATCGGTCGTGTCTTCCAGATAAAGGACCCAGCCCTTTTGTTCAGCCAGGTAGTATTGATCGAACCCGATTTCCGTCAACGCCTTCAAAACCTGACTGCCGCGATCATTGATGGTGTGGGGCTGTCCGACAAAGGCAATCACCTTGCCCCGGCTGGCGGCCTCATTAAGGACGACTTCAGAATGACTGGCGGCAATGATCTGAGACCCCTGCGCTCCGGCGACATCCGTCAATAGATTGAATATCTGGCGCTGGCGCAAAATCTCAAGATGGGCATCGGGTTCGTCAAGAAGCAAAACGCTCCCGGGATTACCGTACAGATAAACAAGAAGCAGGAGCGCCTGCTGCAGACCTCGTCCGGCGCAAGACACATCCAGTTCATTCCCGTCAGGATCACGGTACAACAGGGAAATCTCGCTGCGCACCGGGTCGAGTTTTGGGAATTGAAGCTTCACACCAAACAAGGATTCCATCTTCGTGAGCAGTTCTTCCCACTTTCCCTTCTCGCCGATATAAAGGTTATAACAGAGGTTGCGAAGAACCTGGGCGGTTTGTCCCTGGCCGATGAGAACGCTGATCTCCCCGGCCTGCTTGACGAATTCACGATCCGCCAGACCCGACATGGGAGGAAGATAAACGATCCTCTGGCGCGCGGCTTCATCCGCAACGGGCATGCGCCGGCTTTCTTTACCGTTTCCGGTCCGCAGGGGACGACAATAAAATGACTCCTCGTTGGCGTAATCAAATTCAAGTCCGCACTTCCACTCCTTCCCTGAAACAATACCGGAAACCTCTATCTCAATACAAACAGGTTCGGTTGTCTGCTTGCCTTCCCTGCGGCTGCCCCGACGCACATGCAAATCCCTCCACAACAACTTGGCGCTGGGCACCGGCAAGGCTATGAGATCTGTACGGTTGATGGCAACTCCAGGTCTTTTTTCCGGCTCCCCTTTTTCCGGACCGCGTTTCGCAAGCCAGGTGCGCAACCCGATATCCCAAAGGGTCAATGCCTGCAATGCCGTGGTCTTACCCATGTTATTGGGACCAGCCAGGACAACAGGCTGTCCAAGTTCTACCGTTGCGCTTTCAAATCGTTTGAAATTTCTAAATTCAAGTTTTGTCAGCATGATTATTCTCCTGTTTATATCATCATTTTTCAGCCGTCAGCCCCATCGAACAAATGATGCGCGGCTCTTTGGCAAAATCATCTTCGTGAATGAGACATAAGCGGCCTTCTTCTTTCAAGTTCATAACCAGAGACGCCAGGTCATGATCCGTGATACCTGAGCGGAGCTGACGGTTGAGCGTGTCGACGGCGGTCTGGCGCAGCGGATACCGGTAAATGTCCTCGATGGCCCGGTCCAATTCCGGCGATTCAAACAGCGTCCCCTTGACGCTTTCCGCGTACGCTTTGAGCCGTTCATACGCGCGAAAACGGGCTCCTGAAGGCCGCCCCAGTTGACCTCCAGTAGTCTTTTCTTCCTCAACGATCAGATCAACCGCCTTCTTTACAAGGTCATGATGATCACCGCGCCGTTCCAGCGCCGGAGTTTCCGGTTTACATTCCGCCGCCCGCAAGATCGTGAACTGGGATTCGGTTACGCTCTCCCCTCGTTCATTCATCCAGGCCAACGCGTCATTTCCTTCAGGGGTCTTCATGTAGACCATCACTCCGGCGGGCGCCTTGTCTGTTGGAGTATGCGGCTTGGTTGCGTAAGTAACCATCGGCAATAACTCGATGATCTTCTCTAAACTCGGATCCTTGTCGATCGCATTCTTCCATATTTGATAAGCGTAGGAAGCGAGGTCAACGTCACTATCCGCTTCACCATCGAGAATACCCGCCTTTTCATTATAAAGATCAAGAATTGCCCTCTCGTTGTTGTCATCCTCAAAAAACGCTTCGTCCGTTCCAACAACTTCCGCGTTCTCATTCAAACGCTGGCGAATACGAGAACGCAGGCGGATTATCCTCTCGACCCCATCAGCAGGGAGGAATGAATAACAAAGAATATTCCCGGAATTCTGGCCGATACGATCAACACGGCCGACGCGCTGGATCAAGCGTATGATCGCCCAAGGGAGGTCAAAATTAACAACGATCGCGCTATCCTGAAGGTTCTGACCTTCACTGAGCACATCCGTGGCAACAAGCACCCTGATCTCGTCTTCCGGCTTGATCCTGCCGCGCTTGTTGTTGCTGACAGGAGAAAAACGCCAGGCGAGCGCGGAGGGATTATCGGAATCGCCGGTAACGCCGCAAAGCCCGGCCACGCCTTTTGCGCGCAGTTCTCGCTCCAAATACCTGACCGTATCCGCGAACTGCGTAAAAACAAGAACCTTCTCCTTCTGATGGTCTTTCGACAGAAGTTTCACCAGCCGCGCGAGTTTAGCATCATCATCCGGCCGCCACTCACCCGCGCTATCGCACAACCTTAACAGTGCCCTAGCATCAGTTAAAAGATCATTTGTCAATGATGGGACAAATAAATCAGCCCGAAGCCACTTGTATCTTTTTTGATATTTCTGAACGTAATCGTTGTAGATCTCCGCTGCCCGTCGCTTGTAGTCCTCTTCCGTTGTCAAAGCCCCTTTGATAACCTCCTCATCCTGAAGGGCCTCTCCTTCATCAAAAAGGTCTGAAGTATCCACTTCATTGTCCGGGTCCTCGTCGAAGACGCGCGGATCTAAAAGCCCGACATCCTGCGTCCCTATGGGTAACGGGAGGTTATTTTGAATGGCGTGCAAAAAAACATAATTGCGCAAGATATGCCGCTCGATCGACAACAGGAAAGAGTGCCCGCTGCTCTCAAGGCGCTTAAAAAGATTTGTCCGGCAGAACCCCTTCAACCGATGTCCCGCCCGCGACAAATTTTGAATGATGTTCGCTTCATTGACCGTGGGCGCTTTATGAGGAGAAGCCGCTATGTAGTTCCCCATCCCATAACGCGGAAGCAAGAGGTTGTTGATGGTGTCGACAGATCCGACGGAATACAGCTGTGAATACTGATCACCGGCGCCCGAAAGAGCAAACGTAACCGTCCTGGGATCGCGCGTCGGAAAATATGTCTTCCTGCCGTCTTCAAATCGCAGAAACTTTCTGCCATTCGCGGGATCTGTTTCCGCATAGTTATCCTGAATAAAACTCCTTGTACGACGAACAAGGTATAAACGCATGAGATCCCGCCAATCATCCGCATATTCACTTTTCTCGAAAGCCGCTAACGAACGGACAGGGCATTGATGTTTTTTCATGAACTCGGTCTCACCCATTTTTTTGATCAACTTTTCCGGACGAATACCGAGGTCCCGATCTTCTTTCACAAAAAGCCGCAACTGATTGGACAAGTCGAGATAGGTTTTGTTGTAGGGGGTAGCCGAAAGAAGAATGCATTTGCTGTCATTCTTCTCAACATACTCTTTGATGGCCAAGAAACGCTTGCCGTCACGGTTGCGAAGGTTGTGACTTTCATCGATAAGCACTATTCGATAGCGTTTGCACTCCGGCAATTCCTTGATCACAACACTAACGGGAAGGATCTTGGCTCTCAATCGATACTGCTCGCGATAGTCCTCCCACATGGAAACAATATTCTTGGGGCAAATGATCAGCGTCTCGAGGTCATGATCATCCTCCATTATGCGGGCCACAGCGGTCGCCATCAAGGTTTTCCCAAGACCGACGACATCGCCAATGAGGACGCCGCCACGCTTATTAAGATGATGCGCCGCAATCTTGACCGCGGCCTTCTGAAAATCAAAAAGCTTATTGCCGAAGTCTTTTGGTATCGCGAACTCATTGAGGCCGGCGCGGGCTTCCTGTGAAAGATAATACGCGATCTTTAAATAAATATGATAGGGGGCAATGGGCTCAACTCTTGCCCAGCTCGATTCAATAACCGCAACAAGATCTTTTGAGATATCCAAACACCACTGATCGTTCCAGCGGTCCTCAAACCACCGGGCTAATTTCTCTGTCGCGTCATGGTCCAAAATATCAATGTTAAGTTCCCCCTGCTGGGACAGTCCAGAAAGAGTTAGATTGCTGCTCCCCATATAGCCGACGATCGGACTTATAGGGTCAGGGCGAAAACAAAGGTAAAGCTTCGCGTGTAAGGGATGTTTAAGGAATAATTTAACCGCCAACTTGCCCGCTTTTAACTGTACTGCCAGTCTTCTTAAACCAGCTTCGTCCTCTGATGTTGGGACACCCAGGGTCAACTGGTCCCGAAACTCTTCAGCCATCCTCCGTCTTAAACGGACGGCCGTCGCGTTATCAATCCCCTGCCCCTGCTGGATCATACTATAGAATTGCTTGAGCTCATCCTGCGGCAGACGCTGCATCCCGACAAGCAGACGGCACTGTTGGCCATCCCCTCCGGCCCAAGATTCAACAAAATGATCAAGTGCCTTCCAGCCACGCAAATTAAAATACCCAACGCAGAAATCAGCCTTGGAAGAAAGCTGCAATGTTTGCTTTAGAGACGGCAAAAGAGACTGGTCAATGTTATCGAATATTCCCGGCATGATTCTTCCCTGAATTTACCATTAAACGCGGCAGCGCGCCAATGCAACCTTTACGCTTCCAAGCGTCGATCTCATTTTTGCGAAACCGCCGCATGCCGGACTTACGGCACCGCGATCTCGTTAAAGATGGTTTTGATCACGTCTTCGGAGGTCTTTTCCTCCGCTTCGGCCTCGTAACTGA
Organism: Candidatus Omnitrophota bacterium; assembly: GCA_016214285.1. Classification (GTDB taxonomy): domain Bacteria; phylum Omnitrophota; class Gorgyraeia; order Zapsychrales; family Zapsychraceae; genus UBA10015. The sequence goes on along the minus strand of JACROV010000077.1, from coordinate 63,904 downwards.
TGATGACCCGGTGGCGCAGGACATCCATCCCGATCGATTTAACATCCTGGGGCGTGACGTAGCCTCGCCCTTGCAAGAAGGCGCAGGCCTTGGCGGCAACGGCCAGATAAATGCTCGCCCGCGGCGACGCGCCGTAATGGATCAGGTTTCTTAAATTACCGAGCCCATAATTCTGCGGCGCGCGCGTGGCATCCACGATATCCACGATATATTTCTGGATCTTTTCATCGATATAAATCTCGTCCACAACACCTCTCGCCCGTAAAAGTTCCTGCGGGGTAATGATTGCCTGTGGATCGATGTCCTTTTTGGTGAACCCCATCCGTTGCAATATCTTCAACTCTTCTTCTTTGGATGGATAATCGACTTTAACCTTGAGCATAAAGCGGTCGACCTGGGCTTCGGGCAACGGGTACGTGCCTTCCTGCTCAATGGGGTTCTGCGTGGCCAGGACCAAAAACGGATCATCAAGCTTGAAGGTTTCTTCGCCGATCGTCACTTGCCGTTCCTGCATGGCTTCCAAAAGCGCGCTCTGAACCTTTGCCGGCGCGCGGTTGATCTCATCAGCCAGGATGATATTGGCAAAGATCGGCCCTTTTCTCACTTTAAAATCACTTGTTTTCTGGTCGTAGATGAGCGTCCCGGTGAGATCCGCCGGCAGCATGTCCGGCGTAAACTGCACCCGCTGAAATTTGGTGCGGATGGTCGCTGAGATCGTCTTGACGGCCGTAGTCTTGGCCAGGCCGGGCACCCCTTCGAGCAAAACATGCCCGTTGGCCAAAAATCCCACCAGCAGGCGTTCAAGCAGATACTTTTGCCCGACGATGATCTTCTGGGTTTCCAGCAAAACACCTTCAACAAAACTACTCTCTTTTTTAACCTTTTCGCTGATGGCAGTTATTTCTGAAGTCGTCATTTCACCCCTCCCTTCGTAAGAAACGACCTTTAAAAATGTTACTCAAAATGAACATCGATCCGCCGGAGTTTTTTCTGGCGAATATCTTGAGCATGCGGCGGCGGTATCACGGATGCAGCAAGGACTACGGGTTGCGGCAGATGCGGGTACGTGAGATGGATTGCCTTGATTTTTGCCTTATAAGTATCGCGGCGCTTTGGATTATGATAAACAACCAAAATGTTTCCAAAAAATTTAAAAGCATAACTGTTGGCAGGCAACTGGACCTTTTCAAGCTCTTGTGAGGCGTTTACATAAGTTATGGCGCTGGCGTTCTTGCTAAATAACCAACCCTGCAAAACAGGCTTGAATTCAAGCCGCAATTCATTTTGAGGACCCAGGGTAAAGGGGGTTGCTCCGGCATTCATATAAAGCCACATGTGAAGAAACTCGGCCGTGCTGCCGGAAAGACGGGCGACAAATCCTTGACCGTGTAACGCGCTGTCTTCATGCATACTGCTGACCAGGAATGACGAATTCTCAAGGATACTGCGTCCGTATCGCGCCGGCTTGAGAAACGGGATCAATACGTGGCGGAAATTCTCAAAGAATTCTTCGTAAAGTCCGCCGCGCAACAACTCCAGCATAAATTTGTACTCCATGTGCAGCCAAATGGAGGCATTCTCCAACCAGCCGGCGGGAAAAACCCGGGCGCGTCCGATCTCCTCAGACTCACCGGAGAGATCGGCGTTGACACGATACATCTTAAGCTTCTGATCGAACAGGCCGCTTTTGCGGACTTCTTTGTAAAGTTTCCGCGCTGTGCCGGGATCCTTTTCGATCCGCAACGCGTGAACATACCCTTCCAAAAAAAGCGGCAGGACGTGCCGTTTGAACTTCAGCGGCAACACATGTTTACCATCCCCTTTTTCGGGACGCTTGTATTCGGTCACCTCATGATAAAAATACGTGGCTAACTGGCCTTTTTCGTTTCGGGCGGACCCGATGGCCTGGTCCACCTTTGCAATAACCAGATTTAAGAAATTTCTGACCTCGGCAAATGTCAATTCTTTTTCCGTGCCGTTGACCCCCATCCGGATCTTCGCCCGGTAATGCTCTTTGGCGTCGTTTGAATCAAACCAATACGTCAGAATGCTTGTTGGGGCGGCAAGGATTTGTTTGAGATGGATAATGAAATCGGCCAGTTCCTCAAAAAATTTAATACCCTGCTGATCATTGACCGCTGAGCGCTTGAGCGCGTCAAGGACGAATTCACACGCCCGCTTGATCTCGAAAGTTTCCGAGCTTGATGATCCGATCAATCCCGGCAGACCATTTAACGCGTCATACCAGTTCGGCTTGTCCGCCTCCATTTCCACGCCTGTCCCGCTGGGGTCCAAAGACGCGATCTTGTTGGCGATCAGGCAAAGCAGCTTGCTCAACAAATTCGTATGATACGCGTCACCTTCCCCATGCCCCGCGCGTAAAACATTCCCGCGTCCGCCGGATTTGTCGTGATGCATGTCTTTTCCAACGGAATGGTACTGCCGCACGCCGCGGTCGGTGAGAATATACCGCTGCGCGCGCGGCAGGACATAATGATTGTTATGATAAAAACTAAAAACCTTCTTTTCCAAAAACAACGGCCGCAAATTCTCCGGATAAAGCGCCAGGTAACTTTCCACCAGGTCCAGATTATAAGTCCAATGATCAGCCCAGAACCCTTCCCCGTGATCCGCCATCTCCTGACGATGGCATAGTTCCAAGACATAACCAAGGAACGTTTTTGCATCCACCGTCAGTCCGATCTCCTGGTTATCGATGAATTGAAGAAGATCCCCGGGGGAGAAACTTTTGCGCAAAAATTCGTTAAGCGGACCGCGGCTTTTTTCACGGACAGAGCGCCCTAACAAGTCATCGATCTTCCCGGGCTGTGCCACATGGAATGTCGTTCCTCTGACAACCAGCGGATTGTAGCCGTCCGCCTGGATGAGATTTAAGAAACTGATCAGATGGCTGTCGCCCACGTCCGTATTAAACCAAACATCATTACGGCGGTTCTGGTTGACGTCGCGATAGTTCCCGTTACCCTGGGAAAAAAACGTTGGCGCGAGCACAAAATGGTTATAATCGCGCTCGGGATCTCCATGCTTGCGGCTGTAGACGTTAAAAGCGGCATTCCCGTCACGGGTTTTCAGGGAAATCGGCAACCCGCCGCGCAAAATATTATCAAGGAACGTTTGCCCGGCGTACAGATCGAATTCCCGCGAGGCGCTTGCGGTGAGACTGTGATTCTTGATCCCGTCAATGATTTCCTTGTTACGATCCGCCTTGCGCGCGATAAATTCTCCGGGACTGCTCACCTGGAGGACAACGCTATTTAAACGCTGAACATCCTGAATGCAGCCGAACAGTGAAATAATCTCTTGATGCCCTTTAGCCTTGAGAGAAAATCGGGAATGGCCCAACGCCGCGGGCATCCGGTTACTTGTTTGCTGCAAGGCGGGTTTACGGAAATCATCGCGCAGGAAACGCGCGGGCGCGGCAAAATCATGTGCCGCACCAAAAACGCTCGCGGCTTCAACGATCGGGTCCAATAGCCGCGTCGTTTTCCCATTGACCTGAAAACTGACGAAAAAATTTCCTTCTTTGATATGCGTGACCTGCGGCGTATCGGAAACTTCAACCTTCAATTGATAATAAGGCGCTTTTTTAGCGATATTGCCGACCTGGACCCATGCCTCCACGGTCCGGGACATATTTTTGCTCGCCCAATCCTTCAGCCCATAGGGATTCAAAACCGGCAAGCCGTCGATCAATTCAATATCGCGAACCTTGTTCTTCAAATTAGTTATTCGTACCCGACGGACAAGGGAGGCATAATTCTCTTCAGGCAGAGTAAAATAATTCACGGATATCTCCAGCCCCAGGTCCAGGTTGGTTTCGATCAGGGTCAGATCATGCGCGGACAAGTTCAAGCTTTGCTTCTTGCGAAACGCAGTTCCGGGGAGATGATCCTGGAAAGGTTCCCAATAGATCACCTTGCGGCCTTGTCTTGTTTTGATAAAACTGCGGAACCCCTGCAGGCTTGTGAGCCGGTAGGATTTATTCGCCGGCTGAAATTCCAGAATCGCCTTATCCTTGGATTCAATCCCGAAACTGGCGATGCACTGGCCGCGATTGACGTAAAACACCCACATCGGTGTGCCCCAAACGCCCGCGATGCCGGGAAAAAAGTTGCTGAACGGTTTGGCCGCGTTATAATTTTCAATAATGAAGCGGCCTTCTTTATCCAAAAAATATTTTGGGTTATCTGTCTGAGCCATGCACGCGCATCTCCCTGATATTTATGTCTTCAATACGGACTCTTGGCCTTGCGGAACAAATTATAATAGCCGCTCAGCTTCATCCAGAGGTAATCCACGCGGTCATCCTGGTCGCTAAAACGTACGCGCTTGAGTTCATAAACATCGCGGTTAAAACGGTCATATCCCCGGTTCGTCGTGCAGGCGCTTTCATACCCGGCCTGTTGAACGATCCGCTTGGCGTCTTCATTGAACCCGCCGTTAGGATAGGCAAAGTTGGTAATCGCCACCCCCAATTCTTGTTCGAGCCTATCCTTACTGCCTTGAATCTCTTCAAGGAGTGTTTTGCCAAGAATCCCGGGAAGATACGCGTGACGGCGCGTATGGCTGCCGATTTCAATACCTTGCGCCAGCATCTCCTTCATTTGCGCCGTCGTCAAGAATTCTCCGGCACTGATAACATCCGTGATAACAAATATCGCTGCCGGGAAACCATATTTCTTTAGAATAGGAAAGGCGTACTGATAATTATCCGCATACCCATCGTCAAAAGTAATAACGACACTTTTACGCGGCAGGGGTTTACCCTGTTTAATAATCTGGACAAGTGTGCTTAAGGACAGAACCCTAAAATGATGTTTCTTGAGATAGGCCATGTGCCATTCAAAACGCTCGGGACTGACCGTATCCTGACGCTTGGGATCAACATTATTGACATGATGGTACATCATGATCGGAACGACATAATGACGGGATGCCAACCACGAGATACCGCCGGCAATGACCACCGCGGCGGCCAAAACTGACAGCCAAATCCTTTTTTTCATTTTCCAGCCAAAGCCTTTTTGACTAGTTCGCTCACCACCCGATTATCGGCCCTGCCCTGCGCTTTGGCGGCAACGGCTTTGATCACGCTGCCCATATCCTTCATGGATTGCGCGCCCGTTTCGCGGATTGCTTGCTCGATAAATTGCTGCAACGCCTGTTCGGATAACTCCTCAGGCAAATAACTTTTCAGGATCGCCATCTCGGCAGTTTCCTTATCGGCCAGGTCCCTGCGTCCGCCTTTTTCATACTGTTCGATCGAGTCCTGGCGCTGTTTGATCTGCTTTTTGATGACCGCGACGACATCCTTGTCCTCCAAAGTTTCGCTTCGTTTCTCAATGCGGACGTTCTTGAGTTGCGCCCGCAAGAAATTCACGGTGGAAGACTTAACCGTATCGCGGTCTTTCATTGCCTGGATATAGTCTTTTTGCAACTGATCTTCGAGCATAGACGTTACCTCCATTGACTTTTAAATATCACTTATGATAATAACTTTATGGCGGGATTTCAATCCTTTTGTAATCTCAATTTGATTTTTACGCACCTGAAAGTGTTCGGCCAGAAACTTGACAAGAGCTTCATTGGCTTTTCCATCCACAGCTGGCGCGTTCAGATGAATCTTATAACGCTGACCTTCCTGAGTGATAGCATTCTTTTTCGCAGATGGGATGACTTTAACTTCAATCTTCACGGGATGGACAACCTGAAAACGGGTTTGACCGATGTTTGGCAATTATTGAAAAACGGTTACATTTACACGGACTTTGGAATCGGGATTGGGAGTTTTTTCGGGTGAGAGCGCGTCAAAACTGGCGGCCTGGTATTGACGCGTATCGACCTGAACTGACTGGCCGCTTTTCATGAAATACCCCTGATTGCCAGACATCAACCGCACGCGGTCACGTTCCGCGAGAGCGGAAATCTTGGCCAAGTGGTTTTCGTATTTGAACTGGTTGATCAGCGCGGCGGACGCTTGCCCTGCTTGACTCCCCGTAGCGACTGCCTGCTGTTCCGCCTTAACATTTTTCGCTTGTGCCGCGGCAAGAAGACTTTCTGTTTGCGACAAGACAGATTTAACCCCGGCTAATTCCTGCTGAGTGGCCTGTAAAGATTTCTGACTTTCCTGATAAAGCGCTGTTGTCTGGTTTAATCCTAGGGTCACGTCCGCCAACTGACGTGTGGTGTCCGCATAAAGCGCCGTTGTCTGGTTCAATTCCAAGGTCACATCAGCCAGCCGATGGGTGGTATCTGCGTAAAATCTTTGATATTCTCTCGTTAGATCAGCTTGTTGGGTGGCGGTGGCCAAAAGTCCCTTATTAGATTGGGAAACATCTTGAAGAATGATCCCACCCAGCCACACCGCATATCCGATCAAGCCAATCACCCCCGTGGCCAGCAGTACACTGAACGCACGGTTGATCTTCCACATTCTGACCAAATTTTTTTGCATACTTTAGTTTAGGTGAATCCAAAGATTATGGACCCCGCCTATTTCCCGTAGTTTATAAACAACTGCGGACAATTACAAGAAATTTTCAAGGCGTTTCTTTGCCCTTAAAAATGGCGTCAAAAATGCCGTCAATGAGGATTTTCTCCGGCTTGGTCTCTTTCTGCGGAGTTTCTTCACCTTGCGGGGGTGCTTCTCCTGGTGTCTGTTGCCCGGCAGGCTCCCTTTGGGAGGGGTTAGCGGGAGTTTCTTCAATGTCAAGCGCGCGGAAGATGGCTCTTTTCAGTTCTTCTTTACCGCGATTTTGCAGAACTTTCTTGGCTAATTCTTCCACATCCGGATACAGAACTATATTTTGAAACTTTCCATGGTATGGCTTGAATGGAATATGAATTCTTCCGCTCGTATCCGACAAATAAGATAACTCGGGAACGGACGCGATCATGCTGGCGGCAAGATCTTCCTGGATGAAAAAATCAGCCGCTAACGCGATGGTCTGATCAAGATCCAAATTGCCGCTGGCAGTTATGGCAAAACCATCGGCCTGAACTTCCCCGTTAAAAAATAAAGCCTGGTCCTTAAATTTGGCCGTTAAAACGACCCGCTCCAGGACGGTTTCTTCCTCCCCAAGGCCAGAGGTTCCTCCCGCAGGGAGCCTCTCGGCCTGAGGGGAAGAGCCTGCCGGCGATTTCAGCCCATTCTTGTAGCGTTGCGGCAAGTTCGCTTCGACTTTCTGGACAATGTCCGGGATAAAAGATAATTTCTCCAGCACGAACCGCAGCAGATTGATGTTTAACAATTTTCCGCCGCGTATTTCCACGGAACCATCGCCTTGAAGTGCTTCGCGCAATTCGGGGATCTGCGCGCCATGTCCCTCCGCGTCAAAAACGGCGGAGATCCCGCCCTCCACTCCCAAGGGTTTACCCGTATCCGATAAAACCGGCATACTCGCGCGCGGGATCAACTCTCCCAACTGCACACCATCGACTTTAAGGTCGAACATAAGCATGTTGGACCGTCCATAGTCGCTCCAGCGTCCTTGCCCGCTAATCGTTCCGGACGCATAGGCGGCAGCCAATTCATTGATGGCGATATTCGATTCATCGGCATGAAAGCGCCCATGGATATCTTCGAGAGGTTTTTTAAGCAGCTCTGAACTTATTCTTCCACCGGTCAGCTCACCATTGACCGAAAACGCGGCAAGGCCATTGTGATCTGCCCGCAGCGCGATGTCCGGCAAAACCAATTTCCCGTCAATGTCCCCTTCCAGTAACAGCTGCTCTTTGAGAACCCCATAAAACGGCATCGTTCGCAAACGTAATAAAGAAAGATCTGTCTCCAATCTTACCTTTTGTAAATTCACCCGGTTGTTTTTGATATCCAGCGCGATTTCCCCATTAACCATGATGTTCTGTTGATCCGCCCAAAGCCGGGCCTTGACCTCAAACGGAAACGGCTTTTCCAACGATAACCGGGTGGCCTGAAAATCGATCTGTTGTAACGGGACGGTTAAAGACGGTTCAAGCGACTCGTCGACAAAAGTTAAGGCGCCGTTTTCGACGCGCACGGCGCGGATCAACATCGGCGGGATAACGATTGTATCTTTTGTTTCATTTGTGTGTGCCGCTGTCGTGGTTGGTACGACCGCGGGAATAGAATTCTCCCGTGGGCTTTCCCGGATGCCGTTATCACCCGTATTTCTTCCGAACAAAGTCTGCACGTTGAGCAGGCCGTCCTTATTGCGGACAAGATGAACGTGGGGGCCGGAGATCTCGATCCGCGCGATGGCAATCTGCCGGTGGAATATCAAAGCGAGGATGTCCGTATTCAGATAGATCGCGTCGACAGCCAATATCTTGTCCCGTGAAAACGCCGGATCATCGGAGATCGAGAGCCCCTTGACGGAGATCGTCAACCCCTTGTCAAACTTGAAGTCCAAACGCAGCTGATCGATATGGACTTCTCGCGACAGCGCGGAACTAAGTTCCTGAATAATCCGGGGTTTATAATGACTAATGTCGAATGTCGCGATAAATACGGCCAATACAATGGCGCCAATAAGGATCAACCCAAGCGAACTAAAGATTATGGTCTTAAAAATCTTCATCACAATCATTCATCATCCGCGCTTTCAAAGGACTCGTGCGCCATCACGTGACACCAGTGACATGACGAATATCCAATGGATAAAGAAAGATGGGGTTGTTCTCTTGGACAGCCTTGGCAACCGCCTCCTGCCCCCACGGATACCCATCACAGGATTGGCCGCGTGTTGCAGTAAATACGGACTCTTTTCACGGAGCAAATGGCTCTGGCGGGAATGCCGGCTCAAGGGATCACTAACGTGGTTTCTTTGCGTCCGACTTTGTTACAAACAGCTTCGACTTTATCTCCGTAGGCGGACGAGCCAGGGCGCGACCGGTCATCCCGCAAAGAACAATTATTCCCCGAACCGTGACCCGGCGATAAATACTGCGGTTCATTGCCGCGGCGCCTCTAGACTATCAAGCGCGTCGGTGACGACCCGCGCTCGCGGCTTGACATATACCGACGGGGCTTCGATCCCCTTGCCCGGCATAATAGCGGATGCCGGCAATTTCGCAAGCTTTTGATCGATTTGAGCAAGATAGTTTTTGGTTCCCTTAAATGACGATTGTATTTCGGCTATTTCCTGGAACAAATTTCTTGCGCCCGCATAATATCCTTGATTATACAATCGAACGGCCCGGGCATAAGTTTGATCAAGCCTGAGCCGGATGGCGGCCTGGACGCCTTTTCTTTGCTTTTGGATCTTGGCATATTGCCTACGTAATACCCCGACATCGTCGGTGAGTTCAAAAGCGTTGAAATCAGGCGGGTCGACCCAGGCCGATTTCACTGCAGGCGCGGCGGCAGGAACCCGTTTAGCGCGCGCCTGCTGTTTTCGTTCATTCTCTTGACGGGCTTTTTCAACCCTTTCACGTTCCCTTTGCTCATCCGCTTCCAAAAGGGCAGCGCGCGCATCTTGCCTTTGTTTTATTTCCTGTTCTTTCGCCAACTGCCGTTGTTGCACTTCCCCTCGTCCAGTCACAATGCGTTCCCGCAAACTGACAAGACGGCGCGCGGTTTGCTCTTTATCAGCCGCGCTCACAGACTCGCCCTTTAAAAGATCTTCCACGCGGGATAATTTCTGCGCTGCGGCACCCCATTGACCTCGATTGCCCGCCGTGACCGCCCCTTTTTCCATCCGCGAAATAAGCTGCTTTACTTGCTTGTTTTCCCTCGCCTGATTGACCTGTTCTGCCTTTTCACGAACCTTTTGCGCGTCCGCTTCAAGACGGGCGTTGCGCGCATCGTGAGTTTTTTTTGCCTGCGATCCTTCCTCCTGCTGTCGCAAAATAGCCCGGTCGGTCAATGCAATATATTTTCCCGTTGTTTTATATCCCAGCACCAACTTCTCGACTTCCTGAAATTTCTCACGGGCAGGAACAAATTTCTGAGACGCGTACAATCGTACTGCCTCTCGAAAAAGCTCTCCGGCTTTTTTGCGGGTCTGCTCCTTTGCTGCGATACCCTGCGGCTGGACATAAATCGGGGCCGCGCCCACCTCTTGGGGCTTTTGGTTCTGGGCCGCGATATCCGCGTCAATACGGCTCAGATATTGCGTGGTTTCCTTAAAATTCGCGGAAAGTTTTTCCACTCCGGCGAATTTCTGTTTAGCGCTGATGAAATCTTTTTTCGCGTAAGCGGCCAGGGCTTGCGCGTATTTCTTTTCAGCCTGCGCTAATAAACGCGCGCGTTTCTTTTCCTCCGCTTTTTGAATATTTAGCTGATTTTTCTCGGCCATTTTCTCCGCCGTTTTTTCCTTCGCGGCGCGGCTGGCGGCTTCTCGTTCTTGCTTTTCTTCCGCGCGCCGGGACTTCTTCTGTTCCTCCAGCATGGACTGGTCGATCCGTATCAAATATTTTCTAGCTGATTTGTAGTCCGGCACAAGGCCATCGACTTCCAGGAATTTTTCGCGGGCAGGAACAAATTTCTGAGACGCGTACAATCGTACTGCCTCTCGAAAAAGCTCTTCGGCTTTTTTGCGGGTCTGTTCCTTTGCTGCGATACCCTGCGGCTGGACATAAATCGGGGCCGCGCCCACCTCTTGGGGCTTTTGGTTCTGGGCCGCGATATCCGCGTCAATACGGCTCAGATATTGCGCGGTTTCCTTAAAATTCGCGGAAAGTTTTTCCACTTCGGCGAATTTCTGTTTAGCGCTGGTGAAATCTTTTTTCGCGTAAGCGGCCAAGGCTTGCGCGTATTTCTTTCCAGTTTGTGCTAACAACCGTTCATGCGTTTTTTCTTCCTCCCGTTGTATTCTAAATTGTTTTTTCTGGGCTACCGCCTGCGCCGCCTTTTCCTTCGCGGCGCGGCTGGCGGCTTCCCTCTCTTGCTTTTGTTTCGTGCGCTGTGTTTTTTTCTGTTCCTCAAGCAGATCCCTGTCGATCCACGCCAGATATTTCGCGGTTGATTTATATCCTGGAACCAGACCTTCGATTTCCAAAAATTTCTCACGGGCGCGAACGTATTGCTGGGACGCGTATAACCGCTCCGCCTCCTGGAACAGTTCCTGCGCCTTCACATGAAGTTCTCTGTCCGGATCCTCTTTCGCAATGACCTCGACCGGCGCCGCTACCATCCCCTCGGGCTCCGGCTTTTGCGCTTCGCTGACCGTCTGTTGAACAACCTCGGGAGGTACAGCTTTCTTAGCCTTCTTTTCCTTGCGGATGGCACGCGCCAAAGCCTGCTGTTGCTTTTCGAGCTGTCGTTGTTGTTCTTCTTGCAACCGAGAATCGATACGGCTCAAATATTCAGACGTTGATTTATAACCGGGAGCCGCCTGAACAACGTGATCGAGCTTCTCACGGGCGCGAACGTATTGTTTTCGCTTAAATAAAAGGATGCCCGTGTCATAGTCCGCAGAGACCTCATCATCGGGCTCCGCCACTTTTGGCGTTGTAATTTCATCAGCAGGGATGACAATCTTCTCCTGAACTACCGGAACTGAGGCTGGTGCAAGCACCGGCGATACTTCCTGCTCAAGGTGCAATGGAAGCGGTGTCGTTTCAACCGCCGCCTCGCTACCATACGCGTACGCGATATTCCCCAAATATTCCTTCGTGGATCTGTATCCGGGGGCAATGCGCTGCACTTCATTAAAACGCTCCCTGGCCAAGGCATAAAGACCGTGCGTATAATCGGATTCCGCCTCCCGGTAGAGCTCTTGAATCTTGTCGGTAACCATTTTATCGCGATCATTTTTGATACGCGCGGCCGTTTCTTTCAATTCGCGCGTTTCCTGACGGCGTCGAACCGCGGCCGCTTTCGCCGCCGCGCGTTTTTGCTCAAGCGCCTTTTCCTCCTCCCCGCGCCTGCGCTGCGCGTCTCTTCGCTGAAGATCCTGCTGATAGCGCGCTTCCTGTTGTATATCTGAATCGATCCTTGCCAAAAATTTTTCCGTGGCCTGGTAGTCCCTGACCACAGTATTCACCTTCTCAAAAAGCTCTTTCGCCTTAACAAACTCGCGCTTTTTGTATGATTCCTTTGCCTGCTGATAAAGTTCCTCTGCCTCCAAGCGCTTGCGTGACGCCGGCACAACCGCTCTTTTCGCTTCTTCCGTTAAAGCTGTTGCCACTTCAGATTGAGAAGATACTTTCAATCCCAGTTTTTGTTCACTCGCCATATCATCAATAAGAGCCAGGTATTTGCGCGCAGAACGATACCCGGGCAGAATTTGCTCGACTTCGCCAAAACCGGCACGGGCTTTTTCTATTTCTCCCTGGCCATAATCGGTCCTGGCTTTTTGGTAAATATCCTCGGCCTTTTCGCGCAATCCTTGCTGACGCATCCGTTCGCTCTCCGCGATCGTACGCTTCATGTCTTCCTCTTCGTTGTGCTGCATAAGCGCCTGTCGCCGCGAATCTTCTTCCGCCTGCAAGCGCGCCTCATCATTGTGGGCATCTTGAATGCGTTCCAAATATTTGCCGGTCAACTTATATCCGGAGGCCATGGTCTCAACTTTACGAAAATTATCCTCCGCTTCCTCGAACCTTCTGTTCTTGAAATCTTCGATGGCTTGTTGATAAATTTGCTCCGCTTGGCCCGTCAATTCTTTTCGATAAGCCGCTTCCTTCGCCGCGATGGTCTTTCGAAACTCCAATTCATCCTGCCGCCGCGAGCGCTCTTCGGCCAGCCGCTGCTCCTCTTCTTTCTGTTGCCGGGCGTAGAGAATGTCATCATCGATGCCGTCCAAATATTTTGCCGTCAATTTATAATCGGGAGAAAGGACCTGCACCTCTTCAAAACTACGCCGCGCTTCGGTATAATCCTTATTTTTATATTGCTGAAGCGCTCTTTGATAGACCGGTTCGACCTTTTCCGCGATCTGATCCAACAACTTTTGCTCCGCCGCACTCACAGCCTCTTCCCATCGCGTTTCTTCCCCGCGGCGATCAAATTCCGGTTCGGCATCCACGCCTTGGGGTTCCGGTGCTATTTCAGGGGGCTCCTCTTGATCCGCCGTGATCTTAACGATACCTTCATCACTCATCTGCCCTTGTTCACCTGACAGATCTTCCTCGCGCAACAACTCATCGGTCACGATCAAATATCTCTTTGTATTTCGGTAACCGGGCTGCGTGGCGTCGATTTCCTGAAATATTTTTCTGGCCTCGCCATATTCCTTCTGTTCCAGCAACGCCAGTCCCGCTTGATACTGCTCGGCGATCGGCGAAGCTTCCAGCGATTCACCGTTGGTGGCCGGAAATTCCGGAACTTCGACAAATGGTTGTTCCTCACTCACTGCTTCAAAATCGATGTGCCGGGCCAGGGGATGCTCCATGAGCTTAATGGCCTTTTCCCACAATTCTTGGGCTTCGGCGTAACGACCTTCTTCGAACAAAGCGATGGCCTCCTTATTATATGCTTCAGCTTTCGCTTTTAAATCTTCGGTGCTCCGCAGGAAATTTGGGACCGTGTTGGGATGAGTTTTAATCTTTTTCCCTGTATCAGCTCCGACTACGGAGTGGGAAAATAGGCAGGAGTATCCACAAAAAATAAAAAAGAGTATCACCCGGCGAATTTTGATCCGGGGAATTTGTTCTTGTTTTAATTTTCGCATAAAGAAGGTCAACTAATAAATAAAATTATACTAATATAATGGCATTGTAACACAGGCATTTCCTGACGTTCCAGCGTTTTCTCCACTATTTTTACGTTTCTGCTAACAAAAACAAGCGTTGCTCTCGCAGGGGCGGAACAAGAAGCGTGAATAACCTTACGGCGGGGAATCGGCAGACAAAATACAGCCAAAGGCAAACACCGGCAACGATCAATAGCGCGCGGCCAATTCGGCTTTTAAATATCCTGTTGGAGGTTATAACTCCATTCTCTATTGGACGTCTTTTTCGCCAAAGACCTGCGCCGTGAAGATCTCGATCTTTGTTTTTGGATCTTTCCAGGCATCCGGGGCAAGGCCGGCTTTTTGCGCGCACAGCTGGTTCAGGAACTCCTCTTTCGACCATCCCGTTTCGGTGGCGACCTGCGGCAGAAAAACTCCCTGGTGCCCCGGCCCCTGACTGACGATCACGCCATGTTTCCCTAAAATGATCTCATCGGCATTTTTGATCGTACGCGGCTTTGACAATACCGAAACTTCGATATCCAGGTCCTTCAGCTCTTGCGCCTGGACAGGATCAAAACGCGGATCTTTGGCGGCAGCGGCAATCGCCATATCCCGCACCGTTTGGCACAGCGGCCCACGCCCCAGGATATTGCCGATACACCCGCGCAATCGCCCCTGTTTATGGATCGTTGCAAAGGCTCCTTCCTCCCGCAATAAACGTGGGTCAGTCTCCAGAAACTCAAGGGTCTTACCCGTGCGCACGTATTCATCCATTGTCTGCCGGGCAATGTCAAGAAGGCGCTTCTTTTGCGCCGGAGTTAAAGCATCTTTATCTTCATCTTTTTGCGCATCGCCATAAATAATGATCGATGTATACCCAACGACGCTATTCCGGTCTCCAGTCACATCACCCGAATTGGCATAGCGCAACATCTGCGCGTGCGTGAGTCCGCGCTGGCGCGCGTACAAAAGCGCCGCGGTCGTTGGCACAAATCCGCACATCTCCATGGCGCTGCGCCGTTGGCATCCTTCCCAAACCGCTTTAGCATCAAAGGAAGTGATCGCCTTGATCGCGAGCGCGTCCATCGTTCTCGCCTTGACATCTGGATGATAATGCGAGAGATCCGTGCTGACAACGATCAGGACATCCTTGCGTTCACCGATAATTTTATTTAGACTGGCGGCAAATTTCTCCAACAGTACGAAACCAGGTTGTCCCATGATCACAGGAACAATTTTAAAATTGGTAAATATTTTCTGCAAAAACGGAATTTCAACCTCAAGGGAGTGCTCTCGCTCAAAGGGTTCCGGAGCGAAGTAAAATTTTTCGTTTTCCGCAATAAGCTGCTTCGCAAATTCCTGATCGACATTGACGATGCCTAGCGGCGTTTGGAATCCGTCCTGCTGGCCAACGGAAATGCCGTCAAACCCGGAATAATGGCTGGGCGCCAAAATAACAACCGTGGTGTATTTATTGCGGCTGGCGGCCTTAAAGCCGTACGCGGCGACCGCCCCGGAATACATGTACCCGGCATGCGGGGCGATCACAATATCGATGTGCCGGTCCGCAGGCGTGACATCCGCCCGCTGAAAAAATTCCCCGATCTGCGCGGACAACTCCCGCGGCTCGGCCGTGTAAAACTGGCCGCTGACATTGGGACGTTTGATCTTTGTGTCGGCGTGGGCCATCGGAAAGAAACTAAAGGTCACAAACAAAATGACGGTAAAAATGCGGATCATGCGTTTTCATTCTGCGCCAAATACCTGTCCATACTGCAACATTCTGCTTCCTTCCTTCGAAACGAAAGGACCCAGGCAAGAACAAAGATCGTTGTGTCGAATGCCAGGATGACCGGCAGGGGAAACGAGATCAACGCGCCGAAACAACCGCATTCCCCAATCGGCAAGTTACGAATAAGCGCCTGAATGACAACGGCCATGAACATTAACAACAACGCCATTACCGCGCGCAACGTCCATCTGAGCCAAAGACCCAAGACAAGGAATATCCCCAGACAAAATTCGATCCAGGGTAAGACGCGGGCAACGAACTCGGCCAGAAAGAGTGGTAAAAAGGAATGATTCTGGATGACATAAAGAAAATTCTGGTATGGCCCGATGAGCTTTTCAAAGCCGGAAACGACAAAAATGCCGCCGATGACCATCCGTAACAATGGATATCGGCTATTTTTTAATTTCCGAAAGCAATCGTTCAAGTTCGGACTCCAGAGATTGCATGCCGACGACCATCTTCCCGTTCACGTAATACGTCGGAGTGCTCCTGACCCCGCGCCGCGCCCCTTCCAGACGGCTCTGCTGAATGAGGGCATCAACGGATTTATCGTTCAGACACGCGCTCAATTTGTCTTTATCGATGGCGACCTCTTGAGCAATAAGCGCGAAGGCCGGAGTCGCGTCCAGCAAGCGGCTCCAATTGGCCTGACGCGAGAGCAACGCGTCATGGAACGGCCAGAATCTCCCCTGCCGGGCAGCGCATTCAGTATAGCGGGCCGCTGAAAAACCATGGCGGTGACCGGGCAACGGAAAGTATTTAAGATCCAACCGGATCGCCTCAGGGTGCATGGCCATCATCCGGGCCAGATATTCGGCCCCGCGGGCGCAGGCGGGACATTCCAGGTCGATAAATTCGGTGATACGGATCGGAGCGTTCTTATTTCCCTTTGCCCGCATCTCATCGGGAAAACGCGTATCGCGCGGCGTGAGCCCTAAAAAAAACTTTACCGCCAGGGCAACGGTGACGCTAACGGCAACAATAAGAATCGTAACGCGCAATTTGGATCGTCGAGACATAGGCGTTATTTAGATTACGGTAATCGAGGTCCGGCCGCAGCCAGGGATTTCCCTTTCGGAGTATCTTCAAATTTTTTAAAATTCGCGATAAACATTTCCGCGAGTTTGCGCGCCGTTTGGTCGTAGTCAGCCTTATCTTTCCATGAATTTCGCGGGTTAAAAATCTGCGGGTCAACTCCGGTAATTTGCGCGGGAATATACAAATTAAATATCGGCAGTACGGTAAATTTGCCCTGGTCAAGCTGGCCGCTCAAAATCGCATCAATAATGCGGCGATTGGCTTCAAGGGATATCCGTTTGCCAACCCCGTATTTTCCTCCCACCCATCCGGTATTGATAAGATAGATAGACGCTCCATGTTGATCAATTTTCTGTCCTAAAATATCCGCGTATTTTGTCGGATGCAGCATTAAAAACGCCTGGCCGAAGCAGGCGGAAAATGCCGCTCTGGGTTCAGTGACACCGAGCTCCGTTCCCGCGATCTTGGCCGTGTACCCGCTCAAGTAATGGTACATTCCTTGCTCTTTGGTTAATTTGGCGACCGGCGGCAGAACGCCATACGCGTCACAGGTCAAAAAAATAATCTTTTTCGGATGTCCTCCCTTGGAAACCGGTTTGACGATTTGCCGGATATGGTCGATCGGATAGGAAACGCGCGTATTTTCCGTTTTTTTCTTAGATGCAAAATCAACCTTGCCGTCTTTCGTGATATCCACATTTTCCAGCAAGGCGTTGCGCCGGATGGCGCGATAAATATCCGGCTCTCGTTCCAAAGTGAGATTAATACATTTGGCGTAACAACCGCCTTCAAGATTGAACACCCCTTCATCGTCCCACCCATGCTCATCATCACCGATCAACAACCGCTTGGGGTCTGCCGAAAGCGTGGTTTTGCCGGTCCCGGAAAGGCCAAAAAAAAGCGCCGTGTCGCCGGATTTGCCCATATTCGCCGAACAATGGAACGATCCGATATCCTTGAGCGGCAAAACATAGTTCATAACGGAAAAGACCCCTTTTTTGATCTCTCCTCCATACCACGTTCCGCCAATGACGATCATCTGTTCCGTCATGTTGAAGGCGACAAAAGCTTCCGAGCGCATATTCAATTTGGCGCAGTCCGGATTGGCGGCCTTGCACGCATTGAGGATCGTCCAGTCCGGCTTAAAATCTTCTAATTCCTGGCCGGTGGGCCGGATGAACATATTTTTAAAAAAGTGCGCCATCCAGGCCAGTTCGGTCACCAGCCGGATCCGCAATCGCGTTTGCGGGTTCGCGCCACAAAAGCCGTCCATCACATAGATCTTTTTCCCGCTCAACTGACCGGCCGCGATGTTTTTGAGATGCTGCCAGACCTGCGGCGAAAGTCGTTTATTATCCGAACTGCCGGTTTCCCCGGTCTGCCACCAGACCGTATCGCGCGTCCGGTCATCCTCAACGATATATTTGTCTTTCGGAGAGCGCCCCGTGAATTTTCCCGTATCCACGGCCACGGCACCGGACTCCGCGACGATGCCACGCTCGTATCCATCCAGCGAAGGATCTGTTTCGCGCGTAAAAAGTTCATCATAGGTCAAGTTGCAAAGAATCGCAGGGCAATCCTTCACGCCAACCGACGCCAGGTGTTCGCTGATCACTGGAATATTTAAACTCTCTGTTTTCATATTCGCGTCCTTAAAGCTTATTTGAGATGAGAGTTTCACCGATGTTTTATCTTAAGCAACTTGTTAAAAGCCGTGAATTTCCATATCCAAATTCCTGTCACAACAATAACGGGCACGATGACAAACTTAACAATGACCTGGAAAGACACGAACGTTGCCCACGGCGAATAAATATAACACACGATCACCAGGCCAAGGATGATGTGGGTCCAGCGCAAGACCATTCGCAGCTTTGCTTCGTTCATGGACGGAAAGATTTGACCAGGAGATCTTTTGCCGCGCTACCGCCGGATATCGTCATTAATTATTCGTGATATTTCAACCGTTGTAATTATTGAAAGACTATTTGCCGGACAACGTCCGGATGAATCCGTCTTTATAATCTTGCTTGATCTTTATTAACAATTCTTTGGCGGGAGAGTGCGTATCGAACTTTCCGATACATATCTGGTACCAAATACTGCCATCGCTTCGACTTTTTTCATCGACATACGCCGGATATCCTTTTTGTTGGGCCTGGGCCACGGCCTTATCGGCGCGGCTACGCTCTTTAAAAGCGGCGACTTGAATGGTATAGATCTTTCCGTTTCCCCCCGTCGGTGTTGTGATGCCGCCCGATGAACCAGCCGGAGTGACAACCGTTGTCTTGGGTTTGGCAGTGGAACTCGTCCCAGCAGGGGCCGGTTTCGCTGGAACCGATGTCACCGGCGCTTTGGCCGCAGCCGTTGGCGCCGCTTGAGCAGGACGGCTTGGTTGTTTCGTTTCAGCCGTCGCGACCAAAGCGGATCCCTTCTCGTCCGTATCAAAAAATTCATATTCGACCTCATTATGAAGCGCCCCTTTTCCCGGGAATATTTCGCTTAAAGGAACGGCTTCTTTGCCGCGTTCATAATTAAACGCTATCAACACCGTCACCAGCACACCGCCCACCAGGGTCCATACAAGCCATGTTCTTTTCATCTCTTCCTCCTGTTTCTTCCACATCCACTAAAATTTTATCAGGTCACTCATTGCGCCGGGTGCGTCCCTGCGTGCACCAAAAAATTCTTATCGTACCAGCCAAACGCGTTACCTCTAGCCGCAATCAACAGTCCGATCTTTCGTGTCGCTGGTTCGACGACCAGCAGCCCCAAATATCGATGGTGAATAATAGCATATCGCCCGCCGGGAATCCAGCGAATTTGGGTAATTGTCAGGTCGCCCCCCTTGTACGCGTGGCGCGCGATGTCGCCGGGACGGGCTTCGCGTTGAATGCGGAATAACCGCCTGCGGAACCATTCCCTGGGCACATAATAAAGATGATCATCGTCATCCACACCCAGGACCTTTCCCTTATCCGAAACCAAAATATCTCTGGCCGTCCCTGGCGAAAAAGAAAACACATTTCCTTCCAGGAAAAGATCGATCCCGCGAACGGTCAAATTTGCCGTTGGAATACCCGATCGATCATAAGGGATTTTCGCCACAAACTCCGGGTTCAAAGAAACTAGCGGTATGCGAAAAACGTTGACATCGAACGCATACGCGTGAACGGATGTATCCTTTGCCTCCCGCTCAACATAGTAAAGATTTAGGCCGGCACGGTCCCAGTACAGTGATGAGATCCGCCGAGTCGGGCTTTGAAGCGTTCGTTTTTGTTTTTCCTGGACATCATAGATATACAAATGATTTTGCGACGAATAACTGGACCAGCGGGCCACCTCATAGCAAAAACGACGGCTATCCGGCGCCCAGCGGATACCGCTAATAACACCCTTCCATTCCCCGACCGCATCCGGCTGGCCCCATGAATCGATGAGTTGTTTTTCTTCCGTATTGCGGTCGATCAGATAAATTTCCCGCGAAGTCGCGACAAGCAGATATTCTCCATCAGGTGAGAAATGATATTCTTTGACCGGATCAGCGGCGACCAAAACATCTCTTTTATTCCGTCCGTTGATTTCGACGCTTTGCAAACGGTTTTCATCAATGAAATATATTTCCAGATCATCTTTGACCCAATAGGTATCGGCCAAAACATCTCCCGGAAACCGGAGAACAGGAGCGGGGTTATAATAATTGAACCAGAACAGATAACAAACCGCCAAAAGCAGCAATAACTGTCCCACGACAACGGACGAAAATAAAATATTCTGAATAGCCGCTTTGGAAATGGCCTGAAGGCTGACCTCCCTCAGGCGTAAGAGCACCACGAGCAGGCCCAAAACGATGGTCACTCCACAGACGATCCAGAAAAATATCTCGAAATAATTGCTTAAATGCTGGGCGATTGCATTAAACCGAGCGGAGTCAGTCATAAAGCGGAACCGAAAACTGCAGGCCTAGGATTGGAAAGAAAGAAAAACCCAAATGTTTTCTGACTGACTGGGGACCGTAGACCCAGCTCACTTTATTTTTTATTCCACAGGGATAAGAATGACCTGCCCCGCACGCAGCTTATTCGGATCTTTGATCCGGTCTTTGTTCAGTTCATACAGATATTTCCAGCGGTGCGCGCCACCCAATTGTTCCTGGGCAATTTTTGACAGAAAATCATTTTTCTGGACCGTATATTCACGCGTGGACACTTTGACTTCTGTCTCAACATTCTCCTGGTCTTCAACGACCATTTTCCCGTCCTCGACCCGGGTTGCTTCGGGAGCGGATTGTCCCTCTCCCCTTGCCGGCATTATAACTTCCTCAACTTCCGCCACCATGAACTGCGCGTTACGGTCCTTCTGCATCCCGAACAAATCGGATATCGGCGCCACGGCGTCCAATTTACCACGGCTGATGATCTTGATGCGATCTTCAGGGATCCCGTTCTCGATCATGAACTGCTTGACCGTTTCGCCCCGCTTTTTCCCAAGCTTAAGATTAAACTCGGGCGACCCGCGCACATCGCAGTTGCCGGTTATTAAAATATCGGCCCCGGGATTGCGTCCCAATGACTTGATCGCGCTTTGCAAGATCGGGAAATGATCATCCCGCAGATCCGCTTTATTGTAATCAAAATAAATTTTAACGTTCTTAAGGATCTTCTTGACCAGCAGGGAAGCCTTTGGTCCGGGCCCGGAAACTTCATCATCTTGTGCTTTATAATCATAAATGATCTTGTACACATAAATGTACCCCCGATTACCCCACGGCCGCGCCGACCCAGGTTCGGTCGGCATCCACCAGTAACCACCGTGCTCTTCATCCTTGACCGGGGCGGGCCTGGCGTCGGTCGGCCACCATTCAAACTTTTGCTGCAACTTTTCCATATCCTCTCTGCGGCGTTCTTCCTGAAGCGCTTTGTCCCGGGCGTTACCTGTTTGAGGGAAAACCATGACACAACTGACAAGGAAAAACACATACGCTAGAGCTTTTAATAAACGGTAACTCATCTTCTATTTCCCTCCCCTGGTGCCAACTGTAATTTTATTTTGCCTGGATACATGCACATACGGATACAAACGTTCCAAGCCATTATCATAAATACATCAATACATCACTGCTGAAATTCAAGATTTATTTCCCGGATAACTCTTGAGCAATGACTTGCTCGGCCGTCAGCCAATCCTGCAGATCGTTACCGTTGGTATAGCCCCGTTGCGCGTAAAGTTCATATGCTTTCTTTTCAACGCGTTGGCGGGCCGCCGGCGTGTTGATATCCACGCTAGCGGCTTTGCGCGTCGTCGCATTCGTTTTCTCTTTGATGGAAGGCGTCGTTTCGGGCAGATAACGTTTTGCGGACACGCCTCTACGCACAGCAATTGAAGAAATGTCCTTTTGTGTTTGCGCTCGTTTTGTAACCATGGCCAGCTCCTTTTTAAGATCCTCCAGAAATTGGGACAATATTAACCGTATATTCATTAAATCTTATAATAACATTTTATTTTATCTTGTCCAGCATCTTGTGGTTAGAAAATTTACATGAGTTTACGCAAGACTGTCGGCAATATGCCGCCGTTACGAAAATAATCTATTTCCACAGGCGTGTCCAGCCGAACGGTCAAAAGAAACTCTTTACGGGAACCATCAGGACTCCGGGCGATTGCGCGGATATCCTGACGAGGCTTTAAGGAATCGTCCACACCGGAGAAATCAAAAACTTCATTCCCTTTCAGCCCTAAAAATTCCGCCGAATCCCCCTTTTTAAATTCCAACGGCAAGACCCCCATTCCAGCCAGATTACTGCGATGAATGCGTTCAAAACTCTGCGCCAAAACCGCCCGCACCCCCAATAACGCAGCCCCCTTGGCGGCCCAATCCCGGCTGGAACCGGTACCATATTCTTTGCCGGCTAAAACGATCAAAGGTGTATTCTGTTCTTTATATTTGATCGCCGCATCGTAGATGTTCATCTTTTCCCCGGATGGAGAATGAATCGTCCACGACCCTTCCGTTCCCGGCGCGAGGAGATTACGCAAGCGGATATTGGCGAATGTCCCGCGCGTCATCACGCGGTCGTTGCCCCGGCGCGACCCATAACTGTTAAAATCGGACGGTTGAACGCCGAGTTGCGTCAGATATTGCCCCGCCGGGCTTTGCGCGTTAAATGCCCCGGCCGGGGAGATATGATCCGTCGTAACAGAGTCACCGACCATCACCAGCACCCGCGCGCCCTTAATGCTCTGGATCGGATTTACTGTCCTGGACATACCCGTAAAAAACGGCGGTTCCTGAATGTAGGTACTTTTGTCATTCCAGGCATACAGATCGGATTTCGCTGATTTGATGGCATTCCAGTCTTTATTACCCTTGTTCACATTTTTGTAACGCTTCCGGAACGCTTCAACGATCACGAATTTCTTGACGACACTGTTGATCTCATCCTGCGCCGGCCAAATATCCCGCAAGTAAACCGGCTTGCCGGCTTTGTCCTTCCCGACAGGTTCTCTGGTCAAGTCCAAATCAACCGTGCCCGCCAAGGCATAAGCGACAACCAGAGGAGGGCTCGCGAGATAATTGGCTTTTGTATAAGGATTGACGCGCCCTTCGAAATTGCGGTTGCCGCTTAAAACGCTCACCGCCACCAGATCCCCTTGCTGGATCGCTCGCGCGACATCATCAGGCAGCGGACCGCTATTGCCGATACAAGTCGTGCACCCGTAACCAACAATATGAAATTTTAATTTTTCAAGATATTTCAGCAACCCGGCCGCCCGTAAATATTCCTCAACGGCCTGGGAACCCGGAGCAAAACTCGTTTTGACGAATTCCTTCACATCAAGACCTTTTTCGACGGCTTTCTTGGCCAAAAGCGCCGCCCCGACCAGAACAGAAGGATTGGAAGTATTGGTACAGCTTGTGATGGCGGCAATGACAATGGATCCGTGCGTGATGCTCCCTCTGCCATCGACAGCGACGGTTTTCCCGAGGGCTTGCGTGGCCAGCCCGAACCCGCGCTCTTTGACCGGCCTGACCAGACTCTGCTCGAAATCCGTCCGGACGTTGACCAGCGAAACCCGGTCCTGCGGACGTTTGGGGCCGGCAAGGCTCGATTCCACTGTTGCTAAATCAAGCTCAACCGTACTCGTAAAAGCAGGGTCTTTTGCGCCCATCTCATAAAACATCCCCTGCTCTTTCATATAACGTTCGATCAGGTCCACCTGCGCGGGCGAGCGCCCGGTGAGACGATAATATTTGAGGGTCTCTTCATCGATCGGGAATAATCCGATCGTCGCGCCATATTCGGGCGCCATGTTCGAAACCGTCGCGCGGTCCGGCAAGCTTAAAAACCTTAACCCGTCGCCATAAAATTCGACAAATTTGTCAACCACTCCCGTTTGACGTAAAATCTGCGTTACCGTCAGTACCAGATCGGTCGCCGTGACCCCTTCCCGCAATTGACCTTTAAGCTTGAACCCGACCACTTCCGGCAACAGCATATAAATGGGTTCACCCAGCATGACCGCTTCCGCCTCGATGCCGCCAACACCCCAGCCGACAATACCCAGGCCGTTGATCATCGTCGTATGGCTGTCCGTCCCTACCAGGCTGTCCGGATAAATGACCGTCTTTTTTCCCGCCTTTGTTTTGAGAACACCTTGGGCAAGATATTCCAGATTGACCTGATGAACAATGCCCGTTGCCGGTGGTACAACGCGGAAATTTTTAAACGCCTTCTGTCCCCACTTCAAAAATTCGTAACGTTCTTTATTGCGTTTAAATTCCAACACAACATTTTTACCAAACGCGCTCTTGGTCCCGAACGCATCAACCTGGACCGAATGATCAATGACCAGATCGCACGGCACCCGGGGATTAATCTTGCGGATATCGCCGCCGAGGCGCTTCATGGCCGCGCGCATGGCCGCCAGATCCGCGATGCACGGAACGCCGGTAAAATCCTGCAGGATCACGCGTCCGGGTTTAAAGGCGAACTCCCTGGCCGGGCCGGGAACAGGGGACCATTGCAGGAGCGTTTGAATGTCTTGAGCGGTGATCTGATAATTATCGTAATGACGCAGCGCGCTTTCAAGAAGAACCTTGATCGAAAGCGGTAATTCTTGCGGATCTCCCGCCCCAGCCCTGGCCAATTTATCAAACGAAAAAATGGTATAGGAGCCGCGCTTGGTCTTAAATATTTTTTCAACCGATTTGCGATCAAATGATTTATTCATACGTAACCTCAAAACCTCGCCTTGGGGATGTGGTGTGTATTATATAATAGGGTTATGCCTTTGATGAACAGTGCAACAGGATTTCGTGCCCATCGTATGCTGGAAGTGGTAGTCAAGGGCATAACCCTATTATATAAAACCTGCTTGATAAGTCAATACAACCTTCTTCAAAATCAGTGCGCCAGGGAAATCAGTGCCGCCCCCAGGACCATCAGCAAGGCCCCGACAGAACGTTCCCAACATCCTTTCTCTTTGAAGATCACAAACCCAACGAACAATGTCATAAAAACACTTAACCGTTTGATCGCGATCAAATACGGGACCAATGTCAACTGGATGGCGGCCATATTGGCGATCAAAGCGAAAGCGTTGGTAATCCCCAGCAAGACCAAATATTTCCACCCCTCCTTGATCCGCCGCGGCACCTGGCTGCTCTTACGCAGCATAATCAAACCCAGCGCAACGGCCAGAACGGCATTTAAAGCGGATGCCCATAGCAATGGTGACGACTGACGTACTCCGATTTTATCGATATTGGCGCAGACACTGTACAATAACGCCACCATTAACATGTACCGCGGCCCTTTTTCCTTGACCAGCATTTTAAAGGGCGCAAGATATCCTTTATGCAATTGCGTGATGTTCAACACGTACGAACCAGCGACGATCAAAAAGATCCCTGAAAGTCCCAGAGAGCTGGGACTTTCACCCAGCATTAAAGGTGAGGTGATCAGCAAAAACAAAGGAGTGAACGCCAGCATCGGGACGGTAAGGGACAGGTCCGAGACCTCAATAGCTTTAAAATAAAGGATCGAGGCAATAACGACCATAGAACCTTGGACCATCAGAACCATCCAAAATAGCGGCCCCAAAACAGGCAATGGCTGGGCGCAGACCGCGGCAAAAAGAAACGGCATGGCAAAAAGATTCATGCCCCAGACGACAACATAAGCGCCACAGCGGCCGATGACCTTTTTACCCAATACGTCGGTTAAAGACGTGAACAGGGCCGCGGCTAAGGATAACAGCAACCACATAGTTTATATTCTCCGTTAAATAATATGTTTGCTGTCAGAACCAGTGGGGATATTCTATAATAATAGAAACTAAAAATATGCTTGAATTTCAAACACAACCCAATTATGATATCCGTGTTAGTAAATCGACCAATTCTATTTTAAATGAGGAGGCTTTCTTATGGCTCATGTCGTTTGTGAACCTTGCGTAAAATGTCGTTATACGGATTGCGTTACCGTTTGCCCTGTCGACTCTTTTCACGAAGATAAAGAAATGCTTGTGATCGACCCCGAGGTCTGCATTGACTGCGGTGCCTGCATTCCCGAATGTCCCGTCCAGGCGATCTACGTTGAAGACGACGTCCCTGGGAAATGGAAAAGCTACGTCGCTTTAAATAAGGCCAAAGCCAAGGATCTGCCCGTCCTTACGGAAAAGCGGGAACCTTTAGCCAAAAGACCGAACACCTAAGCGCGCAACACCCGGCCGCAACTGCTATAAACGTCTCTTCCCTAAAATAGGGATCCCTGCGAAAAAAATACATGTATGTGGTTTTTCATGAACACATGTTATGGCCTGAGTCTTTTGACCTTTATCCCGCTCTTGACCGGTCTCGCCCAGAGCTTTCTGCATCGAGTACCAAGCATCTCTCCTTACAAGTAAACTCCAAACTTGATCATATAATACTTATACGTCATATCCCCGATCAATACCGCGCAAAGGATAACATGCAAAATGCCCGTCGTGGATTGAGTGTTCTTTAATTTCAACGTCCCGTGGACAAAATACAGCGAAACCAGAGGGAAAAGCAACCCGAATACAAGCGCGATCAGCAAAAAGAATCCGTCGAGATTAGCGATGAATTTTACAATTGGTATCCACTCCCCGCCATAAAATATCTTTCCGGTCGCTAAAAACCAAGCGTCCCAAACCAGACGCGCGGCCAGAAAAAATCCCAGCACATTCACGGCCCGTTTTAAATGCGCGATGGGAAGTCCGTGAACGTTCAAATACCAGTGCCCCAGATTCATGGCAAAAAGCGCCGCGCTAAAAATACATCCCCCGAGGATCCAGGCGATCAAGGAAATCGGCCCCCCTGCCCCGGTCAAATCCGCCATAACGCGATAGAACGCGCAGGTCCCTAGAAGCGGCGGGATGCTCATCCACAGCGCATCCGGATATTGTTGTTTCCAGGATCTCATGGAAACAACGATGAGAGCGCCCTTCCACAATAGAACGATCAATTTTGTCGCCAGCGGAATATCCATGAACAGCAAAGACACGACCGTCACCCCGCCCACAACATTCGGCAGAGCGATATGAAATTTATGAAAATCATTCTTTAATGGATCTTTTCGAGGAATCCAGAAGCACAGCGGATAGATGACGCTGAAAATAAGACTCGTCAGTACGATCAGGGGAATGAGCATCGGAATAGGAATGCGTTATTGAGCGGGCGGTGTCTGCTTTTCGAGAATTTCATCGGAAAGGAGAAGCACTCTGTTCTGCCCGCTGATCTCCAGAATACCGGGGCTGATCGTATAATATCGGGTCTGATCTTTGGTTTTCAAAGTGAGTGCTCCCTTTTTAAGCCCCACGATCATGGGTGCGTGCCCGGCTAAAACGCCGAAAGAGCCTTCCACTCCCGGCGCGACCAGAGATTCCGCCTCTCCTTCAAAAACTTTGCCCGCAGGCGTTACAACCGACAAATGATATGTGTTCATTTAAATTATCCGCTTTTCAAGTCCTTGGCGCGGGCGAGGACCTCATCAATATTTCCCGCCATGTAGAAGGCTTGTTCCGGAATGCTGTCATGCTTGCCGGATAAGATCTCAGCGAAAGACCGAATGGTATCCTCCAGGCTCACATAGCGTCCGGGCCTGCCGGTAAATTGTTCCGCGACATGAAACGGCTGCGAAAGGAATTTCTGGATCTTGCGGGCGCGGGCGACGGTCAAACGGTCCTCTTCGGACAATTCATCCATTCCTAAAATGGCGATGATGTCCTGCAGCTCCTTGTACCGCTGCAGTGTCTCCTGCACGCCGCGCGCGACATTGTAATGTTCCCCGCCAACAATGGCCGAAGTAAGAATGCTGGATTTCGAGGAAAGAGGATCGACCGCCGGATAGATCCCCAACTCGGCAATGGGACGCGAAAGCTCCGTCGTGGCGTCCAGGTGCGCGAAGGTGGCTGCCGGCGCCGGATCGGTATAATCATCCGCCGGAACGAAGATCGCCTGGATGGACGTGATCGACCCCGTTCTTGTGGAAGTGATCCGCTCCTGCAGCGCCCCCATCTCTGAAGTGAGCGTCGGCTGATACCCGACGGCGGAAGGAATGCGCCCTAAAAGCGCGGACACTTCTGAACCCGCCTGCGTGAACCGGAAAATGTTGTCGATAAAAAAAAGCACGTCTTGCCGCATTTCATCACGGAAATATTCGGCCACGGTCAGCGCGGATAAAGCCACACGGACCCTGGCGCCGGGCGGCTCATTCATCTGACCGTAGATCAGCGAAGTTTTTGACAAAACACCTGTTTCTTTCATCTCTTCATAAAGCGCGGTCCCTTCACGCGTGCGCTCTCCCACGCCGGCAAAAACAGAATATCCACCGTGTTCGGTGGCGATACTATGGATCAACTCCTGGATAAGGACCGTTTTCCCAACACCGGCACCGCCGAACAATCCGATCTTCCCGCCCCGCTTATACGGCGCCAAAAGATCGATAACTTTAATTCCGGTCACCAAAACCGTATCTTGGGTGTCCTGAGCGGCAAAGACCGGGGCGCTGCGGTGAATGGGCATATATTTGACCGCCTTGATCTCCCCGTTGCCATCAATGCCCTCCCCCAAAAGATTCATTAATCTTCCCAACGTGCCTTCGCCCACCGGCATGCTCATCATTTCATTTGTATCCAAGACTTCCATGCCGCGCATCAGGCCTTCCGCTGTATTCATGGCGATCGTGCGCACGGTATTATTACCCAAATGCTGCGCGACTTCCAGCGTCAGATTCCATGGCTCATTGTTGATCGATGGATTGGTGACCTTTAAAGCGGTCAGGATCTCCGGCAACTCACCCGGCGCAAAGGCGACATCGACAACCGCCCCTAAAACCTGAGTGATCTTTCCTGTTGGCTGCTGTACTTTCCTCATTTAAGGACCTCCGCCCCTGCGACGATTTCCGTTAACTCCGTTGTGATAGCTGCCTGCCGGGCGCGATTGCGGCTGATGGTGTATCGATCGATCAGCTCCGAGGCGTTCCTGGCGGCACTGTCCATGGCCGTCATGCGCGCGCCGTGCTCTCCCACTGAGTTTTCCAGGAGAGCAAAATAAATCGTAAAATATACAAAATGCGGGATCAGAAAACTCAAAAGCGTTCCCTCATCCGGTTCAAAATCATAATTCGACCGCCTTTCTTCTTGTTGAACGGTCAATACACTGGAATCAACGGGTAAGATCTTCTGAAAAACTGTTTTCTGGACGAGAGGATTTATAAATTGGTTGTACGATAAGTAAGCCGTGTCGCAACGTCCTTCGTTGAACGCCTTGATCAGATCGTCGCCGATCTTTATCGCGTCGGAAAAACGCGGTGTCCCGGTCACATTTTCATAATGATTTTTGACCAGGTCATGACGTTCAAAATACATGAATCCTCTGCGGCCGCAGCACCAGAGTTCGATTCTCTCATGGATCGAACGATTTTCCCGTGCCCAGGCCCCCACTCGCCTGTTGGCGTTGTGATTAAAGGCCCCGCATAATCCTTTATCGGAAGTAATAATAAGGATAATGGCCTTCTTGACCGGTGTCCGCGCCGTGAAAAGCGCATGGCTCGAGGCGGGCAGCGAAGCAGCCACCCGGGATGTCAAGGCCGTCAATTGTTGCGCGTAAAATTTGGCGCTGGCCTGCGCCTGATGCGCCCGGCGCAGTTTGCTGGCGGCGACCATTTTCATGGTCATGGTGATCTTCTGCGTATTCTTTAAACTCTTCAACTTTGTATCGAACTCTTTGATCGCAGGCATGGCAGCCTCAGGCCGTAATCCGTTCTTGAAGGTCAGTCAGAATAGTATTCAGGGATCGTTTCAGGGGATCGGTCAGCGCCTTCTCTTTATTAAGCTGATCGACGAAATCCTGATGCGAGGATTGCAGCCCTTCAAATAACCGCTGTTCGAAATCCTTCACTTGCGTCCGGGGGATCTCGTCCAGATAACCGTTGACCCCGGCATAAATGATGGCGACCTGATACGCGACCGGTAACGGTACGCCCGCGCCCTGCTTGATGACCTCCATCAAACGCTGGCCGCGTTCCAGTTGTTTGCGCGTCACCGCGTCCAAATCCGACGCGAATTGCGAAAATGCTTCCAGCTCGCGATACTGCGCCAAATCCAGACGCAAAGATCCGGCGGTTTGTTTCATCGCCTTGATCTGCGCGTCGCCGCCGACGCGGGAAACCGAAAGCCCGGGGTTGACCGCCGGCCGCTGCCCGGCGTTAAAAAGATCCCGCTCCAGAAAAATTTGCCCGTCCGTGATGGAAATAACGTTAGTCGGAATATACGCCGAGATATCACCGGCCTGCGTTTCGATGATCGGCAAAGCGGTCAAACTGCCCCCGCCTTTTCCCGCGCTCATCTTGGCGGCGCGCTCCAGTAAACGGCTGTGCAGATAGAAAATATCCCCCGGATAAGCTTCACGTCCCGGCGGCCGGCGTAACAGCAAAGACAACTGACGATAGGCCTGGGCCTGTTTGGTCAGATCGTCAAAAATAATAAGCGCGTGACGGCCGCTGTCGCGATAGTATTCGGCCATGGCCGTTGCCGCGTACGGCGCGAGAAACTGCATCGGTGCCGGATCTGACGCGGTCGCGGCGACAATGGTGGTGTACTCCATCGCGCCCTGACGCTTGAGGACCTCATGGGTTTGAGCTACGGTCGAGCGTTTCTGCCCAATGGCAACGTAAAAACAATAGACGTCCTGGCCGCGCTGATTGAGGATCGTATCGATCGCCAAAGTTGTTTTTCCGGTCTTGCGGTCCCCAATAATAAGTTCGCGCTGTCCGCGTCCGATGGGCGTCAAGGCATCGATGACTTTGATCCCCGTCTGCAGCGGCTCGTGCACATTCTGGCGATCCATAACGCCGGGGGCTTTCACCTCGATCTGCCGGGATTCCTTCGCGGAGATCGGGGTATTTTCATCGATGGCTACGCCTAAGGCATCAACGATCCGCCCGACCAGACTTTCACCGACAGGGACCGAAGAGATCGTGTTGGTCCGGCGGACTTCGTCGCCTTCCTTGATCCGCGCGACGTCCCCGAAGATGGCAACACCGACATTGTCCTCTTCCAGATTAAGCGCCATGCCGGTTATGCCGCCGGCAAAGGTCACCAGCTCACCTAACATACAATCGGCTAAGCCATGCACGCGGGCGATACCGTCGCCTACGCTTAAAACGGTCCCGATCTGATAGACTTCAATCCTTTTCTCAAAATCGCTTAACTGCTTTCGTAAAATGGCGGATATCTCTTCCGTCCGGATATTCGTCGTCATAAGATCAACTCGCGTTCCCTACGGTTTCCCGGAATCTTTTCAATTGCGTTCGCAGCGTGTAATCGTAGACAGTGTCCCCTGCCTGGACCTTGATCCCGCCCAAAGAGCCCGGATCGACCTGCTGTTCGGCAATCACGTCTTTGTTAAATTTCTTCTTTAAATAACCGGACAAATCGTCGACATCTTTCGCGGAGAGCTCCACACTGCTCGTCCATTTTGTCCGTAAAATACCTTTGGCGTGCTCGTAGAGATCGCTGAAGATCGCACATATGGATGGCAAATGCCCCAAACGGTTCTTCTGTCCAAGGAACAACAGGAACTTAAAGGTGAGTGCATCGATCTTGCCGTGGAACATCTCCTGCAGGACAGCCTGAGATTTCTCCATTGCGATAACCGGATCAGCCAAAAAATGTTTCAGGTCCGCGGACCTGTTCACGAGATCGCTGATCTTCCGCAGGTCGTGATGGACGGCCGTGAGATTCGAGCGCTCTTGCGACAAATCGAACAAAGCCTGCGCGTAACGTTGGGCGATCCTATAGGACATAGAACGGACTTTAAACTTCAGCGGTTAACTTGTGGATCAGTTTGCGGTTACTTTCCGTATCCAGATTCTTCTCAATGAGCTTACCGGCCAACTCGATGGCGATCTGCGCGCTTTCTTCCCGCAGGACAATTTTTGCCTTCGCGATCTCTTCCTTAATATCGCGCCGGGTATTTTCCAGCAGGATACCGGCCTCTTCCCTGGCCTTATCCTGGATCACCCGCGACAACTGCGTGCCGGCCTGCTTCGCTTCGCTGATGATATTTCTGGCCTTCTCTTCCGCCTCATGAATAAATTGATTTCGGGTTTGATGGAGCTGGTCCAACTCAGCCTTAATCTTGTCGGCATTTTCGACAGAACGGCGAAGCAGTTCCTCACGGTCATCCAGGGCTTTCAAGATCGGGGTCCAGGCGAATTTATAAAGCACGACCGACAATAACAGAAAAGTGATCCAGGTCAGAGCGACCATACCGACATCCGGGCTCAAGAGGCTCGGTTCAGTCGCGGCCAGAGGAGTTGTCTGCGGATCGGTCAGGATAACGGCATTCGTCATGGTCTTCTATTTCCCGTATTTATCCCTTCAAGGCCATGATACAGATCACTATCCCAAAAAGGGCAATTCCCTCAACAAGAGCAGCAGCGATCAACATCAATGTCTGGATCTTGTTGGCGGCTTCGGGCTGGCGCGCGATCCCCTGCAAGGCCGCAGCGGCCAGCGTTCCTATACCGTATCCCGCGCCCATAACCGAAAGCCCGATACCTATAACCGACAAACTTCCATGAATATTTTCCGTCATAACTTCTTTCCTTTCTCTCTATGACGTTAAACAACAGAAATAATTTTCAAAACGGACGTATTATAACGACGGCTCTACCTTATGTAAAGGGGCATTAATATCCGCCGCATCCTCCTAATGTTCCGGATGATACATCTGCCCGATAAAAACGGCCGTGAGCAGCGTAAAAATATACGCCTGTAAAAAGGCGATAAATGTCTCCAGGATCCCAATGCTGACCGCCAAAAGAATGGATGGTAAAGCGACTAACCCCAGCAATAAAACCAGGCCCAGCATGGACAAAATCACCATATGCCCGGCAAGCATATTAGCGAATAAACGGATCGTCAACGCGCCTGTTTTTATAAATATGCCGAAAAACTCAACGGGGACCAGGATGATCAGGATCACTTTGGGCACGCCCGCCGGGACAAGTGCCTTTTGCAATCCCTTAAATCCACTTTTATACAAGGTTCCGAAAACCATAAAACACAAGGTGAAAAATGCCAAGGCAGCCGTCACGTTGGGGTTGGCCGTGGCGGTTGAAAATATCGGGATCATTCCCATCAAATTCAGCGTAAGGATGAAGAAGAACAAGGTGCACAAAAATGGGGTCATCCTGCGACCATCTTCTTCCCCGAGATTTTTTACGGCTATCTCATCACGGATAAAAATGATCATCAATTCCAGTAAATTCGTGAACCGCCGGGGGACCCGCGTTTTTTTATCATAAATAAGACAAAAAAGCGCTATGAGAAACGACGCGGCGATGATGAGCATAAGGCCGTGAAGGCTCAAAAAAAGCGGTAATTGCACCGGCGGCAAAAACGGAAGATGCCATTGGCGGGAGTCCTGCGTGTGACGCAGAATATATTCTCCAAGATCGAACGGTGCGCTCATCAAAACCCAATCATTTTGAAGATTTCAGGAGAGAATCTATTCCCTCCCTTAATAGCGAAACCGTATGCCGCAGGCCTTTTGTCCGAGGGGTAAGCGCCGCCTCCACACTGTCCGCCAGTGCCCGGATAAATTCCGGGTGGCATTCGATGGCCAGGGACATGCGGTAGTCCGTAACGCCGAGAGCTTCCGCGAGCTTGCGGTATTCGATGTCGACCTCGCAGAGCGTTTCAATGTGGTCCGTGACAAACGCGACCGGAACGATCAAAAGTTTTTTATATCCGCGCCGTGTGACCGCCTCCAGCATGTCTTCCAGGGATGGTTTCAACCACTGCAGAGGACCCACAGCGCTTTGATAGGCAATGCTCCAGCGATTCGTCCGTCCCAGCTTCACCAATATTCTTGCCACGGTTTGAGAAACCTGAAACGCGTAAGGGTCCCCTTCCATCAAAGAATATAAAGGAAGGCCATGCGGAGAAAAGATCAAATAAAAATCATCCAGGGATTCACCGGGTTTTATCTGCTCACGGATCCGGTCAACAAGCGCCTGGATGTAGCCGTCATGCAGATAATATGCCGGCGCCTCCGTGAACTGGATTTCGGGATAGATCTTATCGGCCGCTTTTTTCAGATAATGGATATTGGAACCCGTCGTTGCCCTGGAATAATGCGGATACAAACTTAAAAGCAACGTGTTGGTCCTTCCCGACCGCAGAATGGTGCGGATGGTTTCTTCCGGGAACGGCGCGCTGTAATTGAAGGAGAAAATGACGTCCACTTTCCTGCCCCGTCTGGTCAGTTCTTGCTGCAACGCCTGGGTCTGACGCTCGGTCGATTCAAAGATCGGACTGCCGCCGCCGATGAGCTGATAACGCGCCATGGCCGCCTTTGCACGGAACGTCACCAAAAGCCAGGCAAAAAGCCGCTGGAACAAAAATGACATTGGAAAACGGATCAGCATCGGGTCCTGGAATAATCTCTTCTGAAAATCGGGAACATCCGCGTTGGTCTTCGGCCCTCCCATGTTCAACAGAACGACGGTTGTCCGGGACTCATCCAGCTTCGTTGGGTCCAGAGGGTCGATCGCCGGTATCTGCTTGAGCCGCTCGGCTTCCTGCCAGGACGTCCGTTTGCGGCGCCACCGGCCGCCGATGATCTGGCCCGCAATGGCCCAAAAGATACAGACAGGAATAAACCATTTTGATGTGCCCAGCGTCACGCGCATAAAAATAATAAGCGGGATCGAGACGTGGATCCAGAAAAACCAGCGGAAAGAAAATTTGGGGCAATTTTCCCGAATATATCCCATCGGGATATTGACCAGAAATGCCGTTAACGATAAAATCAAATAGGAAACCA
Source organism: Candidatus Omnitrophota bacterium (assembly GCA_016214285.1). Lineage (GTDB taxonomy): Bacteria > Omnitrophota > Gorgyraeia > Zapsychrales > Zapsychraceae > UBA10015. Next base: position 29,094 of record JACROV010000077.1, on the reverse strand, counting down.
TAGGTTTAAACGTCCGCTAATAGTTCGATTAGGGGGACACGATACTTAATTCCAATGAATTAAGTATCGTGTCCCCCTAATACTATCCACCGGAAACCGGCGGTAAAAATACTACACGGTCGCCGGATCGCAACGCAGTCTGCCAGTCGGCAAACTGCTCATTGATAGAAACGCGTACCGATTGCTCCGGCAAGGTAAATCGGTGATCTTTTTTAAGCTGAGCGTACAATCCCTGGGGCGTTTGGGCGGTGGTTCGAAGCGTTTCTTCACTTTCCCCACGTTGCTCGCGCAAAAGCGCGAAATATTGAATGTGGATCGCCTTTTCCATTTTATTCCGCCTTCGCCTTGCGGCTCATCAGGTCGGTCACGGCATCAGCGGGCTTTTTATTCCGACAAATGATCTGATAGACTTCCGCCGTGATCGGCATAGAAACCCTGCGCTTCTTGCTCAGCTTGTACACGCCCTTGACGGTTTCAACGCCCTCCGCGACCATCTCCATCGAATTGATGATTTTCCCGATAGGTTTTCCCGAGCCCAGTTGTTCCCCGACATACCGGTTACGGCTCTGCGGGCTAAAACAGGTCGTTACCAGATCGCCCAAGCCCGTCAAGCCGGAAAAAGTTTTCGCCTTGCCGCCCAACGCTGTTCCCAGCCGCGCCATCTCCGCGAGCCCGCGGGTGACAATGGCCGCTTTCGCGTTGGTTCCCAGCCCTAACCCGTCGCAGACCCCGCAGGCGATGGCGATGATATTTTTGATGCTTCCACCCAGCTCGACGCCGACCACATCCATGTTGGTGTAAATACGAAAGCTGTCGGAATTAAAGACCTCTTGCACTTTCCTGGCGATCCGCATATCGCGTGAAGCGACAACCGCCGTCGTGGGTATCCCCTTGGCGACCTCCGCGGAGATCGTCGGCCCGGACAAGACCGCGAAAGGAATATTTCCCAATTCCGCACGGACAATCTCTGAAATACGCCGCAGGCTCGTCTTCTCAATGCCTTTGGTGACACTTACGAAAATCCGTTTTGATAATTTGACGCCGGTCTGGCTGATCTTTCTAAGGATCTTCGAGGCATACTGCGAAGGAATGGCAAAAACAATGAGGTCACTCTCCTGGAGCACGACATTAAGTTTCTCAACAAGGGTGAGCTTTTCCGGAAAACGGACGCCGGGAAGAAATTTCGGATTATAATGGTTCTGACGCATCTGACGGATGTATTCGGGGAACGGCCCCCATAATTTGACCGCATAGCCTTTCTTCGCCAGGTAAACGGCCAAGGTGGTCCCCCAGCTGCCGTCGCCAATGACGCCTATTTTTAAAATTCGCTTGGACATCCGCTCCCCCTGCCTATTTCCAGACAAATACTTCTCGCAATACTTCAAACATATACGCGGCGCCCCAGCGCAGCACCTGGAGCTTACGCTCGCCGCCCTCCCTGGCCGGTTCATCTCCGGGGATATCCGTATATTTCAATTTACGTTTGGCACACCGCACCGACAGCAACGGCTCCCAGCTGACGTTCGTGCCGAACAATTTTTCTTCGAATTCGTAGCTGGAATCCTTGTCCAGGCCCAATTCCGCGATCAAGTCTTTACGATACGCCCGGTAGATCACCATCGCGTCCGTATAATGGCCGCCGTGCAAAAGATTGATCGTGGTCGTAAAAAGCCAATTGCCGAAACCCGTTATAATATCATCATCATAACTTTTCGCGCCTTCGGCGTAGCGCGAAATAATTACCATATCATACCCTTCCTTCATTTTCGCGATGCAGGCAGGGATCAGTTCGGGAATGGAATTCCCATCCGGGCTGAATGTCAGAACAACATCTCCTTTAATATGTGGCCATGCTTCCATATAGGCGTGGCGCATACCCTTTTTCTTCTGGATGACCACATCATATCCTTGAGCGCGGGCATATTCGGCGGTGCCGTCCTTCGATTGACCATCGACAATAAGGATCTGGTCGCACCATTCAGGCTTGATGTGCGGCATAACGGTTTTCATGCCGTCGATTTCGTTTAAGGCAGGAACTAAGAGTGTGACTTTCATATGGGATGACACTATTCTACAAAACACAAGCGGGCGATGAGAATCGAACTCACGTATCCAGCTTGGAAGGCTGGTGTTCTACCATTGAACTACGCCCGCGTTTGAATTTACCTCAATTTTATTATCAAAATTCAAACGTCCCGAGCTTCCATCGGTGACAATCAGAAGCGAGGGACAAAATCATCATCCCTCGTGGCATCAAACTCAAAGAAAGCCACTCGGGACAACACTTGACTTTCTCTGAAACTATATTATGGAAAGTCAAGTGGTGGGCAGAGAAGGATTCGAACCCTCGAAGCGCAAGCGCAACAGATTTACAGTCTGTCCCCGTTGACCACTTGGGTATCTGCCCGAAAATCCGTATTATGTGTCATGTTTTATGTGTTATGCAAAAGCAAAGTTCTGCCTCTTCCGGCATGACACATAACACTTTACACATGAAACAATTAAAGCTGGCGAGAGGAATCGAACCCCCGACCCGCGGTTTACAAAACCGCTGCTCTACCAACTGAGCTACGCCAGCAAAATTTATTCTACACACCAACTGCTCCGACGCTCGCTTACGCTCGGTCGGAGTCCCGATCCCGACGCTCGATTCTCTCGGTCGGGATTCCGATCTGAGCGAAGCGAACGTCGGAACTGAGCCAAAGGCGAACGTCGGGAAGCTGCGCCAGCAATTTCCTCAATTTCTATTCAAAGAAATTGCCAGTCCCGCCTTCCTCTGCAATCATTAAAATTGGCGGGGCGCCAGCAAAATTCCATTCACAAGTGGCAACAATATAGCAAATATAATAATGGCTGTAAAGGCAGAATTCCATATAATCCCGGATTTTTCTGCAGAAAAATCCGCCCTGAGCGAAGCGAAGGGTCGCTCGGCCAAACTCTTATAGAGTTTGGCCGGCTTAGCGAGGTATCCCAAATTTTGTAACTACACAAAATTAGCAGTGAAAAATCCGGGATTACCTTGCAAGCCGACAAAATCCCGTTCGGATTTTGTCGTGCAACCCCTTCGGGGCAAATTTTGCTATTGCAAAATTTGGGATAATACGTTGATTTTCATAAATGGATATGATAACGTAATTTTCAACATTTAACGGAGCTTCACAGATGAAAAGAATCGGGATTTTAACCAGTGGCGGGGATTGCGGCGGGCTTAACGGCGTCATCAAAGGAGCCGCCCAGATGGCCCAAAAGCTGGAAATGACCTCGTTTGTCATCCCTAACGGCTACGCCGGACTCTATAACCTCATTGACTTCGACAACTTGGTCGAATTGACGCCTGATCGGCTGGACGCGATCGACTGCAATCTGGCCGGATCCGAGGCCGGGCATTCACGGGTCAAGATCAAAAAGATCGAAGATCCGCAAAAATATGACCGGATCAAAAAGGGCATGCAAAAATTCAGGCTGGACGGTCTGGTCATCAGCGGCGGCGATGATTCCGGCAGCGTTATGGTTGACCTGGCCGGCCAGGGGATCAAATGCATCCACGCCCCGAAAACCATGGACCTGGACCTGCAGACCTATTCCGTCGGGTTTGATTCAACGGTTAACCGTATCGCTGCTTTTCTCGAAGACCTTAAGACCACAGCCCGCACCCATAATCGCGTCATGGTCATGGAAGTGTTCGGCCGTTACGCCGGCCACACGGCGTTTCGCGCCGGCATCGCCGCTGAGGCCGACGCCATCCTGATCCCTGAGATCCCCGCGGATTTCGACGTACTCTATGCCCATTGCAAGGAACGGTACTTTCACCGCATCGCCGCCAGCGACGTTAAAGCCGGAACCTATCTGGTCCTTGTCGCCGAAGGGCTTAAAGACGCGAGCGGCAAAGAACTCGTCGACGAATCCGCAGGGCTCGATTCTTTCGGACACAAACGCCTAGCCGGGGCGGGCAAATATGTCTGCGATCAGCTGACCAGCCGTTTCAAGAACGACCCGGAGATCCCGAAGCTCATGCGGCGCGAGAAAATGTATGTCAAAAGCCTCAACGAGATCCCGGAGATCCGCGCGGTTACCCCGGGGCATCTGGTGCGCTGCGGGCATTCTTCAGTTTACGACGTCAATTTTGGGAAAGAAGCCGGCGGGGCCGCGGCCCTTCTGCTTCAAAAAGGGATTAGCGGTGTTACGGTAGTCGGTGTCAACGGGGAGGAGATCCGCTATATGGATACCGCCGATGCTATTAAACAGCGGCATGTGAACCCGGCCCAGATCACCTACCACGAACAATTGGGCATTTGCTTCGGACGCAACCCCTCGCCCCTGACAGTCAAACTGAAAAAAATCGAAGGCTCGATTGAACGGGCGCTATAACGCCAAACCGCTCATCCCCGAAACGGCTTGAAATGGAATTCATTTGCGATCTTGGCCAGAGCTTTATCACCCTTGCTATCCCCATAAGCATAGATAAATTCGAAATCGCGTAAATTGCAGGCCTGCTTGAGCCTGTCGAGCTTTTCCTCACCGTAACAATTCCCTGACGCAAATTCTCCGGTAAGCCTTCCCTCTTTAATCTCTAACTGTGTCGCCAGCAAATCCACCTTATGGGCGTCACACCACGGTTTAAGATAATTTTCAAAGGAGGCCGAGACGATCACGACCCGGTGCCCTTGCTTCTGGTGCCATTCCACGCGCTGGAGCGCAACGGGCCGCATAATCGTGGACAATTTTTCCCGGGCGTATTCCCCGGCGGCGGCCTCAAACCGTCCCTTTTCCCAACCCTCATAAAAGTGAGCGAAAACCCTTTGTTTAGCTTTCCAATTCGGGATGAACCCCAGGGCATATGCCGTTACAACGGGACTAAGGATCAACAGCCCCCATAAGGCCCCCGCGATCCCGTGGGTCCACAGAATAAAATCCGCGAAACTGTTCCTGGTTGTTATCGTCCCGTCGAAGTCAAAAATGGCGAGTTTCACAATAGAGCCTTCAGGATCGCTGTTTAGGGTGCTTTAATAAGATCGTATCCTTTGATTTACTAAACAGGCCATCCAAAAATCCTTTTAATAAATTCTGGAGCTTTGATATTTTATCTTTTTCAAAGAATACCACCAGAAGGAATTTTGTTAATAGATAAAAAGAAAGGAACAAAGCCCAGCGAAATTCGTGAAAAAAATTTTCCTTCAAAAGAATCGTCAGGTTCCGGCTGATCAAATAACAACGGAAGGGGGAATGATTATTGGTAGGAACCGAAAGTTTCCTGAAGAAAAATTTATGTTCGGTCTTTTTTCCCAGAGCGTGATCGAAAAAGGGCTTGTTGTAAATAAAATTTCTTAGCCCTTTCGCGCGCGCCCTTAAACAAAAATCGTGATCTGCCCAATCAAGAAAGAAATATTCCCGCAAGGGGCCAACTTTTTGATATGTTTCAATTGAAAAAAAACTCCCTGAAGTGATCAGGGCCGCCACGTCCATCCATCCGTCTATCTTTTTCCCGGAAAAACTTAACCCAATTGTTCCGGTATTAACATCGCGATAAAGCGTATTAATAACACCTGCTTTCTGATCAGCAAGTTCCGCGCAAAGTGCGTGAATGTACAAATCGATCAATCCTTCATGGACATGAGTGTCCTGGTCCAAAGTCAATACCCATTTGTACCCTTGCTCTGCCACCCGGCAGATGCCTTGATTCAGCGCACAGGCGACTCCCAGGTTGGCCTTATTCCTAATGATCTGACAGCCCTTATCTCTTAAACTTAACAAAAGCTTTTCAATTTTCGGATCAGCCGTATTATCAACAACCACAACTTTGTCAACTTGAGATAATACCGGGCTAACGTGAGCTTCGAAATCGTCGTCGGGGTAAAAGGTGACGATAACAGCTGCGATATCTTGGCGGGTAATGGTTTTCATCTTTATTTGATTCCCTGCGGCAAAGGCCGCGATAATGCTTGCCGCTTTTCCCAGGAATGTGGTATCCCCGTGAGGCCGTCTTTTGCGCCATGCATGATGGATTTAAACGCCTCTTTATCGGCCCGTGTTTTGACAATGTACGTTAACACAGTTGCCGGGTAATAAAGTGCCAGAAAAATGATCAAAGAGGGAAACGGAAGATCCTTAATCGCATAAAACAACAGATTTCGAAAGATATAATACAATTTTTGTGGTGAGTCTTTGCCGTAGCTTGCAGAATGGAAATGATATGTGACCGCAGATGGCACGAGCACCGTTGTCCATCCGGATCTTCGGGACCTCAGGCACAGATCCACATCTTCATAATAAACAAAGAAATCCTCGTCAAAAAGGCCGATATCGTCCAGCATTTTTCGTCGAAAAAGAGCCGTTGCCGGGTACGCGCCAAAAATTTTAGTTATTTTATTATACTGTCCATGGTCGGCCTCACCGTGTCCCACCATAAACGCGGCACCATACCATGTCACGTTAACCCCTGCGCCATCGATGAACCCCGGAGACTCGCTTAAAAGAACCTTGCCTTGACAGGCGCCGATACTTTCATCCGCATCGGCTTGTGCAGCAAGCAGCGAAACACAATCTTTGCTGATCTCCATATCATTATTTAACGTTAAAATATATTTTACCGTTTTGTCTCTCAAGGCATACGTTATGCCAAGGTTGCATCCACGGGCAAATCCGATATTCTCGTCAATTTCAATAATGGTCAGGGATTTCGCTATACACTCACCGGCAGCTTGATTGGGCATAATCCTGGAATGTTTCTGCTCATAAACCCTGGAGGGCTTGGCGTCGGGATCTTCCGGAAAAATCTTGGTCGCCGCAGACAGCCGGCCCGCAGCCCATTTCCGGATATTTTGCAAAGAAATATCCCTGGATCCGTTTTCAACAAGGATGACATTATAGTTTTCGTATGTCGACTGAAACAGAGTTGCCAGACACCGGATCGTGTGTTCCCAATTGTTCCAGTTCAGGATGATAATGCTGACTCGGTTCATTAATGTGAGAGCAGTCCTTAGTTGGCGCCCGGTATTGCTTATGTCATTATTCAAGAGCGTTGGCCGGGCTATCGAGGACAGGAATAAAGCTTTTGTTGACCGCTTCAACAGTTATTTAAGGAGATTCAGACGATTGAAGTAGCACCGAAGATTTCATCCCTGCTCTCCCTTTCTATCATCATTTTAAATGGAAAATATCAAGACTTACCCCTTAGATCCTGTCTGTCGGCAAAAAAAAATTAAATCTTTTGGCTTCGAACCTGCCGGATTTGATCTAAGAATGCCGAGATATCGGTATTATAAAGGAACGGCTCCAATGTTCGCAGTTGCTCATCTGAAAGTAGCCACCATTCTGAATTTAACATTTGATCAATAATCTCGGGCGGAAAACGATACCGTATGACTTGAGCGGGATTGCCAACCGCAATAGCATATGGCGGTATGTTCTTTGTCACCACGGAGCCAGCCCCAATCACGGCACCAATCCCAATAGTCACCCCGGAGAGAATAATTACATTTTGACCGATCCAGACGTCATGACCTATTACAACTGCGCCACGAGAAACAACATCAAAATTCGAATAACCAGCCTTCCGGAAAATCTTCTTAGAAGAAAATAACAAGGTCATGAAAGGATACGTCGAAGGAAGGTTTGTTGGGTGGTCTGCATTAGCCAGAATTATAAGCCCGGACGCAATTGAACAAAAATTTCCTACCGACACAGAAGGCGGGTTCAATGACGGTGCCCTAAGAACAGTATCCTGGTTAATGCCGTAGGTGTGTCGTCCAACTGTAATATGAGGTCCCAAATCCGGATTAGTTCTGGAAATTACGTGGCAAAGGGTTATGAATTTATCAATGAAGCGATAAATTCTGACAATAACATTCTTATATATTTTTTCTGTTATTTGCATTTTAATACCTTCCCATAAGGTTGTTTATTATAGGTCATAATTGAAACAGGGTATAAATCATGCCGCGAGTGAAAGAAAGAGCTGCGGCCAGCAAGAACACACAAAATAAATACGTAACAACAATCCATAAGAATTCAAAATTCATAGATAAACCGGCAGGCATTGCCATACGAAATAGAAGTATTGTAACGCATACAATTATCATGGGTACGGCGACATCCAGTAAATACCACGCCCTCATTTCCCGTTTAAGCAAACGCCGATGCATGATCGGTATTTCGAAGAGGAAATAACCAAGATTCAAGATTATCCAGGCCGTCGTGGCTCCCAAGGCCCCATAATCCCGGGCCAACCAGATCAGCAAGGGCACGTACAGTATGGCAGCAATCACATTCTTGAAAAACGAAAGTTTTGTCCATCCATGAGCAAGTTGAAGGATAAAAGGAAGGGTCACCAGAGCGTTAATCGCTGTGCCGATGACTATAAAAGTCAAAAGAAAATATGTATTCTGAACCGTAACAGGATTACCCAACCATAGAAAAAGTATTTGCTTCGAAAAAACCGCAATTGTAACAGCTATCGGCAACACAGTGACAGCAATGCATTGACACCCCTTATGGTAAAGAGATGCAAGGCTTTCCTCTCCCCCTCCAGCAACAATCTGTGAAAATTTTGGGAAAAGAGCTAAAGATATTGGAGATACTAATTGGCTAAGAATGTTTGCTACACTAAAAGCCAAGATATAATATCCGAAGAATTCTAGCGTCAGCATTTTGCTGAGAATAATCTTGTCAAGTTGCGTCAAGATCGTAGCAAGTGCAGAAATGCCCGTCATCCCTGCAGCAAAGCGCCAGTTTTTCTTCAAGAGCGATCCGCTGAACCCTGCTTTCAGGCGGGTGCCCGGAAGTGTCTTCCACAAACTGGCACGCAAAACAAGAGTATTGGTCACACCAATAAACAATTGCCAGAAAAAAAACGTTAAAATCGTCGGAGAGACAAACCACAAAATAAGGACTGCGCCCCCATACTGCAGTGTAGTAAAAACCACTCTCACTACATTTATCAGCACCTGACGCTGAAGCCCCATCAACCCCGCGTTATAAAGTGATGCTGGCCATTGAAATGCCATTGATAACCCCATGATCATGATGGTGATTCTGACTGTATCCGTGCTGATGCCTTGCGGGTTAACCCAGTACCGGGCGATAAATGGAGACAATGACACAATGACGAGTCCAATAAATATCCCCACTCCCCAATAGACCGCCTCAAAAGTTTTTACCAAATCTCTGGATTCCTGGATGGAATCTTCGGTGACCGACAACCGCGACAATTCACGGCTCAGGGTGAAACTAAGTCCCAAATCAAAAACAGCGAACAGCGCCGTTAATGAGATATAGATACCGATCAACCCATAAGCTTCAACACCCAAAAATTTTATAAAGAATGGCACGAAGGCCAAGTTGATTAGACTGACCCATGCCCCACCGGCAAAGTTGGCAATAATGTTATGGCGTACCGGACTAGCGCCCTTCATGGGCATTCCCTCGCATCTGCCATCTCAACATTCTCAAAAATCCTTCCCCATGTATTCTTTTCCAATATCCTTTTATTTCGGCTGCCAGCTTTATCGTAAATCATTGTTTGATTGTCCTCCACGAGAAGGTTAGGCTGCCTTGGGACACGGAATGTCCCGCTTTTTATCCATTGTTCCGGCTCATAATATTTACCATCCGCGCCCGCTACCAGCGGTTTTAGGCCGCGGCTGGCCAGGAAGGCCGTAAATCCGGTCCTTCCGCTCTCCAGAATCCATGCATCACGCTTGTAGCGCGGGATTTTATGCGTTGCGGCAAAATCGACAAACAGCTCCCGTCGGACAATGAAGGCATTGGAACGAAGATGCGGATTAGGGAAAGAACGGAAGGCGTTCCTGCTATAGATGGCAAATCGGAGTGCATTGAGAAAAATTCGAGGAATATAGAGTAGAAATGCAATACATGAAGGCCAATAGAAAATTGAAATGAGTGATTCATATGACGCCGTAGCACCTACAGCCCCGACATTTATTCCCGGCACTTCTGTTCCCTTCATTAGCAAATCGAGCCAATTTTTTACTCGCGGCCGGCTGTGCGTGTTCAAAAAACATATCCAATCATGCGTCAGAAGCGATGCCGCCCGCATGTAAGCGCCCCAGTCGAATCCATCATCAGGGAGGTCAATGACCTTTGCGTTGTGCGCCAAAGACAGTTGTCTTACTTCCGCTTCCCCTTCCAGCCCTGCCCAGCCTTTTATAATTACAATGAGCTCATGCGCACAATCGGCGGGATACCGGCGATAAGCTTCAAAGAATTCCTTGACGGAGGACAAGCCATCGCTTGCCCCGCGGGCTAAGTAGACTAATGCTAAAGACATGGTTTTATTTCAAACTTTTTATTTTGGTATTATCTCCCCAGAAAGCCATCGGCTCATAATCGGGGTAAGGATAATGGCCTAGATTCAATTTAATATCGGATCGGCGGTCGGCGATCCTTTGCTCAACTAACTGACGCACCGTAATCGGGTTGCCGCTGCAGCAATTGATAATGCCCGAACAATCCGGGTGATCCAAAAGCGATGCCAGATCACGGGCGGCCTCTTCAACCGGAAGATAATCGCGCACCTGCTCTCCCCCGGACATGTTGAACACCGCCTCCTTTCTAGCAATGGCGGAATCGAGTTGCGCGAGCAGGCTGCCGGGATTTTGTCCGGGTCCATACATATAAAAAAGCCTGACCCATTGAAGGGTAAAAAGGTGTTTGGATTGTAACGCCTGGAGAAATTTCCGCAATGTATCTTTGGCTAATCCATAAGGAGTTGCGGGCACCGTGACAGTCTCCTCCGACAGGGCGCCGCTTTGCATCCCGTACTCCAGACAAGTCCCGGTCACGAGAACATGTTTAACCCCGCCAAGTATCATGCTTTTTAGAAAAGCATAATCCGCGGGTAGATTCTTTTCAAAATGGAATAAATCTTTATAGTTTGGCAGACCGGGCCAGGCCAGGTGAACAACGGCATCAGGGACACCGAAGACCCGGAGAGGGTCAAGCGCAGGATCATAGATATCGCTGGCGATAAACGTCACTTGTTTATGCCACGGCATTTTTTGAGCTCGACCAGCATCGCGGGCGACGGCCATAACGCTGTGATGCCGGGCAAGAAGCTCCGGCACCAGATACTGCCCGATAAATCCGGTGGCGCCGGTGACGAGGACCTTCATCCCAGCTCCTTAAGCCGGGGGACGGCCGTCACGAACTTCCCCCCCCAATCCCTGATATAAGAAAGCTGCGCCATGATCTCTTCTTTTAAATTCCAGGGCAATATCACAACGCAATCCGGACGGAATGTCCGGATACGGCTTTCATCAACAATAGGGATACGGCTTCCGGGCAAGTACTTCCCCTGTTTGGCCGGGCTCTTATCCACGACAAAAGATAAAAGGTCAAAGCGCACGCCCGCATAATTGAGGAGTGTATTTCCCTTGGCGGCGGCACCGTAGCCGACGACCTTCTTTCCCCTTTTCCAGGCATCAATGAGGAAGACTAAAAAATCGTTCTTCACTTTATCCGTCTTGCCTTGAAAACCCGCGTAATATTCAACTGTTGTCATCCCCGCCGATTTCTCGCGTGATAAAATTTCCAAGACTCTTTCTGATTGTTTACAGCGCTTAGAATCCGCACGGCAGGCAAAAACCCTCAAGCTCCCGCCGTGGGTCGACAATTCCGCGGCATCAAAAATAAAAAGTCCATTCTTCTCAAAAATACGATTAACCGCTGTCAACGAAAGATAGGAAAAATGCTCGTGATAAACTGTATCAAACTGATTTTGGGCAACAAGCTGCAATAAGTGCGGGAATTCAAAAATGGCAACTCCGTCGGGCTTTAACAAAACCGCGAAACCCGACACAAAATCGTTAATATCGGGAACGTGCGCCAGGACATTATTGGCAGCCGTCAGGTCCGCCTGTTTTCCTTCATCTGAAAGCTTTCGCGCAAGGCGGACGCCAAAGAACCCCTCAACAATGTCAATCCCTTTCTGACGGGCGGCGGAAGCCGTGCTCTTCGTCGGCTCAATTCCCAGACAGGGGATACCCGCGGCTTTGACATACTGAAGGAGATAACCGTCGTTGGCCGCGACTTCAACGACACGGCTTGCCGCATCAAGGTTAAAACGCTCGCGCATGTCTTTTACAAAACGCTGGGCATGGGCCAGCCATGTGGAGGAATACGAGCTGAAATAAGCGTAGTCCGCCGAGAAAAGTTCCGCCGAATCCGGATAATCCTCGATTTGGACCAGCCAGCAAGAGGAACAGACCTTAACTTTCAAAGGGAACCACTTTTCAGGAGCGTTAAGTTTGTCAACTGTCAAGTAAGCGTTGGAAGGCGGGGCATTCCCCAGATCGACAAAATTCAATGATAGCTCTGCTGCGCAGTGCCGGCATTTCATAGAGTTACTCCACCGTAATCTTGCGGGACAAAAGGGTTGGATTTATCACGTTCTGAGAGAACAGTGACGGGTAGGGGCCATTTGATACCAATACGTTTATCCGTTACATTAAACGCTGTTTCGGCTTTTGGAACATAAAATTCAGTATGCAAATAAACCAGTTCGCAATGCTCCGTTAATGTCTGAAAACCATGGGCGAATCCTTCGGGGATAATAATGCTCTTGTGGTTTTCTGCCGAAAGTCTTTGCCCATACCAGGACAAGAAAGTCTTCGACCCCTGCCGTAAGTCCACGGCCACATCAAAGACTTCCCCTTTTAAACAAGTTATAATTTTGGTTTCGGCATGAGGCGGATGCTGAAAATGCAAACCTTTGACAGTGCCTTTAACGGGCGTGATGGAATGGTTAATTTGGACAATCGGTTTATTGAACCCGATTCTTTGAAATTCCTCGGCGCAAAACAATCTGCCGAAAGCCCCCCGGGCATCTTCAAAAATATTCCGTCGCGCGATCCAGACCCCGGATAATGGGGCTTGTCCAAAGACAAACCGATCACTCATGCCGTTTTTCACTCATATAATTTTCAACCTGATTTACAGAGTACCCCCACATATCCTGATTTTTGTGCCAGGCTTTATACCATTCCACTGTTTCTTTCAGGGCATATGCGAGTTCCATTTTCGGATGCCAGCCCAGCAATGATTCAGATTTCTTCGAATTAAGCCGCAGACAAATCGATTCATGTGGCTGCCGCTGTTTCTCAACTTCAACGGACAATCTCCCGTCCCATAATTCGTTCACTTCTTCGACGATCCACTTAACCGGTTTCTCACTTTTCTTGCGCGGTCCAAAATTCCAGGCCCCCGAGAAGGCAGGGCCATTTTGATAAAGTTTCTTCGCAAGCAAAAGATACCCATATAGAGGCTCCAAAACATGCTGCCAGGGGCGTATGGCTTGAGGATACCTGATCACAAGACTTTCACTGCTTAAGACCGCTCGCACGCAATCCGGAATAATCCGGTCTTTGCTCCAATCTCCTCCCCCGATAACATTGCCGGCCCTGACCGACGCCAATGCTGTTTTATGATCTTTACCATATTTTTGCGGATTAAAGAAAGACCGGATATAGGCTGCCGTCACCAGTTCCGAACATCCCTTGCTGGAACTATACGGGTCGTGCCCGCCCATCGGGTCATTTTCCCTGTAAGCCCTGTTCCGGCCATGGTTCTCATAACATTTATCACTGGTCACATTGATTATGGACCGCACCGATGGAAAATTCCTGCAGGCTTCCAGGACATTGACCGTGCCCATGATATTGGTTTCCAATGTGGTTACGGGATCCTCGTAAGAACGCCTTACAAGCGCTTGAGCTGCCATATGAATAACGATTTCAGGCCGGAATTCTTTAAAAAGAGACTGTACCTCCTTTTTGTTTCTGACATCCCCGGTCACGCTTTCCATCCGCCTCTCCAGCCCCAACACCTTGTAAAGACCAGAATTTGAAGAGGGCTTAAGAGCATATCCCCCCACATTGGCACCAAGCTTTAACAGCCACAAGGAAAGCCATCCGCCTTTAAAACCCGTGTGACCGGTCAGAAGGACTCTTTTGCCCTTATAAAAATTTTTTAGTGTTTTCTTCACTGATTACCAGACCTTCCATCCCGCCTTGCCGCTGGCCCAAAGATGGTTCAGATGTTCCACATCCCTGATTGTATCCATACAGAACCAGGCGCCAGTGTGTTTATAAACCATCAACTGCCCTTGCTGACATATTGTCTCCATGGGGCCTATCTCCAGATCACAATTGTCGTCTTCGGTAAGATAATTGAAGATCCTCCTGTTAAAGACAAGAAATCCCCCATTGACCAATCCGGTAGAATCATCCGGCTTCTCACGGAAAACCTGTACCTGGTCACCCTTGACCTTAAGCTCGCCGAAACGCGACACGGGGTTGACGCCGGTGAGGGTGGCCAATTTCCCGTGATTATGATGAAACGCCAGCAAGGCCCTGACATCGACACTGGCCACCCCGTCACCATAGGTCATCATAAATTCGTCGCCATCGATATATTTTTCGATCTTCTTAAGACGAGCGCCTTTCATCGCCTTATCGCCGGTTTCCACCAAAGTGACTTTCCAGCTTTTTTCATGAGCATTGCTGTTAGCGTGTATTTCGATGTGCTTCCGGTGCCCGAGCTCAATGGTAAAGTCATTGTTTAATATCTCGTAATTATTGAAAAATTCTTTTATCATCTCCCCCTTATATCCCAGGCAAAGCACAAATTCATTAAACCCGTAATGCATGTAAATTTTCATGATGTGCCAGAGGATCGGGCGGCCTCCGATCTCGACCATGGATTTTGGCCTGAATTCCGTTTCTTCTCTAAGTCGCGTCCCTAGTCCGCCGCACAAAATGACAACCTTCATAAGAATGTCCTTTCTTTTAGAACTTGTCGGCTCTTCATTTCATATAAAGTACAATACAAATAAACAACATCCATAACAGCACATTAATCAAGAGTGACGGATCGGATGAAAGAATTTCTCCGGGGTCGTCTCCCTGCTTTTTGACGTGGATGAGATAAAGATAGCGGAACATCCCATAGATGACAAAGACGACGCTATAAACCATATTGTGACTGCCGATGCGGCTGACGATATCGGGAGAAACAGTGTAAAGCCCGTAAAAGACAATGGCCAGCGTTGAACAAATAATAATGATCTGATCAAGCAGGTACGAGGTGTAATGCCCCAGGACGCTGCGATGTTCCGGGGCCTTGTCTTTTAAAACAGAAAGCTCATAGCGGCGCTTGGTAAACCCCAGAAATAAAGCCAACAGAAAAACGCACATCTGCAGCCAGACGGAAGGAACGACGCCGCTTGCCATAGCCCCTGCCCAGATCCGGATCTGAAACCCCAGAGCGATAAAAACAACGTCGATGATGACGATCTTTTTGGCAAAGAAATTATAAGCAAGATGCAAAAGGATATAAATCAAGGCCGCGGCCAGGACCAACGGATCAACTTGCCAGCACACCAAAAGACCCGCGCTGATCAAGCCGCCGGTCAGAAGCGCGATCACAGGTTTGCCGACCTCCCATTTTGCCAAAGGACGACCGGCTTTCCGGGGATGCAACCTGTCCTTGTAACGGTCGAGATAATCATTGAAGACATACAGACCACTGGCCACAAGACAGAACCCCAGGAACGTAATAACGCAGTTGACGACCGGGACCGGCAAGAATAGTTTTCCCGAAAAAATCAACGGAAAAAATATAAAGGCGTTCTTGACCCACTGTTTGACGCGCAAGAGATCACATAAGAATTTTATTTTATTCTTCACTCAACCTCCTTGCCGGGCTTGACCTGGAATGTCATGACCGAGACTGCCCCCCCGCTTTGATTTTGATAAGTCAACTCCACCCCTTGTTGCTTTGTCATATTAACCAGTGATATGGAAAAGGCATATTCACCCGGGGATAAAGACGGCAGAAAAAGCCAGTAATGTTCTTTGATGTACTCCCCTTTTTTCCATAAGGGCGTCGCGTAGACCCCGTAACCGGGATGACGATGCCAGCGAAAGACGGTTTCCTTTCCTTTTCTTAATTCAATTATCATGCTATAGAGATCATCCATATCCTCTTGGGCCTTCCATAAAAAGGTGAGTGGAATTTTCTGTCTTGGCGTCACCCCCTGCTTTTGTCCGATGGTAAAATCAAGCAAAGAAAATTTATTGTCAACAGATAAAACAGGATTTGCGGGAAGATTGAGCGGCAAATCTTTGGAGACTTCCACCAGCGGCGGCAAATTACCGGCGGCCCCTTTTCCCAGAAGGGTAATTTCTTCCGCGGCTTCTTTAACGGCCCAGGCCCCTTGGAAATAAAAATCGCTGGCATGGCGCAGCGCGTCCTGGCGGCCGCTCCTTCCCTGCGAGAGGACATCCGACCAGAACCATGGGCACTCCCAATCGATTAAAGCCAATGATAAATTCTGCGGAATGCGGTAAGGCGATTCGCCGGTAAAAGGATTATGGTTTCGCCAGACATTATGAAAAGAATACAGATCTTTACGGTCGGCAAGTTTATCCAGAAAATCAAATGTCGCCATGACAGACGCGTCTGGAGGGATAACATTCACCATCTGCCAGCGGACCGGGTCAAGGCGATCCGGCCACGATGCCATCCATCCGCGGAATTCGGACAAATGATTAATAGTGTTGAACATACAAATCAGCCCGGTGAAAGCAACGATAATATAGAATGCCAACGGACGAATAAATATCTTTAAAAACTTCAGGGATGCTGCCAACGCCAAGAAAATAAAAACTGCAATTGTAGCCGCATAGTGGTAATAAATCGTATGCATCTGGAAAGTCGGACCAAGGAAATTCTGCAGTAAGACTGGTGCCCCCAGGAATAAGGTGTGAGGACTCAAGAGGGGTAAAAAATTTAAAGGACCCAAAAGTTCTTTAATAAATAAAATATTCAAAGGGCTGCTCATATTCGCCCAAGCATTATGGAGGTTGAGCAATAGGGATTGAGTTAAGTGAGTATCGCCGGGATTCTTCCAATAGAAACCAATGTACTGATTGGCATGATTGATCCCTTCCTGCACCCTCAAGCGAGGAGTAATTACAAACATGCTCAAAAAGAAGGTCCCTCCTCCCAAAAACAACGGCCCCATAATCCACGCGAGTTTATTCTCACGTTTGCTAAAAATGGCATAAATTCCAAATGTCGCGACGACAAGAGCGATGTTTTCTTTGATGAGACTGGCAAAAAAAGCCGTTATAAGAAACGGGATAAATTTTTGATTTGTGAAAAAATAATACATCAGAAAGATAAAAGGAATCGCCAGGTTTTCAAAATGAAATTCATAAATGAGCATAAAGAAATTGGGAGGATATAGCTGATAAAGCAGCATAAGGACAGTCGCGGCAGGCCAGCCGAGATCCTTTTTCGCGATAAGGTACAAAAGGAACGACCCGGCGGCAAGGGAAAAAAGCTTCAGGACGATCAATAAAAACGGGTGTCCGAAAAGCCGATACACAGGGACAAGGATGAGAGAAAAGTATTCGGCATGATTGGTCAGAAAATTCGTGCCAAATACTGAAGAATGAAATGACCCGTGAGAAAGATTCCACATCGCGTTGGCATAAAGCGCGAAATCCCAGTCGTTATATCCAAAATCAATGTATTTTTCGACAAGAATATACAGCCCGGCAATAAAAAAAATAAATCCTAACAACAGGGCGAAGATATCCGGGGGATCTATTTTGCGGATTAAAGACAGTCGATGGTTTGGGGGTTCACTTTTCACTTGATGTCCGTGCATCTAACCACTTTTTCTATACACCTTTTTCCAGTGATTTTGCAGATACTTCACCTTGCCTTTGAGCCATGAAAAATTGTCCCGCGCCCAAGAGATGGTCCCGGAGATCCCTTCTTCAAAACTGACCTGCGGCCGCCATCCCAGCTGGCGTATCTTGGCACAATCCACGGAGTAGCGGAAGTCGTGGCCGGGACGGTCCTCGACGAACTGAATCAAATTTTCGGATTTGTCCAAATACCGCAGAATCATCCTGGCCGTCTCTAAATTGGATTGCTCAAAATAACTGCCGATATTGTACGTTTCGCCGATCTTACCCTTGTGCAGAAGAGTAAAAATGCCTGCCGCGCAATCGGAAACGTACAGCCATTCGCGGATCTGTTTTCCTTTCCCATAAACAGGTATATTTTGATTATTCAAGGCCTTTAAGATAATCACGGGGACAAATTTTTCCGGATACTGCCAGGGGCCGTAATTATTCGCCGGCCGGACAATAACAGCCGGGAACCCGAAGGTTCTCACGGCAGCTTTTATAAGCCACTCGGCCGAGGCCTTTGTCGCCGCGTAAGGGTTGCCGGGCCGTAAAATGCTGTCTTCGAGGAACCGGCCTTCCCTGCTTTCCCCGTAGACCTCATCCGTGGAAACATGAAAAAACTTTTCAATCCCGAATTTCAGGGAAAGGTCGATTAAATTCTGCGTCCCCATGACATTGGTCCGGATAAAAGCGGCCACATCCTGGATGCTGCGGTCCACATGCGTTTCGGCGGCAAAATGAACGATAAAACGCGGCTTTTCCCTCCGGATAATATCCTCCAATTTCTGTCTTTGGCAAATATCCGTCTTATACAACGTGTATTGCCCCTGGACTTCCCTTAGCCGGGCAAGGTCTCCGGCATAAGTCACCTTGTCGACGACGGTAATCCCGCAGCCGCACCGGATTCCCTCCCGGACAAAGGTGCTGCCGATAAAACCCGCCCCTCCCGTAACTAATATTTTAGATATTCTTGGACGCATTCTTTAAGAATTTCATCGATCGCCCTGACCTTGAACCCCGTCTTTTCCAGCTTTCGCGTCGATAAGATCAGGTTTGTTCTCGTCAGATTCAACTGTTCAAGATTGATCACTTTATATTGAAAATCAGAGACATACTTACAATAAATATCCAACAATCTCGGATAACGGAGTTCTCCTTGGGCAACAACATTATAGATTCCCCGGGCATCAACCTTGATTAAATGCCGCAACGCCTGGACAAAATCGGGGATATAGGTCACCGAATTGGGCACATTAATAACTTTTTTGTAATTGATGAGTTTAGTCAAAAGATTTTTGGGGTGCGGCTTGCAATCAAGAGGAACCCTGACCCGGGCGATGAGAATGTTCCATCGTTTGGAAAGTTCCCTTAAGACGTTTTCGGCGTAAATCTTGCTTCGGCTGTAATACAGGTCATAATAATCGGGTATGGGATTCTCCGTAATCGGCCGCTGTCTTCCATAATTATAATGAAAAATACAGCCGCTACTCAAATGAACAAGCTTAATCTTGTTGCGGTAAGCGGCCTCGGCCAACAAAATCGGGACATACGTGTTGGCTGACAAGGTTTTATCCAACGCCAGTTCGCATCCGTCAACATTGCCTGCGCCCGTATGCCCGATGCAGTTGATAAGAATTTGAGGTTTGTATTTTTGAATTTGGGAGGTGATATCCGCAAATGTCGCAATCCGTGCGGTGGAAACGGCGCACGAAAATTCTTCCCGCAGGCGTTCTCCGATAAATCCTTTTCCAAGGATCAATATTCTATTTCTCATGAACGATTTGCCTTAAATAGTCGCCGTAGCTTGTAGGAATGGTCCCGGCAATCTCGGAAAGCTGATCGGCCGTAATAAACCCCTTGCGATAGGCAATCTCCTCGATACAGCCGATCTTCAAGCCCTGCCGATCCTCGATGGTTTTAATGAAAACGGAGGCATCGATAAGGGAATCATAAGTCCCCGTATCCAGCCAGGCGTAGCCGCGGCCCAATAACTTGACCCTTAATTTCCCCCTCTGGAGATAAACCTTGTTGACATCCGTTATCTCCAGCTCGCCTCGTTGCGATGGTTTTAGATCCTTGGCGATCTCAACAACATGATTATCATAAAAATAAAGCCCCGTAACAGCCCAATTGGATTTAGGGTCTTGGGGTTTCTCAACAATCGAGGTGGCCTTTAAATCCTTATCAAATGTAATAACCCCATAACGCTGGGGATCTTTGACATTGTAGGCAAAAACGGTAGCACCGTCCTTCACTGAGGCGGATTCTTTCAAAAACACCGTCAATTTATCGCCGTAGAAGATGTTGTCACCGAGGATTAAACTAATCCCATCTTTCCCAATAAACTGCTCTCCAATCAAGATGGCCTGGGCGATACCGCCCGGATGCGGTTGTAGCGCGTATGAGACATTCAGTCCCAGAGTCTTCCCATCGCCCAATAAATTTCTAAAATTAGGGATGTCTTGAGCTGTAGAAATGATAAGAACATGCCGGATCCCCGCCAGCATCAGCACCGAAAGCGGATAGTAAATCATCGGCTTATCATAGACCGGAAGTAACTGCTTACAAACCCCTTTGGTAATAGGATACAGCCTTGTTGCCCTCCCTCCTGCCAGGATAATACCTTTCAATGCTTATTCTCCTCTCTCAAATTGATTGCTTTAATCGCAGTGTTAGTATAACATCCCCTCAATAGGCTGGCCAGCACCGCATCAAATCTTTTCAGCGGAAAAATCTACGTTCACAGGATTTTCAGCATAGAACCTTTCGCCTCGTACTATTTTCCCTTTTCCATTCTTGAAACGCCAAGCATTGGTATCCCGCAACGAATAAACGCAGCCGCAGTATTCCTGCTGGTAAAACTCTTCCTGCTTGGATAATTCATACATTCGCTGAGACCCGCCCATTTTACGCCAATTATACGTCCAATACACCATGCCGGAATAGCGGCTGGCGGCGCGCATGCCGCACTCATTGACCTGATCCATATTTTTCCAGCGCGTTATCCCGAGGCTGCTGGTAAACACTTTGAAACCATGCTCATGGGCATACAGGGCCGTGCGTTCAAAGCGCATATCAAAACACATGGTGCAGCGTTTGCCCCGTTCCGGCTCCAATTCCAGCCCCTTGACGCGCGCGAACCAGTTCTCCCGATCATAATCGGCATCAATAATGGGAATGGCGCTCTTTTGGGCAAAACGTATATTTTCCTCTTTGCGGATTTCGTATTCCTCACGGGGATGGATATTAGGATTGTGGAAGAAAATCGTCAAATCGATACCTGACTCAACCATCGTCGCCATCACGTCGCAGGAACACGGCGCGCAACAGGAATGAAGGAGCACGCGCTTCTCGCTGTTAGGCGGTGTTAACTTCAGTCTTCGAAAATCGAAGTTGGAAGATTGAAAATCGATTTTCTCTTTTCTATTTTCCACTTTCGATCCTTTTTGCCGCTGCAGGAATATTATCAATGATATCCGAGGCGATCATACACGCGCGCGTCCTGGACTTGGCCGCCAGATCCCCGGCCTTCCCGTGCCAATAAGCGCCAAATTTGGCCGCTTCGAACCCCGTTAATCCTTGTCCCAGCAAAGCCGCGATCATGCCGGTCAGGACATCCCCGCTCCCGGCGGTCGCCATGCCGGCATTGCCCGTTGTATTTACGTAAAGCTTTCCTTGCGGTGACGCCACCAGCGTGCGATGTCCTTTTAACAATACAACGCAGTCATATTCGCGCGCGAATTCCAGCGCCGTTTGCCGGCGGTTCTTCTCAACATAATCTTTGGAACGGTTGATCAAACGCGCCATCTCTCCCGGATGCGGCGTCAAAATTTTCAAGGCCGGTGTCTTGCGCAAAACTTCCGGATGTCCGGCCAGGGCGTTGAGACCGTCGGCGTCGATGACCAGTGGTTTTGGCGAAGTGGTTATAATTCTTAAAATCAATTTTTGCGTCGAGGGGTGCCGCGACAATCCGGGGCCCAGCGCAAAAACATCAAACCGTTCATAGGCCCGCCGGATTTGTGTGAATGCCGCCAGGGCCAATGTCTTTTCCGCCGTTTCCTCAAGCGGCAATGTCATCACGACGTTGGCGACTTTCTTCTGCGCGGCCGTGTTAAGACTCTGCGGCACGGCCGCCGTCACCAGCCCCGCGCCGGAGCGCATCGCGGCCAAACTGGTCAACGCCGCGGCCCCCAACATCTTCGCCGATCCCGCGATGACGCACACATGGCCAAATTGATTTTTGTGAACATCCGGTTTGCGGCGGGTTAACGGCGTCGGCAATTTCATGATCATCGCGTGACGATCGCGCTGGCGACCGCGTAATTGCGCGTGTGCGAAATGGAAATGAGAATTTTGTTAACAAATCTCCGGTCGTTTAAAACGCAATATGGCTTTCCGTTGGCATCATTAAGGATCTTGATGTCCTTCCAGGCGAGATTTTTATTGTTGCCGATCGCTTTATAGATCGCTTCTTTCGCGGCAAAACGTCCGGCGAAGTGCGGCGCGGAAAATTTATATTTCTGGGCGTATTCGATCTCTTCCTCATTAAAGACATGGGAAAGAAAACCGTCCCCCCAGCGGCTGATCGCCTTCTGGATCCGATCGATCTCAATAATGTCCGTGCCGATCCCTAAGACCATTATCTTCCCCTTACGTTTTGATGCGCTTGACCATCTCTCGCACGGCCGCTTCTAAGCCCACAAATACCGCGCGGGAAATGATCGCGTGGCCGATATTCAATTCAGCGATACCGGGGATCCGGGAGATCGCCTGGACATTATTGTAATTAAGACCATGCCCGGCATTGACCGTCATCCCCAATCCACGGGCGAAGGCGGTCATTTTCCTGATTTTATCAAGTTCACGTGAAATTTGTTGCCGGCGTTGAGCGTTGGCATAAGCCCCGGTGTGAAGCTCCACCATTTCCACGCCGGCCTCTTTGGTCCTGATAATTTGCGCCGCGACAGGGTCAATAAAGAAACTGACCTCGATCCCGGCTTTCGTCAATGCCGCCGCCGCTTTTTTTACCTTCCGGAAATGTTTAACGACGTCCAGACCGCCTTCGGTCGTGATCTCCGCGCGTTTTTCCGGGACGATCGTGGCCACATCCGGACCAACGGAGCAGGCGATGGCCAGAATCTTTTCATCCAGCGACATCTCGAGATTCAAGCGCGTGGCAACGATCTTGCGCAAGGCGCGGATATCCTTTTCCTGGATGTGACGCCGGTCTTCACGTAAATGCGCGACGATGCCCTCCGCGCCGGCGCGCTCACAACACCGCGCGGCCGCGGTTGGATCAGGATCGAATTCGCGCCGCGCCTGGCGTAAGGTAGCCACATGATCGATGTTAACGCCGAGTTTCATTTAAGTCGTCAGTCATCCGTCGTCAGTCATCAGTCGCTATCTGACGACTGAAGTCTGAAGACTGACGACTTTTCAATTATCGCATCAGTTCACGGTTGGCATAGATCCACGTGATAACCGCCAAACCCAGCGCGATCAGTTTTAACGTTAAATTATACGTGAACCATTTCTTCATTTTCGCTCGATCCCTATATTGCGCCAGCGGCGCGTCGGCGGATCACTTTCTCTTCTTTGCGTCACTGACCAACAGGTCTTTTAGAATGCCGGCCAACCTCTCCCGATTGTCGACCGGGATAAACCGTCCGTCGGCGGCGGCCGAGACCTCGCCGCTTTGTTCAGAAACCATCACCACAACGGCGTCGGTGTGCTCGGTGATGCCGACGGCCGCGCGGTGACGCGTGCCGGTGATCTTGCTGAAACTGGGATTATCGGACAGCGGAAAAAGACATGCCGCCGCCACGATGCGGTTTCCCCGGACAATGATCCCTCCATCGTGTAAGGGGGACGGGACCAGGAAAATACTCTGGATCAATTCGGACGATATCCTGGCATCGAGATCCAGGCCGCTTTCGATATAAGCCTGCAACCTGGTTTCGCGCTCAACGGCGATCAGGCATCCGACCTTTTGCCGGGCCAGCTTGTACGCCGCGGTGGCGATCTCCTCGATGATCGCGACAATTTCGGATTCCGCCAACGCGATACTAAACAGGTGCTGCTGCCCTAACCGGGCGAGCCCCTGGCGGAGTTCCGGCTGAAAAATGATCAAAAGCGCGATGATGGAAATGGCGAAGAATTTGGTCAAAAGCCAGTTGAGGATATCCAGGCCCAGGATCTGTGCCCCGAGAAAAAGGATCAGCAGGTAGCTTATCCCGCGAAAAACCTGGAACGCGCGCGTCCCTTCAAAGAAGACCAGGACATGATAAAAGATAACCCACAAAATCAAGATCTCGGAAACGGGTTTAATAAAATCCCATATCCAAAAAAAAGACATATCTACCTTCCCTGTGAAGCCCGTGGGGCTTCAACCCGTGGCACCAAATTCTTTCCGCCCGTAGGGCGGAATCCTGCCCGTCCGCCAATAATTGTGGCGGACTGGCTGCAGGATAAAATAGCGTCCGTCATCATCGCGGCCTCCTTGGTCGGCCCCACATCATGCGCGCGGATAATATGCGCTCCATTGAAAATACTGACACACGCGGCCGCCAGCGAACCATACAATCGCTGTGAAACGTCTTTCTCCAACACTTTACCGATAAAAGACTTGCGTGACACCCCAATGAGCAACGGCCGATTCAAGACCGTGAACCGGCGTAAATGTTTAAGGACTTCCAGATTATGTTCAGCGGTCTTCGCGAACCCGATCCCCGGATCCACAATGATTTTATCCGATTTGATGCCGATTTCCAAGCAATTTTCCATGGATTTCTTCAAAGAATCGATAATTTCAGAGATAACATCTTTATAGCGAACATTGCGCTGCATGGTCCGCGGAGTGCCGCGCATGTGCATCAACACGATGGCGGCGCCATATTGACGGACCATCCGCAAAAAACTTTTTTCCATCTTCGTCCCCATGATATTATTAACGATGCACGCTCCTTCATCAAGAGCGTGCCGCGCCACCAAGGGTTTACAGGTATCCACGGAAACGGGAATTTTGATCGTTCGCGCCAAAGCGCGAATGGCAGGAATAACACGGCGAATTTCTTCTTTGGCGGAAATTCCTTTTGACCCCGGACGGCTGGACTCACCGCCGACATCAATGATATCGGCGCCTTCCCGGACGAAGCGCCGCGCGAGCCTCAATGCCCGGTTAACCGCTTTTGGGTTCTCCGGTTTTGGGGAACCGGTGAAGCACCCGTCCCCGCTGAAGGAATCCGGCGTCATATTCAGAATACCCATGATATACGTACGTCTTCCTAGATGCAGGGTGCGCGGTCCCGCGGTAACGATGTGTGACGTTCGTGGACGGATGGAATGGGACAAGGAAAGGCTCGCTGCGTCTTATGCTTTTTAACTTATACGGATCCCGCGTTCTTCGGGATGTCTTGCGTGACGGGTTCGACCGCGGCGGGAATGGCTTTCAGATCGGGCACACCAAGCATCTGCCGGGCTTCATCGATATCCATGACTTCCTTTTCGATCAACCGGCGCGCCATCAATTCCAGTTTATCCCGATGTTCGGTCAGCAATTTCTTCCCGCGGTCATGGGCATGCTGGACCAAACGGCGGACCTCTTCATCGATCTTCTGGGCGGTCAGGTCACTGTATTCCTTGTTCTCCAGAATGTCCCGGCCGAGAAAACGCATATGATCGCGCTGTCCGTACGACAATGGCCCCAGCGCTTCGCTCATCCCATAGACGCAAACCATATGACGCGCGATCTGGGCGACCCTTTCCAGGTCGTTGGAAACACCCGTGGAGGTGTCCCCGGCATAAATTTCTTCGGCGATCAGGCCGCCCAAAAGCACCGTCATTTGCCCCAACAGTTCTTTCTTGTTTAAATAATGTTTGTCTTCTGTCGGAGGAGTCAGCGTGTAACCACCCGCCATGCCCCGGGGAATAATGGAAACCTTGGTGAACGTATCCACTTCTTCGACCAGAAGCGACAACAACGCGTGCCCGGCCTCGTGGTAAGCGGTAGTCTCTTTTTCCTTTCTTGAAATAGCGCGGCTTTTCTTCTCGGGTCCCATCGTCACGCGTTCCACGGCGGCAAGAAATTCGTCCATGCCCACGACATCTTTATTCTTGCGTGCCGCCAAAAGGGCCGCTTCGTTACAGACATTCGCCAGATCCGCTCCGGAAAAATAAACCGTTTGCTGGGCGACTTTTCGCAAATTGATATCCGTCGCTAATTTAATTCCCTTGCTATGGACTTTGAGGATACCTTCCCGCCCATTGATATCCGGCAATCCCACAACGACCTGCCGATCAAAACGCCCGGGACGCATCAGCGCCGGGTCCAGCGTGTCAGGCCGGTTCGTGGCCGCGATCATGATCAATCCGCTCTGGTTGGTAAACCCGTCCATCTCCACCAGAAGCGCGTTAAGCGTCTGCTCCCGCTCGTCGTTGCCTCCGCCGATGCCGGCAAAGCGCAGCCTTCCTACGGCATCGATCTCATCGATAAAAATGATAGCGCCTTTCCCGGAACTCATGGAAGCCTTGCGTCCCTGCTCGAAGAGATCCCGCACGCGCGAGGCCCCCACTCCGACGAACATTTCGACGAAATCCGATCCGCTCAACGAAAGGAACGGCACGTCGGCCTCTCCGGCGACCGCTTTGGCCAATAACGTTTTTCCCGTCCCCGGCGGGCCGATCAACAACACGCCTTTGGGGATCTTTCCTCCCAGCCGCTCAAATCTTTTGGGATCTTTCAAAAATTCAATGACTTCCTGAAGTTCTTCTTTCGCTTCATCGACACCGGCGACGTCCTGAAATGTGATAATACCCTTGCCCTTGCTCATCTTGGCCCGGGATTTGCCGAACGACCAGATCTTGTTGCCCATCTGCGCGCCGCGGTGCGAAAGGAACCAAATGAACATAATGATCAGCAGGATCGGCATGAACGAAAAAAACATCTGGCTCCAGAAAATCTGCGGCACCACGACCTTGAAGTTGGAGACATTTTCACGGATGACCTTCAACAGTTCCGCGTCTTCACGCGGGATGTTAAGCACGAACTCCGTCCCGTCATGGAATGTCCCGCGGAGCTTGTTCTCCGTGCTTTCGATAAGTTCCAGGGTCTGGATCCTGCCGGTCTCTTTATTGGTCAGGAGGGTATTGTAGAATTCGCTGTACGTCAGTTCCTTGGGAGCGCGTATCGAGGTCGCCGGGTCGTTCTGGCTCATGAAGATCAAAAAGATGAACAGCAAGACCACCCAGAACAGCCAACTGCCGTTATTGGGCTGAGGCCGGGGTTTATTCGCGCCGAGAGGATCCCTGCGGGAGGAGTAACCTTTGCGCGGTTTTTTAAATTGCGGCTGGTTGAAGTCGGCACTGTTTTGTCTGTCTTGTTTTGCCATCAAAACCTCTCTCGATTGGAGACAAATGAGAGTGTTGATTCTTTCAACACTCTCAAATTCAGATTTTTTATTGTAACGAATTCACGACGGAAATCAAGTCTTTTATTCAGATGAATCAGATGAATTGCCGGAGCGGGTTATCTCCAGGCCGGTTTTGTCAACACGCACCCGCAGATGTCCCGGCAAATGGACGAGAGAATCAACCGCTGTTGGAGAAAGCGCGTCTTCGATTGCGCGCATATGCGCCAGCGTCAGCCGGTTCATGTTGCCCTGCAGGCGCTCCAGCGCCAAACGGATAAGCATGCGTTTGACAGCCTCGGCCTGGCGCGTAAACGCCGCGCGGTTGAAGCGCACGGCGTTACTGTTCTTCTTCGAAGAAGAAGCGGCGCGTTTTGCCATTCGTCCGAAAATCTTTTTTGCCTGCTCTTCCAGATAATCATAATCCAGACCAGCGGTATCGGCCATGTTCGCCAGGGCCCCCCGGATGCCGGGATTGTACCGCTTCTCCAGAAGCGGCAACAGCTCAAGCCGGATCCTGTTACGCAGGAAATGGTCATGCCGATTGGTCGGATCCTGACGGTACCGGATCCCGTTACGTTTTAGATACGCCAGGAGATCTTTTTTTCTAACGCCCAACAAGGGACGGATCAAATAAACGCCCTGGATCCGCCGGTGCGGCAACATCCCCCGCATTCCCTGCAACCCGCTGCCGCGCAGGATATGCATCAAAACGGTCTCCACCAGATCGTCCCTGGTGTGGCCGAGCATAATGGCCCGGGCATTGATCTTTTTTGCCAAACGTTGAAAAAATTGTAGCCGCTGCGCGCGTCCGCGCTCTTCCCGCGCTGTTGCCGCCGGCGCGAAGCGCCCCGGCATGCGTCCGCACGCGCAAGGCAATCCCCACTGACCGGCAAGCCGCCGGACAAAACGCTCGTCCATCGCGGCGCTTTTGCGCCAATTGTGATTGAAGTGGGCCACGTGCAAAGACAATCCAAGCTCGTGGCGTAAAACGAAAAAAGCGCGCAGGAGAGCTACCGAATCGGGGCCGCCGGAAACACCCACAATGACCGTGTCCCCGCAGGATAATGCTCCCGAGGCGGCAACGGTTTCTTTGACATTTCGGAGGATAGCATCCGTATTTTTATTCATCCATTCCGTGGCTGTACGCGCGCCCTTCCCTGTACGCGTCGCGCAGTTGCCGCGCATATTTAAGGTTGGGTGCCTGGATCTGCAGATCGGCGAACCCCCGCTCAAGGATCCGCGCGTTAACAAAGGTGTTGTCATTGACCAGAAAAACATACGCCAAGGTCTTATATTCGTCGTCTTTTTGCTCCGCGTCGAACTCCAGACGCACGTGTTTGCCTTCCAGCAATTCCCGCGCGTATTCCCGGGCCTGTTCCGCGGGCGGCACTTCCAGGTCCACATTTTCCTTGACGACAAACCCGTATTTGTCCCGTTCGATTTTTTTCTTGCGCGCGGGATCGCCGAAGGCGCGCACACCGATCAGCTTGACGATCTCCCCGCTTTCTAAGCGGAGCGTGTCGACGCGCAAAACGTCTTGCACAACGACATCGTCGTACTTGGCCGACGCCGGGCCCAGTTCCAGCAGATCCGTCTCCCCAAAAACATTCGGGGTGCTGCCGCAGATCAAGACGGCCAATGCCGCGATAAGCAATTTATGACGCAGGGAAAAAATCGTGGATTTCATGGAGCCCTCACGGGGTAAAGCCCGTGCTACTTGGTTTACCCCGACTCGCCCTTAGAAATCGCCCCTGCGATTTCAAGGGTAAAGTCCCGGAATTCCGGATAACATCCGTTAGCGGGGAGAACCGCCTTCTGCAACCCCTTACTATGATCCCTCGCAGCCGACTGATGAATAAAATATCTGCTCGGGACAACACTTGATTCTTCCCTGGAAAAAATTATGAAGAATCAAGTGGTAGCGAGGGGCGGATTCTCAATGAGGCCGCGATTTACGGAACGTCAGT
>JACROV010000075.1 GCA_016214285.1 Candidatus Omnitrophota bacterium | reverse complement strand
GAATCCGTGAGTTATGGCGGGGTGGTTATATGAAGGTGGGGGACAGGCCAAAAGCGAAGAGCGATAGAAACCGCCGTATACCGAACGGTACGTACGGTGGTGTGAGAGGACGGCGGAAGCAATTCCGCCTCCTACTCGATTCGCTCTTGTTTGACTTTCGGCGACAAAAACCCCTGCGCTTGTTTTGACCCTTTTGTTTAAGGGGCAAAACAGCAGGGGTGCATTCGATAACTTGGAGAACCCCAGGAGATGACATTGAAAGAATTCGCGCAGCGCATTGCCGGATTGAACGTCTATCAAATACGTGAGGTGAGCGATGATTACCAGGAGCGGGTGATCTTTAACGCCGATATCCAGGAGTGGAACACGATCCTGGAAGAAGTTTTAGGCCCGCCGGTCAAGCCCGCGGGGGTCGCCCCGTCAGGCATGGATCTTGTTTTATGCCAGATTTACGGCAGCATTATGACCAACCAGGTGTTGTACCGCAAGGCGTTCGGTGACGGGACGATCCTGGCCATGCTCTGGCCGTGGCAGGACGGCACGCATACCACCTTGAAAGTTGGCCGGGTTACCGGGAAAGTCTAATCCGTGCCCGCCGCCGTTCATGTCAAGAATCCCACACAGATCAAAGCCGCCGGTAACAAACCCAAGATCACCAAAGAATATATCGGCCGCGTTCCTCAAAGTCCAGAAAGAGTTCGGCACATTCGAGCGCTACATCCGGGGATTCGTCGGGCAAAAACCGATCCAGAACCGTTTGCGTAATTTTAAAGAACTTCCCGCAAGAACCGAAAAATCCGATATAATAAGCAAAGATTTGAAAGAACGCGGGTTCAATTTTGCCGGTTCGACGATCATGTACGCGTTCATGCAGGCGGTGGGTAGGGGGTCAACGACCACACAACCGGTTGTTTTCGGCACGCCCAATTGCGAAAAGCGTAGGAATTTGTAAATCCGAAATACGAAGCACGAAATACGAAACAAATCCAAATGACCAAAACATTGAATAATCAAAACAAAAATGTTTTTAATTTAGAGAATTCGAATTTCGGGATTGTTTCGGATTTTCCGCCAAAGGCGGATCAGCCTCGGGCTGACGATATCCGGATTTCGAATTTAAAGGGAGTGTTGAAAATATTTTTGTTGCTTGTTTGTTGGATGTCCACAACGACGGTTGCGCTGGCCAGCTCGTGCGCAGAGCCGCCGCCGGTGGAGGAATCTTACGCCATTTCTTCGAGCGTCTTCGTCGGCAAGGTCATGATGGTGCGCGAACGCACCCGTAACGTGAAAGTTTCTTTCAAGGTCTACAAGGTATTCAAGGGCACGCTTGATGATGTCAGCGTCGTTTTGACCTCGCTTCCCAACGATATCGGACAGGGGTATCCGTTCCATCCGGAAGAGCAGTATCTGGTCTTCACGTACCTGCAGGAGGGAAGGGACCACACCAATTTGTGCACGCGCACCAAACCGCTGTCGGAGGCCTCCACGGATATCAAGATTCTGGACAGGATACTTCGTCAAGAACCGCCGCCAGCAGCCGCAGCCACACCAAGCCTTTAGGAAGGCGCGGCCCGGGTGAAATTATGCGTCAAGCCAACCATTTCCTCGAACCTTACGTCGGCCGCTATTGGAAAAAGTTAGAGGACGGCCGGATCCTTTGTGAGTTATGCCCCCGCTATTGCCATTTAGGCGAAGGCCAGCGGGGGTTTTGTTTTGTCCGCCAGAACGTCGGCGGACAAATGGTTTTGACCACCTACGGGCGCAGCAGCGGCTTTTGCATCGATCCGGTCGAGAAAAAGCCGCTCAATCATTTTTATCCGGGCACGAGCATCCTTTCTTTCGGCACGGCCGGGTGTAATTTGGGTTGCAAATTTTGCCAGAACTGGGACATCAGCAAGTCCCGCGAGTTCGATCGCTTGACCGATCAGGCTTCCCCGGGAAAAATCGCCCGCGCCGCGAAATCGCTGAAATGTAAAAGCGTCGCCTTCACCTACAATGACCCGGTCATCTTCGCCGAATACGCCATCGACATCGCCAAAGAATGCCATAAGCTCGGCGTCAAGACCGTGGCTGTCACTGCCGGATATATGACGGATAAATCCCGCCCTGAATTTTACAAATATATGGACGCGGCCAACGTTGATCTCAAAGGTTTTACGGAAGAATTTTATCGTAACATCACCTCAGGCGCCTTGCAGCCGGTGCTGGACACGCTGGTGTACCTCAAGCGCGAGACGAACGTGTGGTTCGAGATCACGACACTCCTGATCCCTGAGGTCAATGACAGCGACAAGGAGATCCACGCGATGAGCGAATGGATCGCCTGCGAGCTCGGGGTGGATGTGCCGCTGCATTTTACCGCGTTCCATCCGGATTTTCGCATGCTGGACAAACCCGACACGCCGCCCGCGACGTTAAAACGCGCCCGCGCGATCGCTTTATCCAAAGGATTGCGTTACGTCTACACCGGCAACGTCCACGACCCTGAAGGCTCGAGCACCTACTGTCACAACTGCAAGGAACTGCTGATCGAACGGGACTGGTATCAACTGGGCGCCTACAATCTTAAAGATAAAAACAAGTGCGCACGCTGCGGCACTGTGTGCCCCGGACATTTTGACGACAAGCCGGGCGCCTGGGGGCCGCGCCGTCAGTCGGTGAGGCTGGCGGATTTTTGACGTGCCTCCGGTTGTAAAGAAATTATTTTGAAAATGAGCAAAAGCGGTTATACTGAAAAACGGCAAGAGGCCATTCGGCCAGCCGACCGGCAACGCCGGCGGGTGGATCGGGTGCGGGATTATTGAAATTATTGAATAGTCGTCAGTCATCAGACTTCAGTCGTCAGATCGCTGTCTGAAGTCTGAAAGCTGATGACTGAAGTCTTAATATTATGTTCTCCCCCGAAAAAAGCGTGTTACTCATCATCGACGTCCAGGAAAAACTCACTCCCCTGATGCAGGAGAAGGATGCTCTTTTGAAGAATATCCAGATCCTGATCCAGGCGGCGCAGGGCTTGGATATCCCTATCCTTTGGAGCGAGCATGTTCCGGAGAAAATCGGAGCGACCGTCGAGTCCATTCGCCGATTGATGCCCACCCGGAAGCCCATTGTCAAAAAGAATTTTGGCTGCTGCGGCGAGCCGAATTTTACCAAGGCGCTGGCTTCTCTTTTCAGAAAACAGATCATCGTCGCCGGCATCGAAACCCACGTTTGCGTTTACCAGACGGTCGCCCAATTGCTTGGATCGAGCTATAAAGTCCAGGTGGTATCCGACGCGGTTTCCTCGCGCGCGTCTTCCAACAAGGGCGTCGGCCTGGAGCGGATCAGATCCTGCGGCGGTGTGATCACCTCGACCGAAACGATCCTCTTCGAACTTCTTCAAACGGCTGAGCACAGCCAATTCAGGAATATATTGGACCTCGTTCGTTAAATTCGAAACTCGAAGCACGAAACTCCTCCCAAAGGGAGCCTAACGGGAAACAATATGCAAATTTAAAATTCTAATATCTAGACTGTTTAGGTCATTGGGATTTTGATTTTTTTCGGATTTCGTACTTCGGATTTTAACCCAATCTTAAGGGAGGGATGTGACGAAGCAAGCGAACCAGACCAAACGCGAAACGGTCAATGTTCTCATGGAAGAGAACCGTCTTTTTGTTCCCAGTAACGAATTTCAGCGAAAGGCCCGTATTCGTGATGAATCCATTTACCAAGAGGCGGCCCAAAACCGCGAGGCCTTCTGGGCCAAATGGGCCGGCGAGCTCGACTGGTTCCAAAAATGGGACAAGGTCCTTGACTGGCAACTGCCGTTCGCGAAATGGTTCGTCGGTGGTAAACTCAACGCAAGTTACAATTGTCTCGACCGTCATATCAAAAAAGGCCTCGGCAGCAAGACGGCCATCCTTTGGGAGGGCGAGCCGGGGGACGCGCGAAGGTTGACTTACGAGGATGTTTACAAGTCGGTCAACAAGCTGGCCAATGTCCTCAAAGGGCTTGGCGTTAAAAAAGGCGACCGGGTGGCGATCTATCTGCCGATGATCCCCGAAGCGGTTTTTTCGATGCTCGCCTGCGCGCGCATCGGCGCGGTGCACACGGTCGTCTTCGGCGGGTTTAGCGCGGATTCGCTGAAAGAACGCATCCGTGACGCCCAGGCCAAACTGATCATCACCGCCGACGGCGGGTATCGGCGCGGCAAGGTACTTCCTTTAAAAGAGACCGCGGATCAGGCGGCCGCCGAATGCCCAACTATCCAACATCTCATTGTTGTCCGCAGGACCGGACAGAACATATCGATGAAAAGCGGCCGCGACCTCTGGTACCACGAGTTCGTGGACAAGGCCGAAGATTATTGCGAGCCCGAGCAGATGGACGCCGAGGACATGCTCTACATTTTGTACACCTCGGGGACAACGGGAAAACCCAAGGGCATCGTGCACACGACCGGCGGCTACATGACCGGCGTGTACGCGACGACCCGCTGGGTCTTTGATATCAAGCCCGAAGATATTTTTTGGTGCACGGCGGATGTCGGCTGGGTGACCGGCCACAGCTATATCGTCTACGGCCCGATGTCGAATGCCGCGACCCAGGTGATGTACGAAGGTTCGCCGGATTATCCCGAGCGCGACCGTTTTTGGAAAACAATCGAAAAATATAAGGTGACCATTTTTTATACCGCGCCGACGGCGATCCGTACCTTTATGCGCTGGGGGACGCAGTGGCCCGACGGTTGCGACCTCTCGAGCCTGCGGCTTTTGGGAAGCGTGGGCGAGCCGATCAACCCCGAAGCGTGGGTCTGGTATCATCAGCACATCGGCAGAGGCCGCTGCCCGGTGGTCGACACCTGGTGGCAGACGGAAACGGGGTGCATTTTGATCTCGCCATTGCCTGGCGTGACGGCGCTTAAACCCGGCTCGGCGACCAAACCTCTGCCGGGAATCGAGGCCGTCGTCGTGACCGAGGAGGGCAAAACCGTCACGGAAGGCGGCGGATACTTGGCCATCAAAAGCCCGTGGCCGTCGATGCTGCGCGGGATCTACGGCGACGACGAACGTTACCAGGAAACCTACTGGAGCCGTTTCAAGGACGCGTATTTCCCCGGCGACGGGGCCAAGGTCGACGCGGACGGTTACCTTTGGCTTTTGGGGCGGGTCGATGACATCATGCTCGTTGCCGGCCATAACATCAGCACCATGGAAGTCGAAAGCGCCTTGGTCGACCACCCCAGCGTCGCGGAATCCGCGGTTGTCGGCATTACCGATGAGATCAAAGGCCAGGCCATTGCCGCGTTCGTCATTTTAAAGGAAGGTAACAAGCCCGGACAGCAAGCGGATGAAACCCTGAAAGGCCACGTGGCGAAAAAGATCGGGGCGATCGCGCGGCCGCAGAAGATTATTTTTACCACGGAGCTGCCCAAGACGCGCAGCGGCAAGATCATGCGCCGGCTTTTGCGCGACATCGCCGAAGGCCGCGCGCTGGGGGACGTGACCACGCTCGCCGACGTGCACGGAGGCGTTGAAAGAGAAGTATCAAGAGGAAGCGTAAGCGCATGTCTTGTATCTCGTCGTTCGTCGCACGTATCTCGGGGGAGGGTTTACAAGCGACGAAATACGGAATACGGCGTGAAAGAATGGGAGGTTGTCATGAAAAATGGGTTATTGGACATTTTGGTTTTTTCAGCGCTGTTTGTCTTGGCGGCCAAAAATGTTTCGTCGCAGACCGGCCGGCTGCAGATGACAAGCTCGGCCTTCGAGCACAATCAGACAATTCCTAGAAAGTATACCTGTCAGGGGCAGGACACCAATCCGCCGCTGGCGATCTCCGGGATCCCCAACGGGACGAAAAGTTTGGTCCTTATTGTTGACGATCCCGACGCGCAGGGGGGAAACTGGGACCACTGGCTGGTCTACAACATCGCGCCGACGCCGGAGATCAAGGAAAACAGCGTGCCCGGCACGCAGACGCGAAACGATTTTGGCCGGGTCAATTATGGCGGGCCGTGCCCGCCCCCAGGCACGCACCGGTATTTCTTCAAACTTTACGCGCTGGATGCCCAGCTTGTCTTCAAGAGCACGCCATCGAAGCGGGATTTGGAAAAAGCGATGGAGGGACATATTTTAGAGAAGACTGAATTGATTGGCCGCTATCAAAAGACGCGCTGATGATGATTAATTTCAGGTTTGCCTGTTCCCAAACGTCTTTCTTCGTGGTATAATCACAAAAATCTTGTTTGAAGAGTTTACGGGAAAGAGTAGCAATGAATCCTCAGCAGGAAGTACATCCGACCGGTTGCGCGGCGACGGCCAGAACGGACAAATGGTGGCTTGAACCGTTTTTGACGGGCGCCGGATTTCTTGGGTTTGTGGTCTACACCACTTGGGCGATGCTGCAGGCCGGGTATTATTGGGCCGGGTCGTATTTGTCGCCGTTGTATTCGCCGCTTTTATTTGTTGACCCTAATGCCGCCGGCGCGCCGCCGGTCGTTCACGCCTGGTTCGGGTATTGGCCCGAATGGTGGCCGAGCCTTATCCCGCCCTCGCCGGCTATTTTTATCCTCGCCGGGCCGTTATCGTTTCGCCTCACCTGTTATTATTACCGCAAATTTTATTACCGCGCCTATTTCGCCACGCCTTCGGCATGCGCGGTGGCGCCTTTGCCGCAGAAAGATTATAAAGGAGAAACACACCTCCTTTTATTCCAGAACCTCCACCGTTACACGCTTTATATCGCGATCTTTTATATCATTGTTCTCGCTTATGACACGGTCGTGTCGTGTTTCCGCTACGGACAATTCGGTGTCGGCGTCGGCACGCTCGTGATGGCCGTCAACGTGTTCCTTCTTTCGGGCTACACCCTCGGCTGTCACGCCTGGCGGCATCTGGTCGGCGGCCGGCTGAACTGTTTTTCCTGCCCGTCGGGGCAAGAACACCCGCGTTACAAAATCTGGAAACGGGTGACGCGGCTAAATGAACGGCACATGCTCTGGGCGTGGATGAGCATGATTTGGGTAGGTTTTACGGACTTTTACATTCGTATGGTTTCCATGGGCGTGTGGCATGATTGGAATACGTGGGGTAACTAAAGTGTATCAGAAGATCAGGTTATCAGTAGGTCGAAGACCAGAAAATCAGGAGATCAGCAATTTAACAGTTTTTTCTGATAGTCTGATATGCAGATATTCTGCCAACTGATAAGCTGATGTCCTGATGCACTGGTTTTATTGTAAATATTCGGAGTCTTAAAATGGACATTTCCGAGATTCAAACAATCGAACACGACGTCCTCGTCGTCGGTGCCGGCGGGGCCGGGATCCGCGCGGCCATTGAATGCGCCAAGCAGGGATTAAATACCGGCATGATTTCGAAATCCCTTTTGGGCAAGGCGCACACCGTTATGGCGGAAGGCGGTGTGGCCGCTGCGCTGGGCAATGTCGACAAGCGTGATAATTGGAAAATTCATTTTCGCGATACGATGCGCGGCGGGAAATTCCTCAACCAGTGGCGCATGGCGGAACTGCACGCCAGGCAGGCTCCTGATCGGGTGCGTGAGCTGGAAGAATGGGGCGCGGTTTTTGACCGTACCAAAGACGGATTGATCAGCCAGCGCAATTTTGGCGGGCACCGCTATCCGCGGCTCGCCCACGTCGGTGACCGCACGGGCCTCGAGATGATCCGGACCTTGCAGGATTTCTGCGTTCATCAGGGGATCGCCACGCATATGGAATGCACGGCGCTGGATCTTTTTCTGGACAACGGGCGCGTGGCGGGTTTGGTCGCGTATTGGCGCGAGACTGGACGATTTGTGATCTTCAAGGCCAAGGCCGTGATCTTTGCCACGGGCGGCGGCGGCAAGGCGTGGCGAATAACATCGAATTCCTGGGAGTATTCTGGCGACGGCCTCGCAATGGCGTATCGCGCCGGCGCGGAATTGATTGATCTGGAATTCACGCAGTTTCATCCGACCGGGATGGTCTGGCCGCCGTCGGTGCGCGGGGTTTTGGTCACCGAAGGCGTGCGCGGGGACGGCGGGATCCTCCTTAATAATAAGAACGAGCGGTTCATGTTCAAGTATATCCCGAAAAAATTCGCCCCGGAAACCGCGGATACCGAAGAGGAAGCCAGCCGCTGGCTGGAAGGCAAGGAAGGCGCGCGCCGGCCCCCGGAACTTTTAACGCGCGATGAGGTGGCTCGTTCTATAAAAAAGGAAGTCGAGGACGGCCGCGGCTCGCCGCACGGCGGGGTATTTCTCGATATCGCCTCCAAACGTTCGCCGGAATTTATCCGAAAGAAACTTCCCTCGATGTATCATCAATTCAAGGAATTGGCGGAACTCGACATCACCAAAGAACCGATGGAAGTCGGGCCAACGATGCACTATTTTATGGGCGGGATCCGGGTCAATAGTGACACGCAGGAAACTTCCGTCCCGGGATTGTTCGCTTGCGGCGAATGCGCGGGCGGCATGCACGGGGCCAACCGCCTCGGCGGCAATTCGCTTTCCGATCTTTTGGTCTTCGGCAAACTCGCCGGGGAAGGCGCGGGCAAATATATCAAGAAACTTCAGGGCACGCCCAAGCTCGACGCGGGCCAAGTCAACGCCATTATCCGCCGCGCGACGGATATCCTCAACCGCGAAAGCGGCACCAATCCATTTGTGGTCCAGGAAGACCTGCAGGATATGATGCAAAAATACGTCGGTATCATCCGCACGGCCGACGAACTCAAAAAAGGGCTGGAAGAACTCAAGCGTTTGTATCAGGACGCGGGCAAGGTCAAGGCTCACGCGAGTCCTCAGTATAATCCGGGATGGAACGCGGCCATTGATCTGCCGAATCTTTTGATCACCTCCGAAGCGGTGACCCGCGCGGCCTTGACGCGCGAGGAAAGCCGCGGCGGACACACCCGCGCGGATTTTTATTTTGAATCCGACGAGTGGCTTAAATACAATGTCGTCATTCGTAAAGCCAAGGACGGGAACATGGAGGTAGAAAAGGTCAGGCGCGATGACCCGCCGGAAGAATTAAAAAAGATCGCCTACGCGAGCCTGGAAGAGCTGGAGGGAACCAAAGGTGGCTGAGCGGAATTTCAAAATATGGCGCGGCGATAAAAAAGGCGGCGGCTTCGTCGATTACAAGGTCGAACTGGAGCCGGGGATGGTTGTGCTTGACGCCGTGCACCGCATCCAGGCGCGGCAGGCCACGGATCTGGCCGTGCGCTGGAACTGTAAAGCCGGCAAGTGCGGGTCCTGCAGTGTTGAGATCAACGGCAAGCCGCGCTTGAGCTGCATGACGCGCCTGAATCAATTTCCCGCGGGACAAACGATCACGGTCCAGCCGTTGAAAACATTCCCGGTCATCAAGGATCTCGTCACCGACGTGTCCTGGAATTACGCGCAGAACAAAAAGATCGCGCCGTTTAAACCCGGCCAGAAAGGCCCTGACGGCAATTATCGCATGATGCAGCGCGACATCGACCGTGTGCAGGAATTCCGCAAATGCATTGAATGTTACCTCTGCCAGGACGTCTGCCACGTCCTGCGCGACCAGGCCAAGAAAGAAAAGTTCGTGGGCCCGCGCTTTATGACCCGCCTGGCTTCCCTTGAAATGCACCCCCTAGATACCGAAGACCGCGTCCCCAAGATCAAGGAAGAACACGGTTCGGGGTTATGCAACATCACCAAATGCTGTACGGACGTGTGCCCCGAGCATATCCACATCACCGACAATGGTATCATTCCCTTAAAAGAGCGCGTCGTTGACCGCTATTACGATCCCATCCTCCGGCTCTGGCGGCCGATAGGCTCTTCCCTAAAGGGAACCTCTGGCCTTTGGGAGAAGATTTTTAGAAAAGATAAATAGGTCATATGAGCGATGTGTTTTCCGAAAAAGCGGCATCTCTTGTCAGCGATTTCGGCAATATTGCCGCGGATCAGAACATGCTCCTTGGTCCTGCGGGCGTTTCCGCGTTTTCTTTAGCGAAGATCATCGCCTGGATCATCTTCGGCGCGGTGGGATTTGCCGCCTTTGTCTACGGCAAGAAAGAGCGGAGCTTCAAGCCGCTTGTTGTGGGCATCGCGCTGATGGGTTATCCGTATTTTGTCAACGGCACGTTCTGGTTGTACGCGGTCGGCGTCGGGTTGTGTCTGTTATTGTATTTCTGGCGGGATTAACATCAGAGGAAAGAATGCGGTCGGCAGGTTTGATGAAAAAATTTTGTGTTCTTATGCCGCTGTTTTTGATCGGATGCGCGTCGGCGCTCGTGGCCGAGAGCAAAGCCGTCCTGGGGCGTTATCCGACGGTTGTTTTCGATGACGGCATCAGTCTGGAAGAATCCAGGCTGATCGCCCAGAGGGAATTGATCAGACAGGATGAAGCGGCCCTCTATGATCTCTCTAACCCTCAGGTCGCCGCCGACATGGCCGGTCTGCCGCGTTATGAGGAACATTGGTTTATCCTGTTTAATGAAAGAGGAGCCTGGACCAACCAGTATGTTTTTATGGTCGTGATTAATAAAAAGAACGGGCGCATTAAATTCGCGCGCGATTATACCGAAGACAAGCGGTGGATCCTGGAGGCCGCGCTGCTGCGCGACCTTGTGCCGGGAAAGTCTTAAAGGTACGGGATTGCTCCCCGGCTGATTTTCCGGATATTGTATTGTCAGAAAGTTTTTATTATCACAATTTATGTGCAATATTAAAGAATATATACGCGAGGATTATAACTTGTTGATATTTATCGTGTTATGGACTTGATTTATTGCGGCCAAAATAAGAAAAAGTTTGTTTTTTCCATAAGATATGTTATTCTTATTATGCTTTACATATTACAGGGAAAGCGCTCCCTCTGCTCTTATCTTTTAAAAATTTTATGTTTGGGAGGATTAAGCCATGGTAATCCGTTCCTGCAGTCGAAGACGCGTCAGTTTGTCCTGCCGTATTTTTTCTTTAACCACCGCCGTTATATTTGCCTTTAGCCCGATCATTCAGCCCGTTGCCGTTTTCGCTCAAGGAACTTCTGCGTCCGTGCTGAATTTGCCCGCGCCGGGCTCCATGGTTCCCATGAGCGAGAGCTTCACGCCGCTCTATGTCAAGGGGATCACGATCGATCCCAGCGACCCTTTAAAATTTTCTTTTATCGTCAATTCCGGCGATACCGGACTGCAGGGCGAGGAACTTAAGGTGGAGTCGCAAAAGC
The DNA here is from genome assembly GCA_016214285.1 of Candidatus Omnitrophota bacterium. Taxonomy (GTDB): domain Bacteria; phylum Omnitrophota; class Gorgyraeia; order Zapsychrales; family Zapsychraceae; genus UBA10015. The sequence continues at coordinate 3,410 of JACROV010000075.1, read as the reverse complement.
TGATCAAATATTTTATGGCCGCGTTGACGGTCCCGGAAGAGGAATTGTGGGTCAACCTTTCGCCGTATGACCGGTCCAATATCATCCCCGAAAGATTCGGGTACACGGAAATGGGCCGGGACCTTCTGGCTCAGGATTACATGCTCAAGCAGATCACCGCCTCGATCATGTACCCCGAAGGCAAGACCGGCAGCGCGTTCTGGAGCCGGGTACAGCAGAAGGTCAAGGAAAAATTCGGCGCGGAAGACATCCCCGTCAACATGTTCAACAAGATCTGGATCGTCCCTGACAAGGCGGAGGTGTATGAGATCAACGGCAGCGCGTACGTGGTGGATAGCCATTTGAAGGTCATGCTTGAGGAAGATTATTTCGCGCTGAAAAACGACGCGAACCGTTCCACGGCGGTCGGGGACCATGACGCGCAGGCCGTCGGTGCCGTTTCCTCGGACGTGGTGCGTGAGGTTCTGTTGCCCGAGATCGAAAAGGAAGTCAACGAAGGAAAGAATTTCGCGAATTTACGGCAAATCTACAACGCCAATATCCTCGCCACTTGGTACAAAATGTCTCTTAAAGACAGCCTTCTGGGCCAGGTGTACATCGATAAAAACAAGGTTTCCGGCGTGGATATCAAGGACAAAAGTGATAAGCTCAAGATCTATGAGCAGTACGTGGACGCCTTTAAAAAGGGCGCGTATGAACTGGTCAAAAAAGACTACGACCCGGAGACCCAGCAGGTCATTTCCAGAAAATATTTCGCCGGAGGAGCTACGTTTGTTAACACTCCTAAGTTACTTGTTCAGGATTTTAAGCGAGTCAGTAGTCCTTTACAGTTGTCTGACGGTGAACAGATAAAACTTTTTCAAAATGTTGCCAGTAGTCCGATGGGCACTGAGGACTTTAGAGTTACTTTTGACTTAAATATGGCGAAGCCTACTTTAATAAGCAGTAGCCCGATCGACAGCACATCTTCTAAGGCCCTTTCTGTTGCCTATCATACCAACCCTCAGGTGTTTGTTAATAACCTGAAGTATAACTTAGAGGCCATGATGCAAAAGGCCGGCGTCAGCGGTGATATTAACGAAATGACCCAGGCTATTACGGATTTGGCGCAGAATTTTTCCGGACAATTAAATTCATCTAGTGAAATTTCAGGTTATCTGAGCGCGCGTGGGTTGTCACAACCTGCGGTTGAAACTGCGATTAAAAATTGGGATCAATTAACCGCTGCGGCTGTGAACAATGTGGATTTTAATCTTGCAGCGGTGCGGCAGGCATCAATGACAAATCCGCAGCGGGCAACACAGGATACTCTGAGCTTTTTAAGGACAGACAAAGATCTGGCGTCACAGATACCGGAGACTGAAGCGCGGGTTCTGGCCTCGGAGATTCCAGCGATTATGACGCAGAATGCCGGGACTGTAAACCGGGGTGGTTTTGAAACGGCGTTGAATCAAAGTCCGGCGTTAAAGGGGGTGAGCGATCAGTCCAAGAGGGCGTTAGTGCAAAACATGGGACGGTTGGCGTCTGTCTTGACCAACGAAGTGGATGACAATATGCCATTAATTTTCCATGAAGTGACGACGAACCGTCTCAAGGTCGAGCAGAGAATGTCGGATTATTTAAAAGAGATCCCTGAGGCAGCGCCGAGAGCGGATATGCTTGCCTCGAAAGTAGCAACGTTTGTATTGCAGAACCCCGCAATTAAGAACACAATTAATTTTGCCATTGAGATTAATCAAAATGAGGCCTTTAACAAGGATTTAAGCCCTCAGGAGCGGGAAGTATTGACAGCAAATGCCTCGGCCTTGGCAAGAGTTGCTATTAATCGTTTTGATGTTGCCACAGCCTCTTTTGCCTTTAATATCAAAGAAAACCTGCCGTTGGTACAAGGAAATAGTGTGGTTTCTTTGATGAATTTTAATCCAAATATAAGAAGGGATGAGGCAGAAAAAGGGGTTACAACAATAACCAATATGGTGAGTCGGAATCCAGGTGTTGCTTGGAATTTTGATACCTTGCGTGAGGGTATTAGGTCTAATCCTGATTTAACCGAAGGATTAAAGAAAGAGTTGACCCGTCCGGGTGTTATAGAATCTATGGTGTATACTTCCGCGCAACCTTTTAATCCCGCGGTCGGTGCTATGCCGGCCATGTTTGTTGCTTATCCGGCGGAAAGTATTACAGCTACGGAAAGAGTATTACAATCCATGCCTGATGTACCATTTGATTCTCATCGTATTCCTGTGGTCGCAGCGGCGGTGGGAAAGATAGCTGTTAGACCAGAAGGTTTTTCTTCGTCTAATTTAGAAAATGATTTTATGAAAGAAGGGTTAACACCCGGTGAAGCCCAGCAATTAGGGAAAAAAGAAACCAGAGAATATATTGCGACAGGAATTGCGCAACAACTTCAGCGCAGTAACAAAGATTTGAACCTTGAAGTTGCCGGTTGGTCAGCGGCTGTTATCAAAAATCCCAATATAACCCAGGGCCAATTAAGGGATAGCTTCTCAAAAATTCCTGGAATCAGTTCTCAGGATGCTTCTCAAGCCGCAGATCGATTTACCCAAAACCCGGGTTCACTGGTCTCTAAAAAGAGTATAGAAAATATATTAAACGATATGCCTCGGGCTGTGGTTGACAGAGTCACTAGTTCGGAAGGAATAAATGCGTTTAACAAGGGGATGCAAGCGGCGTTCAAACAACAAGACAAGCCGACGGACCTCGGCGGTATCGACATCAACCCCGCGTTTTTGAAACTGCTGGTCAAGCGCGACGGCAAGGGCGTGCCGGTCCCCGTGGGTAACGTGAATCTTAAAGACACCGACATCTACGGCTTTGAGCCGGTCATCTCCAAAGTCGAGCAGGTGGACAACCTGCCGGCGTTCATCGGCATTGAGGAAGGACCCGGTACGGCGGCCACAGTTCGAAATTTTCAATAACATAATTGACAGCAAAGCGTTATATAAAGGGCAACCCATTTTTTAGGCTGCCCTTTTTCTTTGAACAAAAATATTCTTGGTGCCCCGCAAAAATTTATAATTTATCACGACTGTCCCATTATAAGTTGAACAAGGTCAATTGGTTAGCGTTTTGAGCATTTTGTTTATTGATATCAGTTTTCGTAAGTGCTTGCGATATCGGCGTTTTCTCGAAAAGAGTCACGCTCAAAATCTGTAAAATTATGTAAAGACTTGGCTTGAGAGTGAGTCGTTTTTTGATGATGGCGACCAGCACGTAAATCGAGATCGCAATCCAGACTTGGGACTTGAGGGCGTTTTGCGATGTCCCCAGGAAGGCCTTGATGCGCAGGTGCTGTTTGATCCAGCGAAAAAACAGTTCGACTTTCCAGCGGCATTTGTAAAGCTGCGCGACGGTCAGAGCGTCGATCTCGAAGTTGTTTGTCAAAAAGG
>JACROV010000072.1 GCA_016214285.1 Candidatus Omnitrophota bacterium | reverse complement strand
TGCTTCTACAGCGATCACATCGCCGGCAATCTGTGAAATGCTGGTGTAAATCTTATGCATTTATTTCTTCCTGCGCCTTGAGTTTAACCTGGCTGCTCATTTCTTTGAGAATTTCCCTTTCAATATCCTTAAATTCCTTAGACTGCCACTCTGCGGAATTCCAGCTGCGCCAGAACTGCCTTAATTTTTGGAAAAAATAGCGCGCCTGGTCTTTATCCGCTAGAGCAAAATTTCCCCTCAAAATATTTTCATAAATAAAACTAAATATATACTCTTGGCGCTCTTTGCTGGTTGCCTCATCCACTGCATCAAAGGCATCCTGCTGCAAATACACAAAATCAAAGAATTCTCCTTTAAGGTAATCAATAAAATCAGCCAAAGAAGTGCCTTCTTCTCCGACTACCTTCATCATCTGGGCTACGTCGTTACTGCGCTGCAGCATCTGATGGCCTGCCTTTACTTGCTCCTCGGGGATAATGCCTTTATATTTGCTCCAGCTAATCAAAGGGTCTATTGCCGGATAAAGCCGGGCATTAGAGCGCTCGCGCGAAAGCCCATGAAAAGCGCCCACTACCTTTAAAGTCGCCTGCGTCACCGGCTCTTCAAAATTTCCTCCGGCCGGGCTAACTGCTCCGCCGATGGTAACTGAACCTAAATTTCCGTCGTGGAGCCGCACCACTCCTGCCCTTTCGTAAAATGAAGCAATGCGCGACTCTAAGTAGGCAGGAAAGGCCTCCTCTCCGGGAATCTCTTCTAATCTTCCGGACATCTCGCGCATGGCTTGCGCCCAGCGGGAAGTAGAGTCAGCCAGTAATAAAATATTTAAGCCCATCTGGCGGTAATATTCGGCAATGGTGACCGCCGTATAGACGCTGGATTCGCGCGCTGCCACCGGCATGGAGCTCGTATTACAGATAATCACGGTCCTGTCGCTTAAAGGTTTTCCAGTGCGCGGGTCGTTTATATGGGGAAAGGTCTTTAAAGTTTCTACTACTTCTCCGGCGCGCTCGCCGCAGGCCGCAACAATCACAACATCCACTTCAGAGTGCCGGCTGGTTAACTGCTGTAAAACTGTTTTACCTGAACCAAAAGGCCCGGGGATGCAATAAGTTCCGCCGCGGGCCACCGGAAATAAAGAATCAATCAAGCGCATCTTGGTTACTAAAGGTTCAGTTGGCCGCAATTTCTCAGCATAGGCTTGAATAGGGAGCTTCACCGGCCAATGCTGTTTGAGGAAACATTCAGAGATTCTTCCTGCCTGGTCTTTTACCTTGGCAATGGGTTGTTTTAAATTATATCTGGCCTGTCCTGCTATACTGACGACTTCTACCGCCCCAGGCAAAGCAAAGGGAACCATAATCAGATGGGAAAATATTTTCTCCTGGACAAAGCCTAATTTTTCTCCTGGCCTTAATCTGTCTCCTGGCTTTGCCTGTGGAAAAAATTCCCAATCGCTGTCTTCATCC
>JACROV010000012.1 GCA_016214285.1 Candidatus Omnitrophota bacterium | reverse complement strand
TTAGGTTGGCGAGACCTTTTGAAAGTAAGATATCGTCTTTTTTTATGGACTCCTACAGTAAATTTATATTTTTTTATCAAAGAGCAGCAAGGCGTTGTGTCTTGCTTGCAAAATTATGATGGCTTAAGTGATAACGCATGTCCCTCTTATAGTCGAAAATTCCTCGATTACGGCGCAAGAAATTGCGGATCATCTTGGATTAAGTCTCGCAGGCGTTGAAAAGATTATTCGGATTTTAAAACAGGAGGGGCGTTTACGCCGTATCGGCCCCGCTAAGGGCGGGCGTTGGGAGGTTATCTCTTAGAGGCGCGTTTGTCAGTTGGCCGAACATGATCCTTGCGGGAGGGCTTCGGGCTCAGGGATTTTAATCCTGCCCAGTTCCCGCAATCGTTCGGCTTCGGGGTTAAGACCGGCAATATAAAACAAGTACAAAAAGAGGGACATACAAAAAGAGGGACACAGTACTTAATCCCGAAATAAGTATTGTGTCCCCCTAAAAGAGAAAGGACCGACATGAGCTTGAACAGCGTCAATATCATGGGGAATCTCACCAGGGATCCGGAATTAAAGTACACACCGTCAGGAAAAACCGTCTGCAGCCTCTCGCTCGCCAACAACCGGGTGTACACCAAAAACGGCGAGAAGACGACCGAGGTGTCCTATTTCGACGTGGAGGTCTGGGGCGCGGCCGCGGAGAACTGCAACAAATACCTGACCAAAGGCAGCGGCATTATCGTGGAGGGGCGCCTCCGCCAGGACCGCTGGGAGAAAGACGGCAAAACGCAGAGCCGCGTGCGGATCATCGCCAACAGCATCCATTTCATGCCGAAAAAGACCGGCGCCGCCGGAGGAGGGCAAGGCGCCCCCGCCGCGGGACAACAACCCGCCCCCGCCGGTGAAGCGGAGCAGTCCGAACCCGCCGCCCAACCCGCCGACGCCGTGGCGTGGGACGAATAAAAGCGGCGCGCAGCAGAAACAGATCGTCCGCGGCCGACTTGAGAATCAGCAAATGAAGAAAACTCTTGCGCAAAAAATGCTTTCGGGTAGCACGCTCGACGATGCTTCCATCGGAGCCCACGCCGCCGGGATCAAGAAAAATGTATCGAAAAAACATAAAGTAGCTTCAAGAAAGAACCGATGAAAACGAAAAGCATTCTCTCCCCGAGCAGTATTTCAAAGTTGGCCGCCGACATCAAGCGGGAAATCCGGAATATGGAACTGGACGTCAAAGGCCGGGTGACCCTTGGCTACTGGCGCATCGGGCGCTGTGTGAATAATTACTTGCATTATGTGCTTACACATATTATACTTAATGCAGGAAAGGAGATACAAACCATGCCCAATATGACGCTCGCAATCCCGGTGGACCTGAAGGAAAGAATGGACAAATTCAAGGAGATGAACTGGTCCGAGGTCGCCCGCCAGGCCATCCGCGGAAAAATGCTTCTTCTGGAACGCATGAACCAAATGCTTTCGGGCAGCACGCTCGACGATGCTTCCATCGGAGCCCACGCCGCCAAGATCAAAAAAATCGTATCAAAAAAACACAAGGCGGGCTGACCTTGCAACTTGTCGTTGACGCCAACATCCTGCTGGCCGCTTTCCTGAAAGAAGCTCTCACGAGGGAACTTCTGCTGGATTCAAGGCTTGACCTGGCCGCTCCCGAGCATCTGCTTTCGGAGACGCGGCGCCATCTACGGACCAGCGCGTCAATCAGAAAACGGATCGGGTTACCCTCCAAAGAAATAGAAGCGCTATTCCTGCTGTTGACGCAACGAATCCGGGTCTTCCCTGAAACATCATATCAGCCTGCCATGGCAAAAGCCCTGGCGCTGGCCTCGCACCGACAAGACGCCCCTTACCTGGCGCTGGCGTTAAAGCTCGAGGCCGCCGTCTGGTCAAATGATAAGGGCATGAAGAAACAAATAACTGTAACGGTCTATTCGACCACGGAATTGTTGGCCGTGTTACGAAAAGCAGATGATTAAGTTCACGACCTCTAACCAGAAGGGGAATTGATGATGAAGAAAAGCCTCCTCACCCCAGGCAGTATTTCAAAGTTGGCCGCCGACATCAAACGGGAAATCCGGAACATGGAACTGGACGTCAAAGGCCGGGTGACCCTTGGCTACTGGCGCATCGGGCGCTGGGTCAACCGGGAGATCTTGAAAAACAAAGGCCGGGCCCAGTACGGCGATCACGTTTATGAACAGCTTGTTCCTGTAGTTTCATTAAATAAAAGGACGCTGGAACGCACCGTCCAGTTGTACCGGACTTACCCAATTGCGTCAAGGTTGACGCAATTGCCCTGGAGCCATTTCTTGCATTTGATGACGGTTAAAGATGAGAAACAACGTAAACAACTGGAACATCAAGCCATCCTCAAAGGATGGAGTGTCGATGAACTTAAGGATAAGATGACGACGATCCAGGCCGCCACAGCAGAAACACGTGACGACAAAAAAGACGCGGAAAAGGAAATCCCTCAATTAACCGTTGTCCGCGGGCGGGTGAACACCTTCGCGCTGGTTGAAGACGAGGGAGAGAAAGACCTGCTGGTCGACATGGGGTTCCGGCTGCATTGGGGATTCGCGCAGATCAAAAGGATGCGTCTTCAAAAAGACGCCTGTGTCCAGGTCCGCGACGACCGCTTTTTCAAAACGGCCCTCGTCCCCAAAGAACAATTGTTCACCTACAAGGCCGGGGTCAAAAAGATCATCGACGGCGACACTTTGATCGCCCGGGTCCATCTGAATTTCCGGATGTTCCTCACGCAAAAGTTCCGCCTGCGGGGCATCGACTGTCCCGAGATCAATACGCCCGAAGGCAAACGCGCGAAACGTTTCGTGGAAGAGCGCCTCAACGGCCTCGATTTTATCGTCGTCAAGACCCACAAGGACACCACCGACAAATATGATCGCTACCTGGCGGATGTCTTTTATGCTCCGCGGCTTCCACAATCCAGAGAAGCCGCGAGCACCCCGCGAGCCCAGGGAGGGCGAGCAGGGGTTACCATAGATTTCAGCGGCCCCACGAAGGTCGCGCAAGCCGGAAATTATTTGAACCAGGAACTCCTCGACGCCGGTCTGGCGCGGCTGTGGCAGAACGGGAAATAACCCAAAAACACTGTTGCCTTCGGTCAAATTTTCACTATTTTTACAAAACGTTCCAGAAAGATAAAGAGCGAAAGAGATGAAAAGAGTTCTGTTATTTATTTTACCCATCCTGATCATTGTCGCCGCGGCCTTTGTCGTTTTCGGCACACTGCAAGTCCGCTCCGAAGAACAAAAACTGATGGAGGAATTGAAGCGCAAGGCGAAGGCGGTCGCGGAGAGCATCGACCTCTCGGCAAAATATATTTTGCTCCATAATGATTTGAAAGGGGCCCAGGCGCTGGTCGAAAAATTCCAGGCGCGGGAAAGGCTGCAGGGGTGCGTCCTTTACGATAACGCCGGAGAGATCTTCGCGATCACCGAACGGTTTGCCGACTGGCGCGAAAAAGAAAAACCCTACATCAGGGATATCTTGGCCGAAAAGACGCCGCACGGCGAGCTGGAAAACTTCAAGGAATACTCCGTTTACGCTTACGCCGTCCCGATATTCGACAATGGAGACAGTATTTTAGGGGTCGTGGAGGTCATTTACGACACTTCCTTCGTCTTCGCGACCCTGACGGAACTCTGGGAGCGGATCAATGTCACGCTGATCATCCTGGTCTTTTGCATCCTGATCATCGCGTTTTTCATTCAAAGGCAGATATTCGTCCTGCCTGTCCAGCGGCTCACCGAATGGTTTACCCATTTCCAAAAAGGCGAGACCGACGAGATGCACTCCATCAAGGGGAAAGATGAACTGGGAAAACTCGCCGATGAGGTCGAGCAGGTCGCCCTGAATTTGCGCGTCGCGCGCCGGGCCATTTCCGAGGAGGCTTCCGAGCGTATCAAAAAGGAAGATATCTGGACGGAGGCAAAATTAAGAGACCTCATCCGGGCCAAACTGGGCGACAACGCCTTGTTCGTCGTATCCAACCGCGAACCCTACATGCACGTGATGGACGAATCCACGGGCAAACCGAAATGCATCCGCCCGGCCAGCGGTGTGGTAACGGCGATCAACCCCATCCTTTACGCCTGCGGCGGCGTTTGGGTCGCCCACGGCAGCGGTAACGCCGACCGGAAATTCACGAATTCCAGGAATAAATTGGGGGTGCCTCCGGAGGACAACCGCTACATTCTCAAAAGGGTCTGGCTGGACAAAGAGGAGGAGGAAGGTTATTACTACGGTTTTGCCAATGAAGGGTTGTGGCCGCTTTGCCATATCACCCACACCCGGCCGGTATTCCGGGAGACCGACTGGCAGATGTATAAAAAGGTCAATCAAAAATTCGCCGACGGCATCCTGGAGGAACTGCCTAAAAAAAGCCCTTTGATCTTCATCCAGGACTATCACTTCACCTTGCTGGGAAAAATGATCAAAGACAAAAGGCCCGACGCGACCATCGCCCTTTTCTGGCATATCCCGTGGCCGAATTCCGAAGTTTTTTCGATCTGTCCTTACCAGCAAGAGATCCTGGACGGGATGCTGGCGTGCGATCTGATCGGGTTTCACGTGCAATATCATTGCAACAATTTTCTTGATACGGCAAACCGGCTTCTGGAATGCCGTATCGATACGGAAAAATCCAGCGTCATCCGTTCCGGCAAGGAAACCTTTATCCGTCCTTTCCCGATCAGCATAGACGGCCAATTCAGCGGCAATGCCTCGAACGCGCTGGCGGGGTATATGGATGCGATCCGGAAAGAATATGACCTGGAAGACAAGATCGTTGCCGTGAGCGTGGAACGCATTGATTACACCAAAGGGATCAGCGAGCGCATCCTGGCCATCGACAGATTTCTGGAGAAATATCCTCAGTACAAAAATAAATTTCTTTTTATCCAGCTGGCCGCCCCCAGCCGCACGCACATCAAACGTTATCATGATCTGATGGGCGAGATCGATGAACTGGTCGAGAAGACGAACTGGAAATACACCGACGGGGTCTGGAAGCCGATCATCTATTTAAAGAAACATTTTTCAGCCGATGAGATCAAGCCGTATTATGCCCTGGGGGATCTGTGTATCGTAAGTTCTTTGCACGATGGAATGAATTTAGTGGCGAAAGAATATATCGCCGCGAAGTCCGATTTGACGGGGGCGCTCATCTTGAGCCGTTTTACCGGCGCGTCCCGGGAATTGACCGATGCCGTTTTGATCAATCCTTACGCCATCGAGGAGTTCGCGGAGGGCATAAAATTCGCCATCGAGATGCCCGCGGAAGAAAAAAAGCGGCGCATGCGGAACATGCGCAACATCATCCATGAAAACAATGTTTACCGCTGGGCGGCCAATATCATTACGGAGCTGACGGCGCTTAAAAAAGTTTAAAATGCACAAAGGCGGACCCTTAAAAAATATCATAGAAAATCCAGATGGGTTACGGACAAATTTAGCGAATGAGCGGACGTTGTTGGCTTACGTTCGCACGGCTTTGGCGATCGCCGTGTCCGGTATGGCCGCGATCAAGTTCTTTCCGGAATCCCCGCTCGTTGTCTCTTTGGGCGGGCTTGCGGTCGCCGCCGGCATAATACTTCTTGCCTGGGGGATTGTTCACATCCGCAAGGTATCAGGGAATATCCGGAAAAAATAGAGAATAAACACGCGCGAAATGAAATATCTTTTTGACGAATGGGACAAGCTCAAAAAAGCGCTGGACGATAAAATTGTCCTGCTGAACCTGGACTATGACGGGACGCTGACGCCGATCGCCGCCACGCCGGAGGAGGCCGTTCTTTCTCCGGAGGTGAAGGCCGTTCTGGAAGAATTGACGCGCCTAAGCGATTGCGAGCTCGCGGTCATCAGCGGCCGGGCCCTCGAGGATATCCGGAGCATGGTCGGATTAAAAAACATCGTTTACGTCGGCAACCACGGCTTTGAGATCGACGGCCCGCGCATCCATTTTGAAAGCCTGACGCCGCCGGATATCAGAAAAATATTCGCGAAGATCAAGGAGGATCTGGCCAAAAATTTTGCCAAACTGGAAGGCGTGATCATTGAGGACAAGGGATTGACCTTAAGCGTCCACTACCGCCTGGTCCCGGAGAAAATGACGGGCTCCGTTACAAAAACTTTCCAACGAATATGCCGTCCCTACCTCAAGAAAAAACAGATCAAGGTCGGTTCCGGGAAAAAAGTCCTTGAGATCAAGCCCCCCATTGAATGGGACAAAGGCAAGGCCGTTTTATGGCTTCTGGCCCAACAAGCGCGCGCGGGCGGGAAAAACCGTGTTTTCCCCATTTATATCGGCGATGACCGCACCGATGAAGATGTGTTCTTGACTTTGAAGAAAAACGGGGTCACAGTATTCGTGGGACAAAACGGCCGCTCGGCGGCCCGTTATTATGTCAAAAATACCGCGGAGGTACTGCGATTTCTTCGCCTGCTCCGGGACTTCCAGAAAGAGGCCGCGCATGCCTGAAGCGGCCAAAACAATTGAACCTTTTCGTTTTTACACGCGCATGCACCTTTCGGCATTGACGGGCTTAAGAGCGTCCACGCTTGAAGAACTGCTGGAACTTGTCCGCGACGTGCCCGGCGCCTGTATCTATCATCATACCCACCGTTTCCTGCAGCAACACCAGTATCTTTCTCCGGAACCACCCAATGATTTCGCCTATTGGGTGAAGGAAGTCCTGGGGGAAAATGAACTGGGCGAAAGGCTTGCCAGCATCGATACGGTCCAATTCATGACGATCCGGGAACTGCGGGACAAGATCGCCGCGACGATCGCCGACTATCTCAAGGAAAATCCGGCGGCCGGGAAAAGGTTCGCGCACGAGGACCAGCAGTTCCATTTCATCAGGTCCATGAGCTTTGTGCTGCCGACCAAATACGCGGCCGCGAACTTGTCGGAATTCGCCGACATCCTTAAAAAAGTGACCATCGATTCGATCTACTTTCATGTTTTTGAGGCGCGGTTAAGGCTGGAGAAAGGGACGAACGATTTCTCCCTCTGGATGGAAACTTCGCTGGGAGACGCCGCTCTGGCCAAAAGGATCGCGCGCCTGGACCCTTACACGCAGACGCTCGAAGACCTGCGCGCGACGATCATCGGGATCGTCCAGAAAAGGATGGCAAGCTGAAATGACGCCCATCGATGATTACATCCCCATCGTCGGCCAATCCGTTATCGACGACCTGAAACTGATTGCCGGGAAACTGGAGGGGAAACTCGTCCAGCACATCAACTCGACCGCCGTGGGGGGAGGTGTCGCGGAGATCCTCAACCGGATGGTCCCGCTTCTAAATGAACTGGGTGTCAAAACGCGATGGGACGTCATCAAAGGCGGGGAACGGTTCTTTGAAATAACCAAAAAGTTCCACAATGCCCTGCACGGCCGGCCGGCGGACATCAGCGGCGACGATTACAGCCATTTTCTGGAAGTCGGCCAAAAGAACATCGCGGAGATAGATACCTGCGGGGACATTGTTTTCGTCCATGACCCCCAGCCGATCACCCTGATCAAAAAACGCAAGGACAACAAATGGCTGTGGCGCTGTCACGTCGATGTCTCGAACCCCGCCCCGGGGCTTTGGAAATTCTTGCGGGAATTCATCATTCAATACGACTCCGCCGTTTTTTCCGCGCCGCAATTCGCCCAACAGCTTCCCGTCAAACAATTTCTCATCGCGCCTTCCATTGATCCTTTGAGTGACAAAAACAAGGAACTGCCCAAAGAGGTCATTGACGCGGTTTTGCTGAAATACAACATCCCGCGGGATAAACCGATCGTGACCCAGATATCCCGTTTCGACCGGCTGAAGGATCCGGTCGGGGTCGTTGAGGCGTATAAAAAGGTCAAAAGATATATCGACTGCCGGCTGGTCCTCGCCGGCGGGGGAGCGGCGGACGACCCGGAGGGAGTGCAGGTTTTTGAGGAAGTCAGGGAACGCGCGGGTAAAGACGAGGACATCCACATTCTGCTTCTTGCCCACAACGATATCGAGGTCAACGCTCTCCAGCGGGCCCCGACGGTCATCGTCCAGAAATCCCTCAAGGAAGGATTTGGCCTCACCGTCAGCGAGGCCCTGTGGAAAGCCAAGCCGGTCGTCGCCGGTCATGTGGGGGGAATTCCTTTGCAGATCACCAACAAATATTCCGGATTGCTGTGCCATTCCGTTGATGGGGCCGCCTTCGCCATCAAACAACTCCTGAACAGCCCCGCCTACGCGCGCAAACTGGGAGAGAACGGCCGCGAACACGTCCGCAACAACTTCCTGTTAACCCGCCATCTGCGCGATTATATGCTGCTTTTCCATTCGCTTTATCATGATACCGATGTCGTTTATCTGTAATTCACTCCAAAGGGGTGAATTGTCTTTACAAACCCAAAAGAATTTTATAAGATAACCGCAATGACCGCGACTCAAGAAACACTCAAACAAACCCCGCTCTACAGCGAACACGCCGCCCTCAAGGCGCGTATTGTCCCGTTCGGCGGATGGGAAATGCCCGTGCAGTACGAGGGGATCCTCGCCGAATACGAACACACCCGCAAGGCCGTCACGCTTTTTGACACGTGCCATATGGGAGAATTTCTGATCCACGGCGACTGCCGTGAATCAGGTCTGGACGCGCTCGTGACCATGTCGATCGCCGACATGCCAGCCCATACGTGCCGTTACGGGATGCTGCTCAATGATCACGGTGGTGTCATTGACGATCTGGTCATCTTTCGCGAAGGACGAGAGGAATGGTTTATTGTGGTTAACGGCGCCACAACCGTCAAAGACGCGCGGCATTTCCGCGCGCGCCTCAAACAGCCACAGGCCTTCGAAGACGTTTCTTCCGCGATCGGAAAGATCGATGTCCAGGGGCCGTTATCGCGACAAATCTTTGCCGATTTAACTCCCGGCATTGAAAAACTTGCCTATTACACTTTTGACAGCTTTAACCTTCTCGGGGAAACGGTGCGCGTGAGCCGCACCGGATATACCGGTGAACTCGGCTACGAAATTTATTCGTCCTCCAAAACGGTAACGGCCATCTGGCGGAAATTGCTACAGAACCCGAACATCAAACCCGCGGGTCTGGGGGCGAGGGATATGCTGCGCCTTGAAGTCGGGTACAGTTTATATGGACATGAAATAAATGAAACGACGACACCGCTCGAAGCGGGCCTGGCGCGGTTCGTCGACTTTACCAAAGATTTTATCGGGAAAGACGCTCTCCTAAAACAACAGAAGGAGGGCGGCCCGCGCCGCAAGATTGCCGGATTCATTTCCGAGACCCGCCGCGCGCCACGCCAGGACAATAAAATTTACGCGCCGACCGGCGAAGCGATCGGTGTCGTCACCAGCGGAACTTTCTCGCCGCATTGCCAGCGCGGGATCGGGCTCGGCTTTCTTCCCATCACCATGGCGAGTACGGGGCAAAAAATTTATTTTGGTGATGACAATACAAGAAATTTAGCGATAATAAGCTCAAGAACATTCTATAAAAACGACTCTTTAAAATCCTGAAGTCTGAAGCACGAAATACGAAGCGCGAAATACGAAACAATATCTAAATCAAAAATTCAAATACGTAAACGTTTATCGCTTTGGATTTAAAATTTTGGATTTGTTTCGGATTTTCCGCCTAATGCGGATCAGCCTCTGGCTGACGATATTCGTGCTTCGGATTTTAAAATTAAACTAGATTTACAATATAAAGGAGCAACACAATGGAAGTCGTTGATCACTACCTGTACACAAAAGAACACGAGTGGGTGAGCATTGAAGACAATATCGCCACCACCGGCATCACCGATTACGCGCAGGAAGCGTTGGGGGACATCACCTTCGTGGAGCTTCCCGAAGTCGGGGGCGAGGTCGAACAATTCGAGGAATTCGCGTCGATAGAATCCGTGAAAGCGGCCAACGATATTTTCGCACCCGTCTCCGGCAAAGTCATCGAAGTCAATACCCGCCTGGAATCCGACCCCGGCATCATCAATAAATCCGCTTTCGAAAAAGGGTGGCTCGCCAAAGTCCAGATGTCAGACAAGGAAGAGGCCTCCAACCTCATGACCGCTGAAGAATATCAAAAATTTTTGGAAAGCATCGGCTAAATCAAGGTGGTCCCTGTGGCTTCGTTCATCGCCAATACCCCCGCAGATGTTGAGGCAATGTTAAAAACGATCGGCGTTTCATCGATAGATGAACTGTTCGCCGATATCAAGCGTTCCCACGCCCCGAAGTCTTTCAATATTCCTTCCGGCAAATCCGAATTTGAAGTAACCGAACATCTCAGCCGCCTGGCGGCCAAAAACGCCGCGGGGCTGATCCCTTTTATCGGCGGAGGATATTACGACCATTTTATCCCGGCCGCGGTGACGGCCCTGATCTCCCGGGGAGAATTTGCGACCGCTTACACCCCGTATCAGCCGGAATGCTCGCAAGGGACATTGCAGGCTTTGTATGAATATCAAAGCGCTATCTGCACCTTGACCGGAATGGAAGTGGCCAACGCCTCGCTTTACGACGGTGGCACGGCCCTTTACGAAGCCGCGATGATGGCGGCGCGCCTGACCGGCCGGCACAAGATCATCATGGATGGCGGCGTAAGCCCCATTTACCGGAAGATCCTCAAGACCTACACAAGCAATCTTCACTATGAATTTACCGAAACCCCCGTTGTCCACGGGCAAAGCGACCGTCCGCAGATCAGAAAACTGCTGGATAACGATACGGCCGCGGTCATTTTGCAGAATCCGAATTTTTTCGGCGCCATTGACGATCACGCGGACATCGTAATCAAGGCGCATGAACAAGGCGCGCTCGTTATCGAAAGCGTTTATCCGCTCTCGCTGGGAATCCTGAAAACCCCCGGGGAAATGGGCGCGGACATCGCCACCGGCGAGGGTCAGAGCCTCGGCCTGCCGCTTAATTTCGGCGGGCCGTATCTGGGGATCATCGCCACGCGCAAAAAATTCATCCGCGCCATGCCCGGACGCATTGTCGGCCAGACGGTCGACAAAAACGGCAAGCGCTGTTTCGTCAACACGCTCCAGGCCAGGGAACAGCACATCCGCCGCGAAAAAGCGGCGTCAAACATCTGCACGAACGTTTCATTGTGCGCGGTGCAGTCGCTGATCTACATGTCGCTTCTGGGAAAAGAAGGGCTCAAAGAACTGGCCCAGTTAAATTTGGACAAGGCCGAATTTGCCCGGCAAGAGATCGAAAAGATCCCCGGTGTGGCGGTCAAACGTTCTTCGCCGACCTTCAATGAATTTACGGTCGTCTTGCCCAAAGACGCTTCGCAGGTCGTGGAAGCGATGATCACCAAAGGCTTCGCGGCCGGATTCCCCCTGGGCCGGTATTATCCGGGCATGGAGAACTACATGATCGTGGCCGTGACCGAGAAGCGGACCAAGGAAGAAATCTTGGCATACGCAAAGGCTTTAAGGGAAGTTATCCACTAAATGGTAAATATTCCAATAAACAAATTCCAAACCACAAACAAATTACAATACCTAATTACCAAAATCCTAAACCTCGATGAAGGCAACAATGTTTTGGTCATTGTTATTTTGGGATTGTCTATTGTTTGTAATTTGGTGCTTGGGATTTGAAATATAAGGCTCCATGCAATTGATCTTCGAAAAGAGCGTTCCGGGAAAAAGGGGATACCGCAATCCTTCCCCGGATATCGACGTCCATATCCAGGTCCCGGAAAAATATCAACGCAAACAGGAATGCGGGTTGCCCGAGGTGAGCGAACTCGACGTGGTGCGTCATTTCACTTTGCTTTCCCAGCAGAATTTTTCCGTGGACACGCAATTTTATCCACTGGGCTCCTGCACCATGAAATATAATCCCAAATTCAATGAACACATCGCGCAAATGCCCGCCTTCGCCGGACTCCATCCGCTTTTGCCGCAATTAAAGCAAGGAGAAAAGCTGGCGCAGGGAGCACTCGAAGTCCTTTATGAAATGGAACAATTGCTCTGCGAAATTACCGGCATGGACAATTTCACCATGCAGCCTTTGGCCGGCGCGCACGGGGAACTGACCGGGGTCATGATGATGGCCGCCTATCACAAGGCCAGGGGCAATAAAAAGAAATACATCATCATCCCGGATTCCGCCCACGGGACCAACCCCGCGACCGCGGCGATCGCCGGCTACGGGATCATCTCGGTGGCCTCGGACAAAAACGGCGTGATGAACCTCGAGGAACTCAAAAAGAAATTAAACGACGAGGTGGCGGGACTGATGATCACCTGCCCCGACACGCACGGCATCTTCCACTCGCAGATCGACGAGATCGCGCGGCTGGTCCATTCCGTCGACGGGATCATGTATTACGACGGCGCCAACCTTAACGCCGTCCTGGGACGCTTCCGCCCCGGGGACGTCGGCTTCGACGTGATGCACATCAACCTGCATAAAACATTTTCCACGCCGCACGGCGGCGGCGGGCCCGGGGCCGGTCCGGTGGGCGTGAACAAAAAACTCGTCCCATACTTGCCCGTATCCCGTGTCATCAAAAAAGAAGACGGTTCCTACGCGCTCAATTATGATTATCCGGAATCGATCGGGTATATCGCGTCGTTCTACGGCAACTTCGCCATTATTTTAAGAGCTTACGCGTACACGTTGTTATTAGGTAAAGAAGGTTTGAAGGAAACGACCGACCACGCGGTCCTTAGCGCCAACTACATCCGCGAACGGCTCAAAGACCGCTTCGAGCTCGCCTTCGACCGGTTCTGCATGCACGAGGCGGTGTTCTCGGCGGCTCGTCAGGCCAAACGCGGCGTGCATGCCCTCGACATCGCCAAATTCCTCATCGATGAAGGGATCCATCCACCGACGATCTATTTTCCGCTGACCGTCAAGGAATCCATCATGATCGAACCGACCGAAAGCGAATCCAAACAAACGCTCGACCATTTCATCGATGTTATGCTCAAGATCGACGATCTTAGCAAAACACAACCCGAGATTGTGGCCGGCCGGCCACAATCGACACCGGTCTCCCGTCCCGATGAAGTCAAAGCCGCGCGGGATGTGAGCACAAACTACTTCCTAACGCAAAAGGATATCCGGACATCAGGATATCAGGATATCCGGAATGAACTTGTTTCCTGATCTCCGGATTCCCTGATCCCCGGATAACCTATATGATTTTCAAAGACATCACGTTCCCCACCCCGCAGGAAAACATCCTGTACGATAACGTCCTTCTGGAATTGGCCGAACAAGGAAGCGCGGGGGAGGCCTTGCGTTTCTGGGAATCGCAAGAACTGTTCATTGTGCTTGGACGCATCGGGGATCCGGCCGTGGACTTGCGCGTTGAAAAAGTCCTCGCTGACCGGATCCCGGTCTTGCGCCGGTCATCCGGCGGGGGAACGGTCCTGCAGGGGAAAGGGTGCCTGAATTACACGCTGGTTTTATCCAAAGAGCGTCCGGAGATCCATGACCTGCGCCGATCATACCAATTCATTCTGGGACGCATCATTACCGCCCTAAAAGTCCTGAAGGTCGACGCCGTATGCCGCCCGTTGTCCGACATCGCCTTGACCCAGAATAACAAAAAAATTTCCGGTAATGCCCAAAAGCGCTCCAAAAAATTCGTCCTGCATCACGGGACACTGCTCTATGGGTTCGACCTGAAAAAAATCGAAAACTACCTGACCATGCCCAAAGATGTCCCGGAATACCGTCAAAACCGTTCACATTCAGACTTTGTGGCCAATATTCCCGCTACGGCCGACGCGCTCAAACAGGAGATCCAAAAATCATTTTCGGTTACACAAGAGGAAAACCGGCTATCAAGCGCCGAAAAGGAATGTTTGCAGCATTTCCGGAAACTGCCGAATGTAACTCTCGAGATTGCCGGATGAACTACCAGAACTACCAGAAATTTGACTTGTAGACCTTTCTCATCGCATTTACAATGATTTTATAGTTTCCAACCCTTATTCATCACAAGGAGGTCAAAATGGGAAAATTGGCAGACCGGATGCTTCGCGCGGCAAAACTCGACCCGCATCTTTACGAGGAAGTGGAGACAGACACAACGGCGATGAATCAGGCGATGCTGGTGGTCGTCCTCTCAAGTGTCGCCGCGGGTATCGGCAGCGTTGGAATGATAGGACGCCCGAATTTAATTTTGATCACCATCGGTGCTTTGATCGGCTGGTACATCTGGGCGTTTATGACTTACTGGATCGGGACCAAACTTCTGCCGGAAAAAGAAACCAAAACCGATTACGGGCAGATGCTGCGCACCGTCGGATTCTCCAGCGCGCCGGGGATATTGCGCGTTCTGGGTATTATTCCCTTCCTGACAAACCTTGTCTTTATGGTCACGGGGATCTGGATGCTGGTGGCGATGATCATCGCCGTGCGCCAGGCGCTTGACTATCAAAGCACCGCCCGCGCGGTGGGAGTGTGCGCGATCGGATGGCTCATTCAAATGCTCTTTATGGGGATTTTGCTGGCACTGATGGCGGGATCCAGCGGAGTTTAAGAAAAAATGGGCCACGCAGGACTTGAACCTGCCACCCACTGATTAAGAGTCAGTTGCTCTACCAGATGAGCTAGTGGCCCAAAATTTCCTAAATTTTTTATACCAAAAAAATTTTGGTGCCTATCCCGAGTTGACTTCGTTTATATACGGCAACGAGGGATGGCCCCGCATGAACTATCCCTCGTGACCAGTACTTCATCCGATAGTCACTCGGGACTGCGGCCTGCCGCTGGCAGGCCTTGGTGGCCCAAAATGATATCTTTATGCCCAAGTTTTATAGCAAAATTTAATTGTGAAGTCCAGTGGTATTCACAATGAATAATAAACTATGGTCTTGACGTAAAAGATTATCCGCGCTAAATTCATTAGCAATATGTCCACGAAAAATATCAATATCCAGGTCCTGCGCGCGAAAGCGGTCCTGATCCGCCGGGAGATCTTGGAAACGCTTCACCGCGCCGGCTCCGGACATCCCGGCGGCTCCCTTTCCGCGGTGGAGATCCTCTTAAGCCTCTATCACTACAAAATGAATCACCGTCCCAAAGACCCCAAATGGGAGGACAGAGACCGCTTGATCGTCTCCAAAGGCCACATCACTCCCGGAGTGTATGTTGTCCTGGCCGATTGCGGGTATTTCCCTAAAGAAGAATTGCAGACATTTCGAAAAATGAACAGCCGTTTGCAGGGCCACGTCCACAATAAAGTTCCCGGGGTGGAATTCAACACCGGTTCTCTCGGACATGGCTTATCCGTCGCCAACGGCATCGCCCTCGGCGCGCGGCTGCTGAATAAAAATTTTCAGGCATACTGTCTTTTAGGGGACGGGGAACTCCAGGAAGGCTCTATCTGGGAGGCGGCCATGGCCGGCGCCCATTACAAGCTTGATCGCGTCTGCGCCATCGTGGATTACAACAAAGTCCAGGAGAACGGCCCGGTCAATACCATCAAAAATCTCGAGCCGCTGATCGAAAAATGGCGCGGTTTCGGCTGGCACGCGATCGAAGTCGACGGGCACGACTTTCAGCAACTTTTTAAGGCGCTGGATGAGGCGGCCGACGCGCGGGATCGGCCTTCGGTCATCATCGCCCACACCATCAAGGGCAAAGGCGTTTCCTTTATGGAAGGCGACCACAAGTGGCACGGCAAAGCCCCTAACGCGGAACAATTGAACAAAGCGTTGGAACAGCTTAAATGACGGTTAAATTCGAAGCACGAAATACGAAATACGAAACAAATAAAAAACTCAAAATCTAAAGCATTAAACAATCTGTTTTGAACATTTGGATTAAAAATTTTAGCATTAGGAAAACATGAACACAACACTGATCGCCACGCGTGATGGATTCGGGGAAGAACTGGTCAGGCTCGGTAAATCCAGCGACCGGATCGTGGTCGTTTCCGCCGACCTGGAGGACGCCACCCGCGCGGAATATTTTAAAACAGCGTTCCCCGGCCGATTTTTTTCGATGGGCATCGCCGAACAGGACATGGTCGGCACGGCCGCGGGATTGAGCCTGATGGGATTTATTCCCTTTATCAATTCCTTCGCCGTTTTTCTGACCAACCGCGCGTATGACATGCTGAGGATGGACCTCTGCTACAATAATTGCAACGTAAAGGTCATCTGCTCTCACGCGGGGCTCACCGTTGGTGAGGACGGCGCGTCCGCGCAATGTCTGGAAGACCTGGCCCTCATGCGCGTGTTGCCCAATATGGTGGTCATCTGTCCGGTGGACACCATCGAAGCGCAAAAGGCCACCCGCGCCATCGCCGCCGCCAAAGGACCGATGTACCTGCGCACCGGCCGGGCGCCATTACCCGTGCTGACCAAAGAATCCGACCCGTTCAGGATCGGCAAAGCCAATGTCCTTCGGGAAGGTAAAGACGTGACGATCTTCGGCTGCGGGACGATGGTTTCCGAGGCCCTGCAGGCGGCCGAGACCCTGGGAAAAGAAAAGATCAGCGCCCGGGTCGTCAACATGCACACCATCAAACCCATCGATGAAGATATGATCATCCGCTGCGCCAAAGAGACCGGGGCTATTGTCAGCGCCGAGGAACACCAGATCAACGGCGGATTGGGAAGCGCGATCGCGGAAGTTTTGGTCCGGCAGTATCCGGTCCCCATGGAAATGGTGGCAGTGCGCGACACCTTCGGCGAATCCGGTTCGCCGCAGGAATTATTAAAAGCCTATCATTTAAAAGACGTCGATATCGTCACAGCGGCGAAGAAAGCTATAAAACGAAAAAGGCAAGAGGTAACACCTCATGGCTAAAACGACCATCCAGCAACTGGCAGATTACGGACAAAGCGCGTGGCTGGATCACATCAGCCGTCCTCTGCTTGAAGGCGGGAAGTTAAAAGATTTGATCAGTCAGGGATTACGCGGCATGACTTCGAATCCATCGATCTTCAACCAGGCGATCAGTTCCAGCAACGATTACGACGTGAAGATCGCGCGATTAAAAGGGAAGGGTAAGTCCACTTTTGAAATTTACGACGCGCTGACCATCGCCGACATCCAGGATGCGGCGGACTTGTTTAAACCGGTCTACACCGCGACCAAAGGCCTCGACGGTTACGTGAGCCTGGAGATCAACCCAAAGATCGCGCATAAGATCGATGAGCAGATCAAAGAGGGCGTGAGGTTATTCCAGGCGGTCGGCCGGCCCAACCTGATGGTCAAGGTCCCGGCCACACGAGAAGGCTTTAGCGTCATCGAGGAATTGACCTCCCGCGGCATCAACGTTAATGCCACTCTGATATTCTCGCTGGAACAATATGTCTTCACGGTCGAAGCCTATCTGGCCGGGCTCACGAGATTATTGAAAAATAAAGGCAAGGCCGACAAACTCCACTCGGTCGCGAGCGTCTTCGTGAGCCGCGTCGACACGACCATTGATGGTATCCTGGAAAAACGCGCAGGCAAAGATGAGAACCTTCGATCATTAGAAGGAAAGGCGGCGGTCGCCAATTGCCGGGTCATTTTCGAGCAATATCAAAACTTCGTCAACGACCAGCGCTATAAAACCCTGGCTGGCCAGGGGGCGAACATGCAGCGCGTCCTGTGGGGGTCGACGAGCACCAAAAACCCTCACTACAACGACATTAAATATGTGACAGAACTTATCGCGCGTCCAACGGTCAACACGCTTCCGGAAAAGACATTGCTGGCCTTCCTTGACCACGGCCGGCTTCAGGACTCTTTCATTTCGTCTTACGGCGGATCAAAAAAGATCTTGTCCGACCTGAAGGCCCAGGGGATCGACATCAACAGCGTCTGCGCAGACCTTTTGCGCGACGGGGTCAAGGCCTTTGAGGACGCGTTCGAGGCGTTGCTCAACGCGATCGAAAAAAAGGCGGCCGCATTGGTCAATCAGTAATGACTGCAAGTACCGCACGATGATTTTAGCTTGACAATGCAACTTATAGGTTGTATAATTTAAATGGACGGAAAGCAGCTTATTAAAATACTTCAAGAATATGGCTGGGAACTCGATCGAATCAAAGGCAGTCATCATATTCTGACTAAAAAAGGAAAGCGATCCATTCCCGTTCCGGTTCACGGCAACAAAGACTTGCCGCACGGTTTGATTAACGCAATTGTAAAACAAGCCGGCATCAAAAATGGAGATTGGTAATGACGTATATGGCTATTATCAAAAAAGCAAACAGTTCATATTTGGTTAAATTTCCTGATATTCCGAACATCAACACTTATGGCGAAACCATTGAGGAGGCTCTTCATAATGCCAAAGAAGCCCTGAACGGATGCTTGGAATCCGATTTTGAACGCGGCTTTACGCTGCCTAAGCCTCGCAAAAAAAAATATCAAAACGGATATATTGTCGAAGTCGAACCCCATATTTCTTTAGCTTATCAATTAAGAAAAGTTCGTAATGGCATATCGCAATCAGAAATCGCAAAGAAACTCGGCATTTCCTATCAAGCCTATCAAAAATTGGAAAATCCTCGCAAATGCAACCCCACTGTTAAGACCCTTGAAAAGATCAGCGAGGTGTTTGGAAAGAATCTTGCCATCTCATTCAAATCCTGAGGCAGGCTGGCCGATGGAGGCATTGTAGCCTGTTAAAGAACATATCCAATGAACATCTTGCCTGATAAAAAATTATTTTGGTTTCTTAAGGACACTGCTTCTCTAGATCTGGCCAATGCCGCGGACTTGGAACTGTATGTGCAACAGGTATTAACCCGGGGAAGAATGAAGGACGTCAAAGCTCTTTTAACCGCGGTCGATTTTAAACGGTTCAGGCAGGTGTTTTTGAAGATCAAGCGATTTTTCCCCCGGGAAGTGCGGACATTTTGGGAGGATTTCATTGAAAGTTATTAACTCAGTTCAAGAGAAGATCCGCAGCCATTTCATTGAAAGGGTTGACCGTTGCTTGCCTTGGGCGACCGAAGCGGGTCAAAGAGGTGCAAGATTGGCAACTATAAAATAGCTACGTAACCGCAACCGTTTAACGGTAACAATCATGGCCACACAAGCTAAAGTCCTCATCTTCGAAAACTCTTTCATCCTCGCCAATTACCTGCTCAAGCTCTGGCAAGGAATCGCCCAACAATCGATCTCCGACCATAACCAATTCAACGTCGCGCTTTCCGGCGGCCGCACGCCCGCCGAATTTTACTGCCGGCTCACGACCATTGATGATGACGCTGTATGGCGAAAAACACACCTTTTCCTTGGGGATGAACATGTTGTCACGGCGGGACACAAAGAAAATAATTACCGGATGATCAAATCCAGCCTGGTCGATTATATCCATATCCCGCGAGGCCACGTCCACATGATCCCGACGGATGCGGATAACGCCGCGGTCGCGGCCGAACATTTAAAACATGAATTGATCGGACATTTTTCCTACCAGCGGAAGCCCTTGCCGACCTTCGATCTGATCCTGCTCGGGGTGGGGGAGGACGGGCATACCGCCTCGCTTTTTCCGGGCATGGACAATATCGCCGATCCTAACCTCGTGACTGTGCCCGTTTCCCTGCCGCATTTGAAAAACGACCGGGTCAGTATTTCGCTCTCCGTCATCAACAACGCCCGTTACGTCATTTTTTTGATCCTCGGCGCGCATAAAAGCGAGATCATGTATAAGATCCTCGAAGAAAATTTCACGTGCCCCGCTTCCCAAGTCAACCCCGCTAATGGAGAACTCATCTTTCTGCTGGATAATGAAGCCGCCCGCAAATTATCCAGATCCTTCATCCACGCCCACGAGCAAGACACCCTTTCCTTAAAGCAAGAATGACTTCCGCGGAGCACAAGGACACAACGTCACAAGGTCACAAAGTCACCGGCCAACACGATGGTGACGGGTGACTTGGTGACTAATCATTTCAGCGCTATCTCATGAATAAAAACTTCTATAATGCGCAAATCGCCCAGGAACTTCGCGTTAAGCCCTCACAGGTGGCCGCGACGGTCCACCTTCTGGAAGAAGGCGCCAGCATCCCTTTTATTGCCCGTTACCGCAAAGAGGCCACCGGAAGCCTGGATGAGGTGGCCGTCACCGGCATCCGTGATCGTCTGCATCAGCTAAACGAGATGGACAAACGGCGAGCGACGATCCTTGAGTCGATCCAGCAACAGGGTAAACTCACTGAAGAATTAAACGAAAAGATCCTGGCCTGCGCAACACTGACAGCGCTGGAGGACATTTATCTCCCTTACCGGCCCAAACGCCGCACCCGGGCCAGCATCGCCAAGGAGAAGGGGCTTGAGCCTCTGGCTCAAGAAATTTTTGCTCAGGAGGGAATTGACCCGGCGGCCGCGGCCACAGGTTATGTCAATGCTGAGAAGAAGGTCAATTCCGTCGCCGAGGCCTTGGCCGGCGCGCGCGATATCATCGCCGAGTGGGTGAGCGAAGACGCGCCAGCCCGTTCCCGGCTTCGCGCCCTCTTCCGTGATCGCGCGGTGATCTCGTCGCGCGTGGTCAGAGGCAAGGAAAAAGACGGAAGCAAATACAAAGATTACTTTGAGCGGGAGGAACCGGTCAAAAACGTCCTCTCGCACCGTATCCTCGCCCTGCGCCGCGGCGAGAAGGAAGAATTTTTAACGGTGCGGATCCTGCCGCCGGAGGAAGAAGCGCTGCCGGTACTGGTAAACCTTTTTGTCCAGGGCGACGGAAAAGACGCCCAAGAAACGCGTTTGGCCGTCGAGGACGGTTACAAGCGTTTATTAAGCCTCTCTTTGGAAACGGAGATCCGTCTGGAATTGAAAAAACGCGCTGATCACGAGGCCGTTGAGATCTTCAAAAATAATCTGCGCCAGCTGCTGCTGGCCCCGCCTCTGGGCCAGAAAAACGTCCTGGCCATTGACCCGGGCTTCCGCACGGGATGCAAGCTCGTCTGCCTCGACCGCCAGGGGAAACTCTTGCACCATGAGACCATTTATATCACGGGCATCAAGTCATCAGAACAGACAGCCTCACGAACTGTTTTGGACCTCTGCCGAAAGTATAAGACGGAGGTGATCGCGATCGGTCACGGGACAGCCGGCCGCGAGACCGAAGTCTTCATCCGCGGGATCGGGCTCCCCCAGGAGATCCATGTGGTCATGGTCAATGAAAGCGGGGCCTCAATTTATTCCGCGTCGGAGGCGGCGAGGGAGGAGTTCTCCAATTACGACGTCACGGTCCGCGGGTCCGTTTCTATCGGCAGGCGGCTGATGGATCCGTTGGCGGAATTGGTGAAGATCGATCCCAAATCAATAGGCGTGGGGCAGTACCAGCACGACGTGGACCAGAATCTTTTGAAGGACGGCCTTGATGATGTGGTCATCAGCTGCGTCAACCTCGTCGGCGTCGAGGTCAATACCGCCAGCAAACAGTTATTGACATATGTCTCCGGATTAGGTCCTGTCCGCGCGCAGGCGATCCTGGACCACCGCAATACGCACGGGCCCTTCCATCAGCGCGAGGAATTAAAAAAAGTGGCCGGTTTGGGCCCTAAAGCTTTTGAGCAGGCGGCCGGTTTCCTGCGGATCCATGACGCGAAAAATCCGCTTGATGCCAGCGCGGTCCATCCTGAATCTTATTGTGTTGTGGAAACCATGGCGCGAGACCTCGGGTGTTCACTCGATGGGATGATCGGCAACGCGGGCCTGATCTCAAAAATACCATTGGAGAAATACGCCAGCGAAACCATCGGAATGCCGACCTTGCTGGATATCAAAGCCGAACTGGCCAAGCCGGGGAGGGATCCGCGGGAGCCATTCGCGCTGTTCAGTTTTCAGGATGGTGTGCAGACCCTTGAAGACCTGCGCCCGGGGATGAAACTTCCCGGGGTGGTGACGAACATCACCGCCTTCGGCGCTTTTGTGGATATCGGGGTGCACCAGGACGGGCTGCTGCACATCAGCCAGCTCGCGCGGCGTTACATCAAGGATCCGCATGAGGTGGTGAGTGTTCATCAGAAGGTGATGGTCACTGTCGTCGGGGTGGACCTCGAGCGAAAGCGGATCGCCCTGAGCATGCGTGCCGAACCGGGAACTTCGTCCTCAAAGTGAACGAAACAAGAATAAATTTCCGTTGTCTGCCCAACGCAATCATGTATAATCATCGTATAAATCTTTGTAACAAAAAAAGTTATCGGAATTCGTTTCAACGAACAACGACGATATTATGGATCCATGGGGCACAGTAGCGCGTCTGCCGCGCCAAAAAATACAAAAACTCCAGGACCAAAAACTGCATCATTTCGTCAACCGCTATCTTTATCCCTTCAGCCCGTATTACCGGCGCCTGTTCGACCAAAACAGGATCAATCCCGGGGCTATCCGTACCGTCGCGGATCTGCGCCGTATCCCGGTTACCTCCAAAATAAATTTTCTGGCCGCGCCCCAGGACAGTGACCGGTTCCGCGAATTCATCCTGCAGCCCGACAAAGAAAAAATCCGCGCCGCCTGGCCGCCGGCGAAATTGGCGGCGCTGGCATTGACCGCGGCGCTGCGCGGCAAAACGGCGGTGGAAGACCAACTGGCCGCTGAATTCAAGCCGGCGTTTATGACCTTCACCACCGGCACCACCAACCAGCCGGTGCCATTTTTGTACAGCAATTATGACATGCGCAACCTCTCTGTTTCCGGCGGGCGCATGCTGAATCTTTTTAAGATCAAGTCCTCCGAGAATATCGTCAATACGTTCCCCTACGCGCCGCATCTCGCTTTCTGGCAAGTGGTCTTCGGCGCGCTTTCGGCCAATGCCCTGGCATTAAGCACCGGCGGCGGCAAAGTCATGGGGACCGAAGGGAACATCGCGGTCATCCAAAAGATGAAACCGTCGGTCGTCCTGGGCGTGCCCGGTTACGTTTATCATATCCTGCGCGAGGCCGCCGACAAAAAATGCGATTTCCGTTTCGTCCAGAAAGTGGTGCTCGGGGCCGCGCGCGTCACGCCGGCCTTCAAAACGAAAGTAGTCGAACTGCTGGCCGGGATGGGAGCCAAAAACGTTTCGGTCTTCGGGACCTACGGGTTCACGGAAGCCCGTTCGGCCTGGGCCGAATGTCCGGCGGGGGCGCAGGGTTCCAGCGGTTACCATCTGTACCCCGACAAAGAGATCTTCGAGGTCATCGATCCCAAAACCGGGGAAACAAAAAAAGGGGGGGAGGACGGAGAACTGGTGTACACGGCCATCGACGCGCGCTCGAGTGTCGTCATCCGCTACCGCACCGGCGATTTTGTCAAAGGCGGGATTGCTTATGACCCCTGTCCTCACTGCGGATCTACGGTGCCGCGGATCTCCAGTGACATCACGCGTTTGTCGGATATCAAAAATATGCATTTGTCAAAAATCAAGGGGGCGTTGGTCAACTTGAGCCATTTCGACGTGATCTTTTCGGAAATCGCGGCCGTTGATGAATGGCAAGTAGAGATCAAAAAGAAAAATGACGATCCATTCGGCGTTGATGAACTGGTTATTTATCTCTGCTGCCGGGCGGGCGCGGACCAACAGGAAGCAGAAAACCAATTGCGCAAGAAACTACTTCTAGCGACGGAACTGGCGCCCAACGCGGTCCATTGGATCCCCCGGCCCGAGCTCATCAAGCGCCTGGAACTCGAGACGGCGAACAAGGAAAAACGAATCGTTGACAAAAGACCGAAGGAATAACGATATAAAATTGCTGAATAACCAAATCACAAATCCCAAATTACAAACAATACCCAACACCGAAATTCAAATGACCGAAACAATTATTTGTAATTTTGGTCATTAGGATTTGTGAATTGTTTGTGGTTTGAGATTTGTTTATTGGGATTTAAACAAATGAATCGCATCGCCATCATAGACGGTATCCGCACTCCATTTTGCAGGATGGGTACGGAATTCAAGGATATCGACGCCCGGGAACTCGGGCGCATCGCCACACGGGAACTCCTGGAGCGCACCGGTATCGACGTACGCCAGATCGACGAAGTGATCTTCGGCAATGTCAGCCAGCCGGCGGATACCGCCAACATCGCGCGGGTGATCGCCCTTTTAAGCGGTATCCCGGAGACCGTGCCGGCCTACACGGTGCACCGCAATTGCGCATCGGGCATCGAAGCCGCGGCGCAGGCCGCGATGAAAATTCAATCAGGACAAGGAAGTTGTTACATCGCCGGCGGAACGGAATCAATGAGCAACATTCCATTTTACCTGTCGAAAGAACTTAAAGAGATCCTGACCCATCTTTCCCGGGCCAAAACGTTCGCGCAAAAGTTACAAGCCCTCAGCCAGATCAAGCCGGCTTACCTTAAACCGCGCGCCGGATTGGAAATGGGATTAACTGATCCCGTTTGCGGAATGATCATGGGCTCAACGGCCGAGACCCTGGCCAAAGAATTCGGCATCACGCGCGAAGAACAGGACGCGTTCGCCCTGGAAAGTCATTTGCGCGCCCTCCGTGGAAAAACGTTTTTGCGTGAGGAGATCGTCCCTGTCATTCCGCCGCCGGCGTATAAATCGGCTGTTGAACACGATAACGGCCCGCGCGAAGGTCAGACGATCGAAGCCCTGGCCAAATTAAAACCTTACTTCGACCGGCGCTCGGGCACGGTGACGGTCGGCAACTCCAGCCAGGTCACCGATGGCGCGGCGGCATTACTCATCACGAGCGAACAAAAAGCAAAGGAATTGAATTTAAAACCGTTGGGCTTTATCAGAGCTTACGCCTTTGTCGGCGTTGAACCGCACCGGATGGGCATCGGGCCGGCGCACGCCATTCCTCAAGTCCTTAAAAAAGCCGGGATGAAATTAAAAGATATTCAGGCCATCGAAATTAACGAAGCGTTTGCCGCCCAGGTCCTGGCCTGTCTCAAAGACTTGGATTCTCCGGCCTTCGCCAAAGAATTCAGTTATGAAGGGTTCGCCGGCACGATTGACCCCGGGATCCTCAACGTCAACGGCGGCGCCATCGCCCTCGGGCATCCGGTCGGGACAACCGGAACGCGGTTGATCATCACCATGCTCAAGCACATGAATCGCCACAATCTCAACACCGGCCTGGTTTCGTTATGCGTCGGCGGCGGCCAGGGCGCGGCGGTTATACTAGAACGGTAAATGGTAAATAGTTAATGGTAAATGGTAAAATTGTAAATACTTCCAACTAATGATTAGTGCATTAAAACCCAGTTGCAGATCAATTAACTATTCACCATTCACTATCCACCATTCACTATTAACCATTCACCATTAACAATTTACCAATGTCAATCACCTACCGTGAAGACAACAACACCGGCTTCATCGAATTCGACCAAACGGATTCCAAGGTCAACCTTTTGACCGCGGCCGCGCTGCAGGAATTGGATAAAATTCTGGACTCGCTTGCTCCCGCAGGCCAGAGGTTCCTCCCGCAGGGAGCCTCCCTGCCCGCGGGGAAGAGCCTGCCGGCCGGTAAATCTTCTTTAAAAGCCGTCGTCATCGTCAGCAAAAAGAAAGACATTTTTATCGCCGGAGCGGACATCAAGGAGATCGAAGGGATCACGCGGTCCGAAGAGGGCTTGCAAAAAGCCAAAGCCGGGCAGGACATCCTTAACAAGCTCGAAGACCTGGCCGTACCCACCATTGCCGTCATTGATGGAGCGGCCTTGGGCGGCGGCTGTGAGCTGGCGCTCGCGTGCCAATACCGCCTGGCAACGTTCAATGAAAAAACACGTATCGGCTTGCCCGAAGTCAATCTCGGGATCTTTCCCGCTTTTGGCGGGACGTACCGCTTGCCACGGTTGATCGGCTTGCCCGATGGCCTGAACATGATCCTCACCGGAAAATCCGTAGACAGTAGCAAAGCGCTGCGCTTGGGTTTGGTCGATCGCCTGGCGCCGCAAAATGGCCTGGACCATTATCTCAACACGTTTATCGAAGATATCCGGCAAGGCCGCATTGTCCCTGACAAATACGCGCGCCGAAAAACCAAAGGACTTGCCAGCATCCTCGAGGGGTCTTTGCTCGGCCAATGGTTTATCTTCCAGCAATCCATCCAGTCCGTTTTGAAAAATACCAAAGGATTTTACCCGGCGCCCCTTAAAGCCATCGCCGTCATCAAGAAAAATTTTTACCTGGACCGGACTAAAGGTCTTGACGTAGAAGCGCGGGAATTCAACGAACTGGCCGCAACCGCTGTCGCAAAGAACCTCATCCATGTTTTCTATCTTTCGGAACAATATCGCAAGCTTAACGTAGAAGGTATTACGCCAAAACCTGTCGAAAAATGCGGGATCATCGGCGCTGGAGTGATGGGCGGCGGCATCGCTCAATTGCTAAGCTATGCAAATATCTGGGTGCGTTTAAAAGACATCAACTACGAAGCGCTCGCGCTTGGCGTGCGCTCGGCGGCAAAACTTTACCGCGACGCCGTAAAAAAGCGCCGCATGAAGCCTTACGAAGCGGCCGTCAAAATGGACAAGATCACCCCGACGCTGGATTACAGCGGATTTGCCGATACCGGCATCGCCATCGAGGCGGTGGTCGAGAACATGGAGGTCAAACGCAAGGTTTTCCGGGAATTAAGCGCCGCGGCCGGAGGGCAAACGATCCTGGCGACCAATACCTCGGCGTTATCCGTCACGGAAATGGCGGGGGAAACAAAAGATCCTTCCAAAGTGATCGGCTTGCATTTTTTTAACCCCGTCCACAAGATGCCGCTCGTTGAGATCATCATGACCGCGCAAACCAGCAAGGAAACACTGGCAGGCACTCTGGCGCTGGTCAGGCGTCTGGGCAAGACACCGATCGTCGTCAAGGATTCCTGCGGATTCGTGGTCAACCGGATCCTGCTGGGATACATCAACGAAGCCGGCCGGCTCCTGGAAGAGGGCAATTCAGTCGTCGCCATTGACAAGATCATGACGGATTTTGGCATGCCGATGGGTCCGTTCACTTTGACCGATGAAGTGGGTCTTGATGTGGGCAGTAAAGTCCTGCATATCCTCGAAGCCGGGTTAGGAGAGCGGTTCAAACCGGTGGAGATCTTTGAAAAAATTTACGCCCAAGGGTTTCTCGGAAAAAAATCAGGGAAAGGATTTTACCTCCATCAGCCAGGACACTCCGGGAGTGTCAGAGGCGTCCAGCCGAATCCGGCAATACAGCCAGGACACCCCGGGAGTGTCCGAGGCGCCCATCCGGATCAAGAAGAAATCCTGCGGCGCATGCTGTATGTGATGATCAACGAAGCGGCACGCTGTCTGGAAGAAGGGATCGTTGACGCGCCGGGCGCCATTGACGTCGGCATGATCTTCGGCGCGGGATTTCCGGCGTTTCGCGGAGGATTATTACGCTACGCGGACACACTGGGAGTTTCGGCTATCGTATCCGAACTCAAACGGTTGGAGGAAAAGCTTCAAGCGCAACGTTTTCAACCAACAACTTATTTATTAAAACTGCAAGAGAATGGCAAAAGATTTTATTCAGTTTAACCGGCATTTTCAACGCTTCGTTCCGCTTATCCGGGAATCCGGAGATCCGGCTATCCGGATTTCCAAGTCACGGATAACCGGTTAACCGGATAACCTATTTAATCATGCGACGCCGACAACGACAAACTATCATCGCCATCATTGCCGGAGCTATCGGGCTGGTCCTCATTCTTGCGGTCGGGTGGTTCTTTGTAAAACCGTACTGGTCGCTCGGCTACGAGAACGCGCAATACGGCTTCGCGCTCAAATACCCGGCCGCGTGGTCGTTCGCGGAGAACCAGCGCGGAGCGGCGGCGATCTTTTATTCACCGAAAGAGAACGCGCTGGATATTTTCAGGGAGAACGTCAACATTGTCGTCCGGGATATTTCGCAAAAACCCATGACCCTCGAGAAATATACCGAAACCGCGATCGGCCAAATGAATGCCGTTTTCGGGACCAACCTGGAAATATTGGGTTCGACGAGGATATCGATCGACCATCGCCCGGCGCATCAATTCATTTTCATCGGCAAAGGGCCTGACGGCAACTTTCAGTACCAATGCCGCTGGACACTGGCGGGAACGACCGCGTACCAGATCACGTACACGGCGATCTCCTCCGGATATGAACGACATTTAGCGGAAGCGGAGCGCATCATGAATTCCTTCCGGATACGATGAGAAATATCCAAAGGCCCCCCGGGGAGCCCCAAGTGAATGTGGAATAAAAAATGGATTGGATACACGCGGTTATTTTAGGGATTGTGGAAGGGGTAAGCGAATTCTTGCCCATTTCCTCAACGGGCCATATGATGATCGCCTCTCATCTCATGGGGCTTGAGCCGACACCGTTTTTAAAAACGTTTGAGATCGCCATTCAACTGGGGGCGATCTCGGCGGTGGCGGGGATGTATGGACGCGTATTTTTGCTGGACAGGGAAATCGCCGCCCGGATCATGACGGCGTTTCTGCCGACCGCGATGATCGGCCTGGTTTTGTATAAAATCATCAAACATGTCTTATTGGCTCACGTGTGGATCCCGGTGGCAGCGCTGGGCATTGGCGGGGTGCTGCTGATTGTCTTTGAACGCTTTTTAAAATCTCGTCCGGCGACAGTAAATGAAATCAGACAGATCCGCTTTGCGCACGCGTTTATGATCGGCGCCGCGCAATCCCTGGCGGTCATCCCCGGCGTGTCCCGCTCGGCGGCCACGATTATCAGCGGCCTGTGTTGCGGGGTGGGCCGTAAAACCATCGTCGAGTTCTCATTTTTATTAGCCATACCGACCATGCTGGCGGCGACGGTACTGGATCTGCTGAAAACCGACGCGCCCATCGCGCCCGGGCAATGGATGATATTGCTGACCGGCTTTGCGGTGTCGTGGGCCGTGGCGGTTTTGGCGGTCCGCTGGTTTATCCGTTTTATCGGCCGTTTTGATTTTACGCCCTTTGGGGTCTACCGGATCATGGTGGCTCTCCTGATGGCGCGGGTATTATGGCATCAATGAACATTCAGCCTTTATGCCCGGCCTTCGGGGAATGCGGGGGATGCGCGTATCAGGATATCCCGTACGAAAAAGAACTGGAACGCAAAGACGCGTTTGTCAAAGATCTGCTCCAAAAAAATCCCCGCGTTACGAACGGCCTCTTCGAACAGATCGTGGCCTCGCCCAAGCCTTATCATTACCGCAACCGCCTCGATTTAAAATTTATCCGCACACGGGATGAACGGATCCTGCTAGGATTTACGCCGGGATCCGGCCGCGGCATTGCCGCCGTGGAAGGCTGTTCGATCGCCGAAAAATCCATTTCCGGATTCATCCCGGAGTTAAAAAAACGGCTTGAACAAAACCCGGTGCCGAATTACCGCCGGGCCAACATCGTGATCCGGACCGGGGATGACGCGAAAGTCCTCTGGGGCGGGATCGGCAAGCGTTCGTGCCGCTTGAATCCCGACGATTATTTATGGACGCTCCTCGACGGAAAGAAAATATTTTATTCCCTCGACACATTCTTTCAGGCCAATCTCTCGATCCTGCCGAAACTCTTTGAACGCATCTCCGCTTTTGATTGCTGGCAAATAAAACCCGTCCTGTATGACCTTTACGCGGGCGTTGGACTTTTCAGTCTGGCGCTCACCCGGCAAACCCGCAAAGCCGTCCTGATCGAGGAAAGCCTGCCGTCGATCAAACTTGCGCAACACAATGTTGGATACAATCGTCTGACGCATATGGAGATCATGGCCGGACGCATGGAGGAGGTCTTGCCGCCTCTGCTGGCGCGGGACAATTCCACGATCCCGAAAGTGGCCATCATTGACCCGCCGCGCGCCGGATTAAGCCCGCAGGCCCTTGATACGATGGTCCATGCAAAGGGATTCACGCATCTATTTTATCTTTCCTGCAATCCGCAAGCGCTGGCCCGGGATCTGAACGGATTTATTGACCACGGCTGGAAGGTTGAAAAAATCATGCCGTTCGACTTTTTCCCAAAAACGCGGCATGTCGAAACGTTAGTGTTGTTAACTCCTTGAATAATTCCGGGCCGAATGAGAACGAATAAAAATCCAATCCTGTCGTTGCATTTAGAACCTATTATATTTATACTACAATTGCTTGTATAAACTCCCTGGAAAGAAGGACTTGTGAATTCGAAGATCGAATATCGATCGGATTTCGTGCTTAAGGCCCAATGAGTCTTTACGACAAAAATATCAGCGAAGAAAAGAAAGCTTCTCTGGAATTCGCCGAACAGTCGCGCGAGACGGAATGGAAACATCCCAGTTTCGCGCTGCAGATCTTCCACGGCAAAGTGGACTGGCCGCTCATCCATCCGTTTCCGGCCCAGCCGGATGAAGACAAACGCAAGGGCGACGCCTTTCTTCAAAAACTCGAAGCCTTTCTGAAAAGCAGCCTGGACCCCAACGCCGTCGACCAGACCGGCATCATCCCGGACAGTGTTATAAAAGGCCTCGCGGATTTAGGCGCGTTTGCCATCAAGATCCCGAAAAAATACGGCGGGCTGGAGATGAGCCAGGTCAATTATAGCCGCGCGATCCATCTGGCGGCCAGCTACTGCGGTTCGACCGCCGTTTTGCTCTCGGCCCACCAGAGTATCGGAGTCCCTCAGCCCCTGAAATTGTTCGGTACCGAAGAACAAAAGGCCAAATATCTCCCGATGTTCGCCAAAGGCGCCATTTCGGCGTTCGCCTTGACCGAGGCGCAGGCCGGTTCCGACCCCCGACGGATGACCACCACCGCCACCCCGACTGAAGACGGCAAACATTTTCTCATCAACGGCGAGAAACTCTGGTGCACCAACGGCCCCATCGCCAAAGTGATCGTCGTGATGGCGGTCACGCCGCCGAAGATCGTCCACGGGAAAGACCACAAACAGATCACCGCCTTTATCGTGGAGACCGATACGCCCGGATTCGAAACCGTCCACCGCTGCATGTTCATGGGCCTGCGCGGCATCCAGAACGGCCTGCTGCGCTTTACCAACGTCAAAGTCCCGAAGGAAAATATCATCCTGGGCGAAGGGGAGGGCCTCAAGCTGGCCCTGATGACCCTTAACACCGGGCGGCTCACGCTTCCGGCGGCCTCGACGGGCATCAGCAAGTGGTGCCTGGGGGTGGTCCGCCAGTGGTCGCTGGAGCGCCGGCAATGGGGGACGAGTATCGGTGAGCATGAAAGCATTGCCCTCAAGCTCGGGTACATCGCCAGCCATACCTTCGCGCAAGACGCGCTTGGCTGGCTGACCTGCGCGATGGCCGATGACAAGGACAAGGACATCCGCCTTGAAGCGGCGATCGCCAAATATTTCTGCACCCGCCACAGCTGGCGGATCGCCGATGAAACACTGCAGATCCGCGGCGGGCAGGGTTACGAAACACAAGCGTCGCTCAAAGCCAGGGGCCAGCACGACTGGCCCGTCGAGCGGGTTTTGCGTGACGTGCGCATTAACCTGATCATCGAGGGGACCTCCGAGATCATGCGCCTTTTTATCGCCCGTGAGGCTCTCGACCCGCATCTGGATAAAATTAAAGCGTTCTTAAGCCCCAAAACATCCGTTACAGAGAAACTGACCGCGGCATTTCACGCGTCGCGCTATTATTTCCTCTGGTATCCGCGGACCTGGATGCCTTTCGAAACGCGCCTGCCGGAGATGGACGCGCGGCTGAACCCGCACAACGCTTATATCCAGCGAACAAGCCGGCGCCTGGCCCGGACGATCTTCCACGCGATGCTCCGCCATCAAAAGAAACTGGAATCCAAACAAGCCATTTTGAACCGCGTCGTTGACATTGGCGTCGAACTTTTTGTCATGGCCGCGTGTTGCGCCTGGGCCGGCTATCTGATCAAGAACAAACCGCAACAAGATAATGCCTTTGATCTGGCCGATCTCTACTGCCGCACGGCACAAGAGCGGGTTGAGGGACTCTTTCGCAGCAGCCACAACAACCATGACCGCCAGACGCTTGGCGTCGCCAACAAACTTTTGGCAAAAGAATACGAATGGCTGGAAAATGATATCGTCAAACAAACCTGAAAGGTTTTCCGTTTCTTCCCGATGAAAACACTCCGCAAATTTATCATGGTGTCCGCGATCCCCCTGATCGGGCTGTTTTTGTTCCTGGCCTATATCATCGCGGGACAGATCCACATCGCGCGCCAGGCGGCTTCCCTGCGGCAATTATGTGAATTCGCCGTCAAGACGGGTTCCCTGATACATGAATTACAATCCGAAAGAGGGAAATCCGTCGGTTTCGTGGCGGGGGGGGGCGACGTCCTCCACGCGGAACTGAAAAAGCAAAGAGGTAAAACGGACACGGCGGCCGGGGAAATGACGGATTACCTGTCCCGGAACAAGAAAGCGATTGCCGACGCTGAATTGACCGGGGCCATCAACACCGTGTGGAAGAACATGGCCGGCCTCGAAGGCGTAAGACAGTCGGTCGATACCGCGAATTTTTCCGCGCGACAAACCCTTGACTACTACTCGCGGCTGAACGATTCCCTCCTGCGGATCATTTCCCGCATCCCGCCCTTGATGACAAAGAGCGAATTCTTTCCATCCCTGACCGCTTACCTGAACCTGCTCTATGTCAAGGAAAACGCCGGCCTGGAACGGGCGGCACTCTACAGCCTTTTCATCAAAAACACCTCCGATCCGTGGGGTCTCCGGACGGCCCAGGCGGCGGCAACCGCCCAGGACATCTTCGTCGAGAATTTTCTGTCCTACGCGTCCCCCGGCCAGAAGGATTATTACTCCCGCAAAATGCGAAGACCGTTTATGGACGAAATTGAGAAGATGCGGGGCCTCGCCTTTAGAAACGCGCAAGGGCCGTGGGACGTGGACCCTTCGTTCTGGTTCAAGATGGCCACAGAGAAAATCGACGCCCTCAAAGAGGTCGGGGACTATATCGCGCAGGAACTGATAATATATTCGGGGAGCGTCAGGGAAAAAGTCCGCTCCGCCATTTTGAACCTTGTCGCGGTGGCGACCGCGGGCATAATGACCTTCATTATTTTTCTTCTGGCATCAGGGTCCCGGCTATTGCGAAGAGGGCTGATCTTCCTGGGATGCGGACTTTTTTCCGGCATGACGGTTCACGCCGCCGTTGAATATTTCGAATTCGTGGGATTGATATCCACCGATACCCTTATCGCTCTGGCGCCGGTTTTAGTCACGCTCGGGTCTGCTCTTGTCATCGCCGCGGGGATCTACATGTTCCATAACGTTACCACCCCTTTAAAAACCGCGCTGGACCGCATAAAAAAATTCTCACCCCGGGACCCGAATTTCGACATCGGCCCTGGACTCCGGGGACTGAAAAACGAGATCGGAGACTTCGCGCGAAGTTTTCATGAATTGATTGAAAATCTCAGGGAAACGTCCGTCTCCAAAAGCTACTTTGAAAGCATCCTCACAACCTCGAACGACATCTTCGTCTCCATTGATGAGAACAATTCCATCGTGGAATGGAACCCCGCGGCGGAACGCATCTTCGGATGGCCCCGCCGGGAGGTCATCGGGAAACAACTCACGGGAATAATCATCCCCGAGCAATACCGCGCGAGACACACGGCAGGGCTGAAACATTTCCTTGTTACCGGCGAAAGCGTGGTGCTCGAAAAGACACTGGAACTTTCCGCGCTGCACCGTGACGGCCATGAGTTCCCCATCGAAATCACCATCTGGTGCACGCGCGTCGACGAGAAACACCAATTCCACGCTTTCGTCCGCGACGTCACACAGCGCAAAGCGAAGGAGGATGAGTTGACCAACGCGCATAAAGAACTCGCGGAAAGAGAAAAAGCCCTTCGCCAGACGTTCAATGATCTCAACAATACCCATGACAGACTTAAGGAGACGCAGAACCAGCTCGTCCAGTCCGAGAAACTGGCCTCTATCGGACACCTGGCCGCCGGAGTCGCGCACGAGATCAATAACCCGGTTGGGTTCATCAACAATAACATGGAAATACTGGAGCAATACATAGCCGATTATGCCAAAATCCTGAAAATGACGGACCATCTCAAGGAAAGTGTTATCCAGGGGGATTTGGCGGAAGCAAAAACCGTCGCTGAAGAAATTACCAAAACGAAAAAAGAGATTAACCTGGATTATATCATCAGCGACACTCCCAAATTGCTGGAGCACAACCGCAAAGGGATCGGGCGTATCCAGAAGATTGTCATGGACCTGCGCACCTTCGCCCGGGAAGACAAAAATGAGATGGAACATGTCAAGATCGAAGATGTCATCGAGGGCATCCTCGCGATCGTCCACAGCGAGATCAAATACAAGGCCGAGCTGGAAAAAGATTACGGCGACACGCCGCTCATCGAGTGCAGCCCCCGGCGGCTGGGACAGGTGTTCATCAATCTGATCGTCAACGCACTGCACGCCATTGAAGGGACCGGCACCATCGCGATCAAGACCTACACGCAGGACGGATTCGTGTGCGTCGACGTGCGCGATACCGGCAAGGGGATTCCTCCGGAAATTTTGAATAAAATATTCGACCCGTTCTTTACGACAAAACCCGTGGGGCAGGGGACCGGCCTGGGGTTAAGCGTCAGTTATGAGATCGTCAAAAAACATGGCGGGGACATAACGGTGCGGTCAAAGGCAGGGGAAGGGGCGACCTTTACCGTCATGCTGCCCATCCAGATGGATTACACGCGACAAGAGAAGGAGATCTGAAAATGGTCAAAAACAGGACGTTTATTATCTTCGTATTTTTGTTATTCCTGGGAAGTCCTCTCTTGGGTTATTGTGATGACAACGAGCGCATCCGCGAGCTTGAAAAAAAGGTCGAAGATCTCACCCGGATCGTTAACGAAATGAGGGGACAGTTGCAGACGGCCGCCACCACCCCCGAACCCGCCGTCACAGAAGCGAGCAACGAAGAAGAAAAGACCTCTGCCCCAAAATTGACCCTGCGCGGGTTTGGCCACGTGCAGTACGATTATTCTCGGTCTGATTTTTCTGATGGCACTTCCGGCGACACGAATCACTTTACCGTTGGGGGTGTGGATTTATTTATTACTTCTCAAATCCGCGACAAAATTTCATTTTTGAATGAAACGACCTTTGAGCTCGAGGCGGATGGGGTCAATGAGCTGGATGTTGAGCGTGTTTTGCTCAAATACGCGGCCAATGATAAATTTAATGTGTCGATCGGACGGGGGCATACGGCGATGGGGTACTGGAACCAGACCTTTCATCACGGGAGATGGCTGGAGACGACAACCGACAGGCCCGCTATTTACCGTTTTGAAGATGACGGCGGTATTTTGCCGACGCACTTTGTCGGCCTGGAATTCAGCGGCACCCTGGACATGCCGGGCGGGACATTAAGCTACGTTTCAGATCTGGCCAACGGCCGCGGAAAAATCGCCCATGAGGTGCAACTGGTCCAGGATGACAATGACAGTAAAATGGCCGGGGGTATGTTGACCTACAAGCCTGCCGCCGTTGAAGGCCTGGGGTTCGGCGTTAATTATCTGCATGATACTATACCCGCAAGGGCGGGCACCGCCAACCGCGGGGCCGAGATCGACGAAAACCTGTCAGGGGCCCACCTCTTCTATCTCAAGGATCCGTTTGAAGCTATTCTGGAAGGGCAGTTCATAAATCACTTTAACCACGCGACCGGCATGAGAGATGAAACCGTCGGCGGTTACGGGCAACTGGCTTACAAGATGGGCAAATACAAACCCTATGTCCGCTTTGACTTGCTGAACATTTCCGACCGGGACCCTTTTTATGAAGGGTTGGTTGAGGATGAAACGTCGCATACGCTGGGCATCCGCTATGAAGTGACGGCGTTTAACGCGATCAAGCTCGAATATCGTCATAGCGACAAGGACAATTCCAAAAACAACGAGGCGGCCATCCAGTCATCGTTCGCGTTTTAATGGCAGGGGAGCAAGATGAAAAAATATATCATTTTAATATTGTTGAGCATATTTTTCGCGTGGGCAAGGCCGGGTTACGGCGGGGAGATCGCCATCATCGTCAACAAGGCTAATGCTATCGAGGATGTTTCCTTTAACGACCTGGTTCGAATCTTTAAAATAGAAAAAAAACTCTGGGATGACGGAAAGCAGATCTACATCGTTGGGCGGGGGTCCCAATCCGCGGTGAAAGAAGCGGTCCTCAAAATGGTCTATAAAATGGATGAAAATGAACTGAAAAAATTCTGGTTGACCAAAATTTATCAAGGGGACATTACATCATTTCCCAAGATTTTTACCTCCGACCAATCGCTTAAAACATTTGTACGGCAGGTCCCCAATGCCGTGGGGTATATCGATGCCTCTTACGCGGATGACAGCGTGAAGATTTTAAAGGTCGACGGCAAGCTCCCCGGAGAAAACGGATATAAACTCGCGACGGAATAAAAAATGAAAATCAGGACTAAAAATACCCTGTTATTCCTGTGCCTTTCTCTGGTCCCCTTGATGGGCATGGGGAAATTCGCGTATGAAAATGGCCAGCAGGCGATAAAAAAGAATTTAGGCTCAACTTTTCAACAGTTGGCCCGCGCGCGGATAGAGAACGCCGAACAGAACTTTGGGGATGTTTATAAGACTGTCAAACACTGGTCACAGATGTCCATTATGCAGGAGGTTTTCACCGGCGACATGGACGCGACGATACAATCGTTTTTAATGGACATAAGCAAAGAAACCCGGGATTTTACCCACATTAGCGTTATAAATCCCAAAGGCGTGGTTGTCGCCTCAACCCTGCCAGAGATGCTGGAAAAAGACTTCAGGGGCACAGAGTTTTTTAATTATACAAAAACGGACAAGGCCCAGTCAAGCGATGTCCATTACAGCGACATAAGCAAGGCCTGGGAGATAACCTTTTCTTTTCCCATTAAAGCGGAGTTCGAGAAAGACAAGGTCTTGGGGGTCCTTCTGGCCGGATGGAAGGCACAGACGCTCTCGAGGGATACGCGGTTATCCGCGGAAGAAGAAAAAGGAGGGAACAAGGGCAACCATTTTATGTTGGCGCGCAATGACGGGCTTGTTATTGCCGCGCCTGAATTTGAGCAAAATGATGTTTTTAAGGTTAACCTCATTAAAGAAGGCCTGCGGTCGGCCTTGTTGGCCAGCCAGAAACATGAAGGTTATCTGATCGAAAAGAATGAACATGGCGTGGAATCTTTAATCGGCTATGATTACGCGAGAGGGCATACTGATTTTCCAGACCTGGGCTGGTTTGGGTTTGTCCTTTCGAACACGGACATGGCCTTTGCCGCCGTCGAACGGCTAAGGGTCATTACGTTTGCCGGCGGATTAATAGTTGCTTTGATTGTTATCATCTTGTCCATGCTCGCCTCCCGCAAGCTGACAACGCCCTTAGTAACCATCGCGGAGGCGGTTGAAAAAGTGGCCCGGGGCGATTTTCAAACAAGAGTTGCCATTAACTCAAAAGATGAATTCGGGCAAGTGGCCAAGGCCTTTAATGCCATGACCGAAGATCTGCGGAAAACGACTGTCTCGAAAACATACTTTGAAAGCATTATCGCGACCGCGAATGACGCCTTTGTTTCCATGGACCAGCAAGGGGTCCTCAGAGACTGGAATCAGGCGGCAGAGCGCGTATTCGGGTGGACGCGTGCGCAGGCCCTTGGAAAATCGCTGGAAAAGACGATCATCCCTCCTCAATACCGTGAAGCCCATCTCAAAGGATTAAAGCATTTCCTGGAAACCGGTGAGGGGCCGATCATCGGGAAAACGCTGGAACTGCCCGCGTTGCACCGTGAAGGCCATGAGTTTCCCGTTGAAATCACCGTTTGGTCTACCGTCACCAATGAAGAACGGCAATTTAACGCCTTTATCCGCGACATCACCGAACGCAAATCTTCCCAAAAAAAACTCGAAGCAATTCTCGAAGGCGCTCCGGACGCGCTGCTCATCGTCAACGACAAACGGGAAATAACACTCGTCAATACACAGGCCGAAAAAATGTTCGGCTACAACCGCGCGGAATTGCTGGGGCAAACTTCGGAAATCTTCCTGCCGGAGCATCTGAAATCCCGGCATGTCCGGCAGTGTCAGGATTTTTCCAAAGAGGCCAGGACCAGGCCCATGGGGGAGGGGGGAAACCTTTTCGGCATGACCAAAGACGGCAGGGAAATTCCGATTGAGATCAGTCTAGGGACCGTCAAAACCGCCATGGAAAACATCATCATCGTCACAATTCGCGACATCACCGAACGCAAAACCCGGGAGAATGAGCTGCGTGAAGCGTATAAAGAAGTTGCCGACAAGGAAAGGATCCTGCGCCAGACATTCCAGGACCTCAGCACCACCTATGAGGCGCTCAAAACCACGCAAAACCAGCTTGTGCAGTCGGAGAAACTGGCCTCTGTCGGCCAGCTGGCCGCCGGGGTGGCGCACGAGATCAACAATCCCGTGGGATTTATCAGCAGTAACATGGAAATACTGGAGCAATACATAGCCGATTATGCCAAAGTCCTCAAGATGGCTGACCATCTCAAGGAAAGCGTTGAGCAGGAAGATTTGACAAAAGCGAAATCCATCGTTGAAGAAATAAACAAACTTAAGGAAGAGATCAACATGGATTATATCATCGGCGACACGAGCAAGTTATTACAGCATAACCGTAACGGTATCGACCGCATCCAGAAAATAGTCACGGACTTGCGTGCCTTCTCGCGCGAGGATAAGAACATACTGGAACGCGTCAAGATCGAAGAGGTCATTGAAAGTATCCTCACGATCGTCCAGAACGAAATCAAATACAAGGCCAAGCTGGAAAAAAAATACGGCGACACGCCGATCATCGAGTGCAGCCCCCAGCGGCTGGGACAGGTGTTCATCAATCTGATCGTCAACGCCCTGCA
Source organism: Candidatus Omnitrophota bacterium (assembly GCA_016214285.1). Classification (GTDB taxonomy): domain Bacteria; phylum Omnitrophota; class Gorgyraeia; order Zapsychrales; family Zapsychraceae; genus UBA10015. Next base: position 25,123 of record JACROV010000012.1, on the reverse strand, counting down.
CGCCATTGAAGGGTCGGGCACCATCGCGATCAAGACCTACACGCAGGACGGATTCGTGTGCGTCGACGTGCGCGATACCGGCAAGGGGATCCCTCCGGAAATTTTGAATAAAATATTCGACCCGTTCTTTACGACAAAACCCACTGGCCAGGGGACGGGCCTGGGGTTAAGCATCAGCTATGAGATCATCAAAAAACATAACGGACGTATGACCGTGCAGTCGAAGATCGGGGAAGGGGCGACCTTTACCGTCATGCTGCCGATCAACAAAGAAAAGGGAAAAGGCTCGTGAACAAGGAAAACCAGGCATTGTTTGTCGATGACGAAGAAAGCATTATTGACGGTATTCAGCGGCTGTTCATCAAGGAACATTACGGCGTTGCGGCGACAATAGACATCGAACACGCCCGCAAAATACTCAACCAGGAAAACATCAAAGTCGTTATCTGTGATCACCGCATGCCGGTCATGCTGGGCGTAAAATTCCTGCAAGAGGTCAAGATGAATCACCCGGATGTCGTCCGTATCCTTTTTACCGGCTATGCCGATTTTCCCATGGTGGAAGAGGCCATCAACCAGGGGGAGATCTACCGCTTTATCAGCAAGCCCTGGAAAACGACGGAACTGCTGGCCACGGTACGCCAGGCGATCGCCCATTATGACCTGGTCGAGGAAAACAAGGGATTGTTCGCGGAGACCAAACGGCGTCAGGATGAACTGGAGATCTCCAATAAAAAACTTGTCGACATGTACAAGCTGCAGAGGGAGTTCACCTCGACCGTATCACATGAACTGCGTACACCGCTGGCCTCCATCAAGATCGCGATCGACCTGGTCTGCAAGCGGATGGCCGGCGAGATCAACCACGAACAGGAGGAAGTCCTGGGCCGCGCGCAGAAAAGCGTGGAGCATCTCCAGCGGCTGGTCTCCGACATCCTGGATCTGACCAAGATCGAGTCCGGAAAGATGCAAATGGACTTCAAGATCCAGGGGATCAATGAGGTCATTGACGAAGTCGTTTACGCCCAGCAAGACGTTGCCAAAAGCCGGGGATTATATCTTAAGGCCGAGTTGGACAAAGATCTGTCCCAGGTACCTTTTGACAAGGATCGCATCATTCAAGTGTTAAACAATCTTGTCAGTAACGCGATCAAATTCACACAACACGGCGGTATTACCATCAAAACCGAAAACAAACCCGCCAACAACCATATCATCGTCAACATCACCGATACGGGCAAGGGCATCGCCGAGCAGGATTTCCCAAAACTTTTCCAAAAGTTCCAGCAGCTCGAATCCGCGGAAAAGAATGAAAAAGGCGGCACGGGGCTCGGGCTGGCCATTTGTAAAGAGATCATTCTCCGGCATGGAGGAAAGATCGCGGTGGAATCAACTCTGGGCAAGGGAACGACCTTCAGTTTCGTTTTGCCCATACAGGAACGCCGGATGCCGTTTCGGACATAAAGACATATAAACACGAAATTCGAAGCACGAAGCACGAAACAAACCTAAAATTCTAAATTCTAATATCCTAAACTGAGCGTTTAGAATTTAGATATTGTTTCGGATTTCGAATTTCGTGCTTCGAATTCTAAAAAACAAGGAGCTCGATAATGGACGAACAAAAAAAGATACTCTTGATCGATGACGAGATCAACCTGCAGCAACTGGTAAAAGTCGTATTGGGAACAAAAGGGTACAACGTCACCACGGCGGATAACGGGAAGGATGGCCTGGAAAAACTTGAATCGGCAAACCCCGACCTGATCATCCTGGACATGAACATGCCCGTGATGGGCGGCGTGGAATTTTACCAAAAAATCTGCGACGCGTGGAGCCAGCCCAAGTATCCAATTTTGATCCTGACAGCCCGCGCGAACATGGAGGAATTTTTCAAAGGGATGGACGTTGACGGATTTATGGCCAAACCTTTCGAGATCGACGACCTTTTGGCGGAAGTCCGGCGGATCATCGAAAAACGATCCGCCGGTGCCGCCAGGACCGCGAAAATTCGTGACACCAACCAGCCGGCCAATATCTGCGTTGCCGAGACCGACACGGCGACATGCAACAAAATCGGCGCGGCGCTCTTAAGCGCCGGATATGTCGTTCACCTGGTGCGCAGCGGAACGGAGGCCATCGAACACATCTTCACGATCGTTCCCGAAGTGGCGGTGATCAGCTTCGCGTTAGGCGATATCCCCGGGGACGCGGTCATTACGAAATTAAAAAAAATGCCCAAGACGCAGGACGTCAAGTTCATCCTCTACACGGAAGATACTCCGGAGAAGGCCATTGTCGCGCAATCAATGATCAAAAAAGAAGGGATCGAATTCGTCCGTTTCGTCAAATATCAAAACGTGGAGGATATCCTCCTGGCCATCGATGAGGTGCTTAAGCCGAACCGGTGAGTTAATGGTTAATGGTACATAGTAAATGGTTAATAGTCAAAGAATCCATTAACCAATAACCATTTACCATTAACCATTTACCAATCATGAACAACTTGTCTTCTCTCATCAACCGCTTCCACCTGGTACGCCAGATCCCCATTTTCACGGGATTAAGCTGGATGGAGCTCCACCACATCGCCCGCAAGGCCGTCATCGTCGAATACAAAAAAGGCGACATCGTCTGCCCGCAGGGGGGGCCGCCGGATTTTTTCTACTGCCTGATCTCCGGACGCCTGCTGGCCTACAGCAGCAGCCTGCGCGCCAAAAAAGAAGACATTGATTTCATCCACCGCGGCATGCACTTCGGGATCGTTTCAATCCTGACCGGCGAAAACCATTCGATGAATTTCGAGGCCCTCAATGACTCGATCGTCCTTAAGATATCGAAGGCGGACTTTCATGAGATCCTCAACTCCATCCCGCAGCTGGGATTGCGCTTGAGCCAAAGCCTTTCGCGGCGCATCCGCCGGAAGATCCATGACACGACCGGGTCCGTCTTTGAAAGCACGGTCATCGCCGTGTACAGCCCTGTCACCGGCACGGGCTCTTCGACCTACGCCATTAACCTGGCGCTGAGCATCCGCAAAGAGACCGGCAAGAACGTTATCTTCATTAATATCCACCCTGACCGGAAGGAAGGTAACGCGCAAAGCGCGGGAAGTTCTCCCTCCCCGCAGCCAGAGGTCCCCCGCGGGGGAGGAGCCTTTGGCCGCTGGAAGAGCCCGCCGATCGGCCTCGCGCAGATCATCGATGACCACGGGAAAATCCTCGACCATGTCATCAAAAAGGATCTGCCCGTTGATCTTCTTAACGTTTCCTTTGACCCCAAGGACACGGCCCTTAAAAAACACATCGGTCTTTTTGTCAGCGCCTTTGTCGGCGATTACCATTACGTGGTGGTCGATCTGCCCAATGAAATGGACGATATCGTTTTAGAAACGCTGACCCAATCGGATTCGGTGCACCTGATCACCTGCGACCGGACCAGAGACATGGAATCTATCCGCAAAGTCATTGACCGGTTAGAAACCGCCCTGCAGGATAAATTCCGCGAGGAGCAAACCAGGGTCATCGTCCGGGCCGTTGAGGAAAAGATCTATCTGTCGTTCGAAGAGATCAACAAACACCTCGACTATCATGTTTACGCCGCGCTGCCGACCTTGCAGCCATCGGAACTTACGCAACGCGAGGGTTCACAGCATTTATCTTTTCTCCAATCGGAACCGCACAGCGAATACACCAAAACCATCACCCGCATCGCGCGGGAAATCGGAGGAGTTTCGGTCGGGTTAGCGTTGGGGGGAGGGGCGGCCTTAGGTCTCGCCCATATCGGGGTCTTGCGCGTCCTGGAGAAAGAGCACATCCCCGTCGATATTATTGTGGGCAGCAGCATGGGAGCCATCATTGCCAGCCTTTGGGCGATCGGTAAAGACGCGGCCGAGATCGAGAAGATCGCCCGGGATTTTGAGAAGAAAAGGAATTTGTGGGCGCTCTTTGACCCGGTTGTCCCCATCTCGGGGCTCATGGGGGGGCGGGCCATCAAATACTGGCTGCGCAAGAATTTCGGCGGCCGGACATTTTACAGCACCCGGATACCGCTGAAGATCATCGCCTATGATCTGATCCGCAGGGAAGAGCTTGTTATGGAATCCGGTTCACTGGTCAACGCCATCCGCAAAAGCATCGCGATCCCCGGCGTCATCGAACCCATCCGCGAAAAAGACCGTTTGATCATCGACGGGGGTGTCCTTAATCCCTTGCCGACGAACATTTTAACCAGCCGGAACATCAAAAAGATCATTGCCGTCAACGTGCTGCAATCCCCCCACGACGTCTCCGCGAGTTTCGCCCTGGAAAAAGATACTGAGCTCAAAAAAGAACGATTACCCTTCCGGAGGGCGCCGTTTCGATTTCTGGGATTCCGCATCCTGCGCGTGTTATTGGGGCCGTTCAAACACAATATCTCGGATATTATCGTGCGCACCCTTCAGGCCACTGAATACGTGCTGGCGGAACAAAGCGCCCAGCAGGCGGATGTCATCATCCATCCGGACCTGGTTGGCATCAACTGGTTCGAACTCTACAAGGTCGATGAACTCATCAAGCGCGGAGAAGACGCCGCCCGCAAAGCCCTGCCGGAAATTAAGAAATTGATAGAAACAGATTAAAATTCGAAATCCGAATATCGAAGCACGAAACAAATCCAAAACTTTAAATTCAAATATCAAAACAGGTTGTTTTATATTTTAGATTTTGAATTTTTTATTTGTTTCGTATTTCGGATTTCGTGCTTCGGATTTAAAGCAGGCTTCTTCCAGTGAAAGATTGACAATTTTGCAATTCTAGGTTATACACAAAAGATATGCCAACCGAAAATCTCATCCAAAGTCTGCAGGCATCCATCGCGCCATGCATTTTTATTTCCGGACTGGGGCTGGTGCTTTTATCCATGACCAACCGCCTGGGCCGCAGTATAGACCGTATCCGTACGTTTACCGCTGAGCTTAAAACCGCCCCGGCCAAGGAGACCCCCAGCATACGCGCGCAGATCGATATCATTTACCGGCGCTGCCGTATTTTGCAGACCGCCATCGGGCTGGTCGCCGTCAGCATGTTCTTCGTCAGTTCCATCATGCTGATGCTGTTCTCAACGCTCGCCTTCAACATCCAGCTGATCGCGCTCATCAAAATATTCTTCACGGCAAGCCTCGCCTGCTTTATTCTCGCGCTGATATTTCTTTTCCGGGATGTTTGTTTGAGCCTGGATTCGCTTAAAATCGAACTGGAGCACCTGTATAAATAAAATCCCAATTACCAGGAAACAATAACCAAAGAATATCCAATAAACAAATTCCAAATCACAAACAATACACAATACCTAAATCCAAATGACAAATATTTTTAACTATCATCAGATTTGATAATTTTGGTCATTGGAATTTGTAAATTGTTTGTAGTTTGGTGCTTGGGATTTGAATTTTATTTGTACCTTGTTTCTTGGTTATTAAACCTATGGCATCTTGTATCCAGAAAATTAAGGCCGGTTCACGGGGCAGCAAACTCGCGCTGGTCCAGGTAGATGAAGCGCAAGCGCTTCTTAAGAAAAAAGGAATTGAAGTTTCCTTTGATCGCAAGACGTATTCCACGCGGGGCGATAAAGATAAAACCGTTTCGTTGACCGCCAGCCCGGCCGATGATTTCTTTACGGATACCCTCGATGACGCCCTGTTGACCGGCGAGATCGACGTGGCCGTCCACAGCGCCAAAGATCTTCCGCGGACATTGCGCAAAGGGCTGGCCATTTTCGCCCTCACCCGCAGCCTCGATGAAACCGATGCCTTTATCGGGAAAACGACCTTCGACCGGCTGCCGGCAGGATCAAAAGTCGCCACCAGCAGCAGCTTGCGCCAAAGCCAAATCAAAACGCTCGATCCGAAACTGGAAACCGTGGACATTCGCGGGACAATTGAAGAACGCATCCAGAAAATGCGCGATGGTTATTGCGACGGCCTTGTTGTCGCCACCGCGGCCCTCAAGCGCCTAGGCCTGGAAAAATATATTCAAAATATCATGCCGTGGGAAGCGGCGCCGCTGCAAGGACAGCTGGTGATCGTCGGCCGCGCCGCCGATACAGCGCTACGCGAACTCTTTGCCGCGATCGACGCGCGCCGCGGTTACGGCCGCGTCTTTTTAGTCGGCGCCGGTCCTGGTGATCCGGAATTAATCACCATTAAAGGCGTCGCGGCACTTAAATCCGCCGGCTGCGTTTTTTATGATTATCTTATTCCCGCACAACTTCTCGATCACGCCCCAAATGCCGAGAAAATTTACGCGGGCAAACGTAAAGGCAGTCACGCCATGCCGCAGGAAGAACTCAACCGGCTCATCCGTCAAAAAGCGACGGCCGGCAAGACGGTCGTCCGCTTAAAAGGCGGCGACCCATTGGTTTTCGGGCGCGGCGCCGGTGAGATCGAATACCTGCGCGGCTACCACATCCAGGTGGAAGTAATTCCAGGGATCAGCTCCGCCGTGGGGATCCCGTCCCGGCTGGGTATCCCGCTCACCGCCCGCGGTGTGGCCGCGACCGTGGCCTTTATCAGCGGCTACAAACATGACGAGGACGAACAAAATCCGATCCCCCTGGATATTCCACAAGCTGACACGTTAGTTTTTTTGATGGGATTAACTAAACTCGACAAAATTGTCGAATCACTTGACGCAAAGCGCTGGTCAAAGCAAACGCCCGTGATGGTCATTTCAAAAGGGACTTGTCCGCGGGAAGAAATCGTCAGCGGCACGCTGGCAGACGTCCGACAGAGGATCAAAGAAAATCCGCTGGAGCCGCCGGTTTTGATCATCGTCGGGGAAACCCTCAAATTCTACCACGAAGGCCTTGCAACGCGACAGTACAAACGTATCCTTTACACCGGCACCGACCCGAAGCGGTCCCGCGCGCACGGCGAGGTGATCCCTTTCCCGATGATCGAGATCACGCCGGCGCCGCCGGCCGCCGGCCGAATAAAAACGTTGCTGAAAAATCTCGGCCGTTACGATATAATCCTTTTCACCAGCAAATTCGGTGTGAAGTACTTTTTCGCGCTGCTGGCCGGGGAAGGATACAGGGTAGAAAATTTAACTCAAAAAACATTTGTCGCCATCGGACGGGCAACGGCCAAGGCGTTAGCGCAAGAAGGTGTTCCTGTTTCACTCGTCGCCCGGGTCGAAACAAGCGAGGGGCTTTTTCAAGAGATGACCGAGAAACTGGAACTGCGCGGCAGAAAGATCCTGTTCCCGCGCTCGGCGCTGCCGAACCCGTACTTAAAACAAAAATTGACCGGGCGGGGCGCCCGGGTGGATGAATTAACCGTCTACGACAACACGCCGCCAGCCAAACGCCCGCTACCGGTACCGGAGGCAGAGATCGACCAGGTTGTCTTTACAAGCCCGTCGACGGCGCGTAACTTCCTGGCCGCGTACGGGGCTATTCCACGGTATTGGAAAATCTCAAGCCGCGGGGCCGTGACCAGCGCTTTTTTACGCGAGGCCGGCTACACGGATTTTGAGGAATTGAGGGATACACATTGATCATCTACGAGGAAATCTTTCGGGAATTTCAGAAACAAAAAGTAAAATACGTTTTGGTGGGAGGTATGGCACTTAAGAAAAAGTCCAACCGGCCGGTGGATAAGCTGGACATTGAAGACCTGAAACGGATAAAAATACTCCAGGGGCGGCACAAATGATCTTTGAATGGGAAACTCACGACCAGCGTCTTCGACGATTTATGAAAATATCACCCCAAAAGAAACTGGAATGGCTTCACCAGATGCATGAATTCATGCTGCGCACGTCCAGCAGGCGCTTGAAGGCCATCCGGCTTGAACTAAGAAGACAGCGCCAGGAAACGCAATAACTCCCAACGAGTATGCCATTCGGGACACAATTTTCATCGAGACCTGCGGCTGACCGTATGTTACAGTGGCTCGCGACGGTATTGAGCATTTTAAAGAAAGTACTAGATTGTTTCAAAAGTTCTTGAACCGTTCTTGCATGTGTTGGATAATAAGGCAGAATCACAAACGAAAGGAGTGAGGATGCCTTGTTAAAACCAAATATAAAGATCAAGTTAACAAACAATGAGTATAAAACCCTTGAGTCAGTTGTACGGAAGAGCAAATCAGCGCAACGAGATGTTTGCCGGGCGAAAATCATTCTTCAGGCCGCGAAAGGTTTGGGCAATAAAACGATCGCTCGAAAACCGGGAATCGCCGTCAATACAGTGCTTGGCTGGCGAGAACGATTTGCAAAAGAGCGAATCAAAGGACTCAAGGACAAAGACAGAAGTGGCCGACCGGCCACTTTTTCCCCCCGAAGCTCTGCATAAAATTGTAGCGCTAGTACTTTGTCAATTTTGTTTTTAATAGTTGATTTCCTCAAAGGTTCAGAGGAATCAACTATTAAAAACTTTTCTGACAAAGTACTAGTGTAGTGAGTCTAACGCTTCTTGACATTTGGCCGCTTAGCGAGCGTGTCCGCGAAAGTCATTTATCGACGGGCGACTCAAAAGCAAAGAGACTTCCGACTCAGTACACTAGAGACCTTCTCAATAAGGCAAAACTGAATAATAAATATGGAACAACGGACTGCGCTGGAAACCAAAATCAAAAAGATTGATGAGCAAATCGCCGTCCTGAATGGCCTCAAGAATCAATGCCTTGCCAATCGTGCAATCCCTCCTCCCGAAGGGAGCCTGCCGGCCGCAAATTACCGCGCCTCAACCAACCACTGCTGTTATTGACCTTCTCCCTGCCAAACAAAATGTCAAATCTCCAAAATCCGTCAGTAACAGGCATCGGAGATTTGACATTGGAAAGGAAAAGGTCAATAACAATCAGCTTTTAGACGATAAAATTGCGTTGTTCAAAACCTGTTTCCGGGGCCGCGGGGATGTTTATGCCAAGCTGTGGATTAATAATCGCACAGGCATGCGTGGGTACAGCCCGGTTTGTAAGCACGAATGGGATCGCGTCTTATGTCGTAAGCCCGCCATCAAATGTTCTGAATGTCCCAATCAAGGATTTCTTCTAACGGATGAGATCGCTATCAAACAACATTTGACAGGCGCTCAAGTCATGGCTATTTATCCAATGTTGAAAAATGAGCATTGCTATTTTCTTGCGATTGATTTTGATAAAGAGCATTGGATGGATGACATTCGGGCGATGATGAGGACGTGCAGCGAAGAAAAAATTCCCGCGGCGGTTGAACGATCTCGTTCGGGAAACGGAGGGCATGTTTGGATTTTCTTTAGTGAAGAGATTCCCGCGGTTTTAGCCAGGCGTTTAGGGACTTCGATCATTACTAAAACTATGGCCAAGCGATATCAGATCGATATGAAAAGTTACGACAGATTATTCCCGAATCAGGATACGATGCCCAAAGGCGGATTCGGGAATCTGATTGCTTTGCCGTTTCAAAAAGAAGCGATGGTCAACGGCAACAGTCTTTTTATCGATGCACATGGTGTGCCTTATTCAGATCAATGGACTTTTTTGTCGTCTGTTAAGAAGATGTCTCATCGGGACGTGGAAACTTTTATTGAAGAGGCTTCACGAACCGGACAAATTATCGCGGTTCGCCAAAGTCCGGTTGAAGAAAATGATGAGCCATGGATGCGTCTACCATCCGGTAAGCGACGATTTAAAGCTGACATCAGGGAACTGCCAGAAGCATTGGATGTTGTTCTCGCTAATCGAATTTACATTAAGACCGGAAGTGGCCCGTCACTGTTGTTCAATCAGCTCAAACATCTGGCCGCGTTTCAAAATCCGGAGTTTTATAGAAAGCAGAAGATGCGTTTTTCAACTCATGCGACACCGCGGGTTATTTGTTGCGCGGAAATTGTTGATGGTTATCTTTCATTGCCTCGAGGGTGCTTGGATGATATGAAGGCTTTGCTGGATGAGTATAACGTCCGGATAAATGTTGAGGACAAACGGGGCATAGGCAAAAAAGTTGATTTTGTTTTTGATGGCACGCTCAATGAAGAACAGGAAGAAGCGTTAGAGGCCATTCTTGAGTCGGACGTTGGTGTTTTTGTCGCGCCGCCCGGAACAGGGAAAACAGTGTTAGCAATCGCATCTATCGTCAAGCGTAAAACAAATGCACTTATTCTTGTGCACCGAAAACCGTTGATGGATCAGTGGCGTTTGCAGACTGCCTCATTTTTAGGTATCGACAAAAAGGACATCGGTCAGATCGGCGGCGGCAAGAATAAGTCGAATGGGGTTATCGATATCGCCATGTTTCAAAGTATGGATTTGGCTGATGGGGTTGACGACCGCATCGCAGAGTACGGTTTTGTTATTGTCGATGAATGTCATCACGTGGGTGCCGTTTCATTTGAGAAGGTTCTGTCACAGGTAAAGGCAAAATATGTTTTAGGGCTAACCGCAACACCATATCGCCGGGACGGTCATCAGCCAATTATTCATATGCAGTGCGGGCCGATTGCTCACCGCATTAAACAGAAAAACCTCTCTGCGCATATTTCAGCTTCATGGGTTATCCCGCGTGTCACGGACTTTGAACATGCGTGGAATGACGATATTAAGATACAGGATGTCTCAAGCCGAATGATAGAAGATATGACAAGGAATCAACTAATCGTTCAGGACGTTGTTGAGTCATTGGGGGAAGGAAGGTTCCCGCTGATTCTGACAGAAAGACGCGAGCATTTAGAGATTTTAGCGAAGTTGTTGGAGAGTAAAGTTGAAGTTTTATTCCGGCTGCATGGCGGAGTCAGGCAGAAAGCGCGGCGGGAAGCTTTTGAAAGAATAAAAGAGAGTCTTGAGGATTGCCGGAAGGTTATCCTGGCGACCGGATCATATATCGGAGAGGGATTTGATGCGCCGCGTTTGGATACACTATTTCTGACCATGCCGAGTTCGTTTAAAGGCAAGATTGTTCAGTATGCCGGACGCCTTCACCGGTATCACAAGGATAAGCAGGACATCCGGATTTATGATTATGTTGATCGTAACGTTTCTGTATTAACCAGAATGTATCAGCGGCGTTTAAAGACATATAGGATGTTGGGCTATGATGTCAAAGAGATATTGAATGGAACAGGGCATTAAAATTTATGAATATTTTTTCTCGTGTGTTCGGCCCCTCAAAGAATGTTCAGCTAAGCCATCTCAAAGGTTTTGAATCCCGCCCCCAGCAAATAGCGATGGCCGAGCAGATCAGGCAGTCCTTTGAAAACAACCGCCATGCCGTCATCGAGGCCGGGACAGGCGTTGGCAAAACCCTGGCCTATCTTCTGCCGGCTATTGAATGGTCTCAACGGACCGGCAAAAAAATCGCCGTCTCCACTTTTACCAAAGCTCTCCAGGAGCAGCTTATGCAAAAAGAGCTCCCGCGATTGAAAAAGCTGTTAAATATTGATTTTCAATACGCCCTCTGCCTGGGCTCGCAGAATTTTTTATGCAAGAGAAGGTTTCACAAAAACAGCCTCCCTGAACTTTTTACGTCATCCAAAGACAACGAAGAATTAAGAAAGATTAGTCAGTGGATCAACTCCACTCCCACCGGCCTTGTTTCTGTTTTACCCTTTGAGCCGAGTCCCGGGATATGGGGCCAATTTAACCGCGACAGCGATCTGTGCATGCGGCGCAAAAGTCCTTATTTTGAGGAATGTTTTTATTATAAACAGCGAAAAGAAATAGAACAGGCCGATATTCTCGTCACCAACCATCACATCTTCTTCGCGCATATCGCCTCCGGCGGCAAAGTCCTGCCGGATTTTGACGCCGTGATATTTGACGAGGCCCATACGCTGGAAAATGTCGCTACAGAATATTTGGGTTATAAAATCAGTAATGACCTGCTGAAATTTCATTTGGATTCTCTGCACAACCCGTCCAATGAAGGCGGTCTTCTAAGACGTATCGGATTGTCCAGACATGATATTAAAACAGGAAAGAAGCTGGCCGACAAAACAAGAGAAGCCGCTCATGTCTTTTTTTCAGAAATCCTGGATAAACTAGGTATAGAATCGCAAAAAACAAGAATTCGACAAAAAGGACTTGTGCGCAATACTTTACAGGGCCCTCTCAATGACATGATCGCGTTCTTCCTGGATATTTTAAAAAACGTCCAGTCCAAAGAAGACGAAAAGGAATGGCTGGCGATGATCAAGAAATTTCAGGAGATGGCGAATCAGATCGAGATTATTTTAAATATCCAGGAATCCAATTGTGTCTACTGGGTGGAGATCGAGAAAAGATCAAGGGCCCCTCGCTGTTCCCTCAACAAAGCCCCGCTGGAGATAGCAACGGTCTTTAAACACAAAGTCCTTGAGCGCTTTGAGCCTGCGATTTTTGTCTCGGCCACCCTTGCCGCGAACGGCCGGTTCGATTTACTAAAAAGTTGTTTAGGATTGGACGATCAAGTCCGCGAATTGCTGCTGGATTCTCCATTTGATTATGCTAAAAACGTTCTTTTATATTTACCTCAATCTATGCCGGATCCGGGGGGCCGCCAGGAGTCCACAGAATATTACGCAAAAGCGTTTGATGAGACAAAACGACTTGTTACCTTAATGCAGGGAAGGATGTTTATTTTATTTACCAGGGTCGAACTCATGGTCCGCGTGGGGCTGGCGCTGACGCGGGCGTTTCCCCATTTATCCATAATGAAACAAGGGGATCTGCCGCCGCACTCATTGATTGAGAAATTCCGCAAAAACGAGCATGCTGTTCTGTTAGGAACAAGCACGTTCTGGCAGGGGGTGGATGTCCCGGGCCGGGCGCTGGAGTGTGTGGTCATCTGGAAACTTCCCTTTGCCGTCCCTGATGATCCCATTACCGAGGCCAAAATGGAGCGATGGGAGGCCCTGGGCAAGAATGCCTTCACCCATTATCTGCTCCCCCGGGCGGTCATTATGACGCGCCAGGGATTCGGCAGGCTTATACGGCGGCAAACCGATAAAGGGATCGTCGTGATTCTCGATCCACGAATCAGGACTAAAGGTTATGGGAAAGATTTTCTTAACTCCCTGCCGGCTTGCCGCCAGACCTCTGAGTTTGATGACGTGGAAAAGTTTTTTACAGATCAACTATCGATGGTAAAACCTCAGGAGATACCCGCATGAAAAAAAGCAAGATCAACCATGGGGATAATCAAATGCGCCAGGGAAAAAGGGGATGCTTGCGCGTTTAAATTCTATCGGACCCTTAAAGCGTCGCCTGGAGGATGGGGTTTCCCTGGAAAAGTGCAAAGACATGAATAACCAAACTATCGATGATGCTCGGGCGATTCGTCTCGCCCGTGGAATCCGCTTACGGCCGGAATATTTTGGAGGACTTATTTTTGACGATCATCAGGGCTGTACGCTTGAAGTCGATAAAAATATATTCCGGTTTTTGCATTTTCTTGAGAGCGGGCCGCAACGCATTCCTGATGTGTTAATTTATTTGGGCCACAAAAGTTCAGACAATGACCGGGTTATTCATTCTTTTAACGACGCACTACGCCAGTTGCTGGATTTAAAAGTGATTGAGTTTGTTGATCCAAGTGCTTTGATGGCACCAGCTATGACTGATCAAATAGGCCATCCCCAATTTAAATCCCCCCGGCTCTCTGCTCCCGAAACAGTTCATTGGGCGGTGACCTATCGTTGTGACGCGCATTGTCCTGATTGTTACGCTGAAAGACTTTCGCATTCGCGTAAGGAATTGAACACGGCTGAGGCTTTAGGATTGATTGACAAACTAGCGGACTGGAAGGTGTTTCAACTGGCGATCGGGGGCGGCGAACCTTTTGCCCGTCAGGATTTGCCCCAGCTCGTACGCCATGCCGATCGGCGGGGCCTGGTTGTCCATCTGACAACCGCAAAACTAAATACTCCGATGGATATTCTGGATCAAACTCTGCCATCTATCCGTCATCTGCAAGTTGGCATTTGGAATGAGGCACTGTTGAATACCCATTGCGGACGATACAAAGAGCAGTTGGATAATTATTTCCTTAAAACTCAGAAATATCAGATCAGGCACGGAGCCAGTGTCATTTTAAATAAAACGGCCGTGGAGAACCTCATTCCACTTGTCGGCATGTTAAGCGATATTGGATTTGAACGCATTATTTTTCTTCGGTACAAACCACCCCAAAGTATTAAGCGTTGGAAAGCTGAAGTGCCGGAGCCGCATCAGTTAAAAGGGCTTCACCATATTCTTCATAGAATTCTTGCCGATAATCCGCATCTTTGTATTCGCGTTGATTGCGCCTTAAGTTTTGTGCAGCGTCACCTTTCGCAGATGGTATCCGCAGAGTGTGGCCTTAAGGGATGTGTGGCTGCAGATAGAATCATGGCTATTGCGGCAGATGGCTCTGTTTATCCTTGCTCTCAACTTGTGCATGATCAGGCCTATGGCGGCAATATTATGGAAGCCAATCCTGGAAAATTGTGGAATGAATCCAGGCCCTTGCGCAAATACCGGTCATTTCGAGCACAAAAAATATTCAAGAACAGTTGCTGCGGCCAGTGTCTGGCCAAAGAGAGTTGTGGGGGATGCCGTATTTTTGCCATGGACGGTATGGGGGGAGATCCCGGCTGTCCTGATCCGGTCCTGCCTCCACGTGAACAGTTGGGCAGGACCGGACGCTGGCTGGATTTGATTATCCGGAATGGATGATCCAAGAAAAAGAGGCAGGCGGCCATGAAAATATTCAGTGTACGTAAAGGGTTTACTCCCGACCACAGTTCAACCTCCTATGAGTTTTATGCCATCGATAAACCTTTGGAAAAGACTCAACGGCAGGCCGTCGCCAAATTATCCAGCCGGGCAAACCCTGCGCAGAGGAAAGTGAGTTTTATCTATCATGGCGACTGGAACGATTTACCCGGCGGTTGGGAACCGCTGATGAAGAAATATTATGATGTAATGTATTCTGAAAGTTATGACTGGTGGACAATCGCCTTTGGTTTTTATGCCGATCAACCTGTCATCGAGGAAATCAAGAAATATGAATTTGCCGGGGAAGACGATCTGGGCATTCGGGTTGAAGCCAAGAATGACCGTGTCGTTATAGCGATCCATTGCCGTCTGAATCCAGGTATGAGCCATGAATATTTCGAAGATAGCCGCGGGCATCGCTCCAATGAGAATTATGATGAGGAAGCGGAAGATGGAGAAAATGAAGATGGTCATGACCGGTTTATGAATTTATTAATCCGGAACCGGAAATCTTTAAAAGAAGGCGATTTTCGTTTGCTTCATGGGGTCTGGAAAAAGTATGGCGATGATTCGGATGGCAAATTGGATGTTTCACAAGAATATTTAGAAAAAGGAAATATGTCTAAATTTACGAAGGCATTATTGGATTTGCTGGATACAACTTAATGCGTCGTATTAAAGCTCTAAGCGGCTGGTGAATTAAAACCACTCAACGACCAACAAAAAAGGGACTAATCAACGACCCTGCGCTCTTGGCGCAGGGTCGTTGATTTACTGCTGTTAACAAATAATGAATAGGGGAACCGATGAACGAGTACGATGTTTTGGAAAATTTTGAACATTTTGTCAACCTCTGCATGACGCTAACATTTTATACAATCCTATGATTAACAATCAGATAACAAAAAAGAAAGTTTTTGTTGATACCCGCGGCTGACCGTATGTTACAGTGGCTCGCGACGGTCATGAGTATTTTGAAGAAAGTGCATGGATATGAACAGGGCGAATAAAATAGTGCAAATAATGCAGACAAAAGGGAGTTGCACAATTATACCAAATATGGCATATTATGAACGAAGAACAAGCATTAAAGCCATTAAGTTGGATTGGCTCATCCAGGGAAAATCTTAAGGAGCTTCCTGAAGAAGTAAGGCAGGATGTGGGGTTTGCGCTCTTTGAGGTTCAGAGAGGTCAAAAGCCGGCAACTGCCAGGCCGTTAAAAGGGGCCGGAGGGGCCGGAATTATAAATGAGGTGAACAAATCATGAATAAAGAAAAAGCCCATCGAGGAAGTGATAATATTTTTGTCGATATCGGGGTTGCCCATCCTGAAAGAGTTATGGCACGCGCTCAGATTATGTCCCGCGTAGCAGAAATTATCAAAAATCGTGGTTTGACCCAAAAAGCCGCTTCAGAATTACTTGATATTCCTCAACCCAAAGTTTCCTGCCTTATGAACGGCAAACTCAGCATGTTCTCTCTGGATCATCTTTTTGAATTGTTGAATAGGGTTATGCCCTTGACTACCACTTCCAGCATACGATGGGCACGAAATCCTGTTGCACTGTTCATCAAAGGCATAACCCTATTGTTGAATTCTTTGGACCGGGATGTCGAAATTATTATCAAGCCGAAGACCAAACAGGAAAAGTTTGCGACCACCCACGTCATACTTTCCACTTCTTTCTAAATTGCCGCGTGCGGCAACAATTGCCTTTTCGCGGTAGGGTGGTAGAATTGTGGTTGGGAAAACCAAGATGAGAGATAAGAGACGAAACAGGTACCGCCGGCTGCGGGCGTCGCCAACGCTGCGTAATCTCGTCCGGGAGACAACGCTGACGCCCGACGATCTCATCCAGCCTTTTTTTGTCGTCGAAGGGACCAACAAGAAGGAACCCATCGTCTCGATGCCGGGGGTCTTCCGGTATTCGCCGGACCTTCTGGTCAAGGCCGTTGAAGTTTACCGTAAAGCCGGCGGCCAGGCGTGTCTTTTGTTCGGTATCCCGGCCGCCAAAGATACCCGCGCCAGCCGGGCGTACGCCGCCGACGCGGTTATCCCTGCCGTCATCCGTAAAATTAAAAAAGAATTCCCGGAATTTCTGGTAATAACCGACGTATGTCTGTGCGCCTACATGAGCCACGGACATTGCGGAGTCGTCACAGGCGGCGTCATCGACAATGACAAATCGCTTCCGCTGCTGGCCAAGATGGCACTGGCGCACGCGCAAGCCGGCGCTGACTTCGTCGCTCCGTCAGATATGATGGACGGCCGCGTCCAGGCGATCCGGGAAAACCTGGACAAAAATAATTTATCCAACGTCGGCATTTTGTCCTACGCGGTCAAATACGCTTCCGCCTATTATGGACCATTCAGGGAAGCGTCCGGATCACCTCCAAAGTTCGGCGACCGCGCGACGTACCAGATGGACCCTGCCAATGGGCGTGAAGCCCTTAAAGAAGCGCGGCAAGATGTTTGTGAAGGCGCCGATATCGTGATGGTCAAACCGGCATTGGCATATTTAGACATCGTCGCGCTCTTGCGCCGGGAATTGACCGTACCCGTTGCCGCTTACAACGTGAGCGGCGAATATTCAATGGTCAAGGCGGCAGCCGCCAAAAACTGGATCGATGAAAAAGAGGTTGTCCTGGAGACCCTCACGTCCATCAAACGGGCCGGGGCGGATATTATTATTACCTATCATGCACAAGAGGCATTGAAATGGCTAGGTTAATGACAAATTCCAAATGACCAATGTCAAATTAATGCCAAATTAAGAATGGCCAAAGTGTTCCAGTGAGTTTGTCATTTGGCATTGGTAATTCATTTGTCATTTGAAATTGGGCATTTGACATTCAGTCCGTAGAAATTTAGATATGCGTACCCAACATTCCCAAGAATACTTCCAGCAAGCCCAGCAAGTCCTGGTCGGCGGCGTCAACAGCCCCGTGCGTTCCTTTAAAAGCGTGCGCGGCCAGCCGATAGTGATGAAATACGGCCGCGGATCCAAGCTCTATGATTACGATAATAACGCCTGGACGGATTACTGCTTGTCCTGGGGGGCACTCATCCTCGGGCACGCGCACCCCAATGTCGTCTTAAGCGCCAAACGGACGCTGGAAAAAGGGGCCAGTTTCGGTACCACGACCCGTGAAGAAATTGAAATTGCCAGGCACATTACGGCGCAAGTGCCGTCCATCGAGCTGATCCGTTTCGTCAACTCCGGTACCGAGGCGACGATGAGCGCCATCCGCTTGGCCCGGGGATTTACCGGCCGGGACACGATCGTCAAATTCGACGGCTGTTACCACGGCCACTTCGACGACCTGCTGACCGCGGCCGGATCCGGTGTGGCCCAACTTAAAAAATCTTCAAGTCTTGGAATTCCGCGAAACCACATCGACAATACCATCAGTTTACCTTATAATGACGTTGTTGTTCTGGAACAAACTTTAGCGAAACATAAAAATGCCATTGCCTGTGTGATCATTGAACCCGTTGCCGGGAACATGGGCGTTATCCCGGCCAAGCCGGAATTCCTGCGGCGGCTCAGGGAATTGACCAAGCAATACGGCATTATTCTGATCTTTGATGAAGTGATGACAGGATTTCGTACCAGCACCGGTTGCGCGCAAGCGGACTATGGCGTTACGCCGGATCTGACATGTTTGGGCAAGATCATCGGCGCCGGGTTTCCCGTTGGCGCCTACGGTGGACACAAGGACATCATGCAAAACCTGGCTCCCTTGGGCGGCGTTTACCAGGCGGGGACATTTTCCGGCAATCCGGTCGTGATGCGCGCGGGATTGACCGGGTTGCGGCTGCTGAACGAGGCATTTTACAAGCGGCTCAATGACCGCTGCGCGGCCTTCGCCGAGGACATCAACGGCTATTTTCAAACCCATGATATCCCGGCGCACATCGCCCATTACCGGTCGATGATGAGTATCCGCTTTCGAAACGAACCGGTCATTAACTACGCTGACGCGCAAGCCGCCTCCGGAGGAGAACGTTACGCCCGGTTATTCCAGCATCTTTTGAACGCCGGCATTTACTGGCCGCCGGCAGATCTGGAAGCATTTTTTGTTTCCAGTATGCACACGAAAAAGGATCTGGAGGCGTTGGCACAGGCACTAAAGGATTTTTTCGCAAAGAACGCTTAAAACCCCATGCTTCCGCATGGGGAATTCTGGATGGGGAATAGGGATACTACAGGCGGGAGCCTGTAGAGGTAGCTAGAAAGGAAAGGATATCCAATGCGCAAATTTTTTGGAAACCTGCTGCCAGGGCTTAGTTTGATTTTCTTTTTGATGACCACAGCGGGCTGTGTTCCGCTTTTGATCGGCGCCGCGGCCGGGGCCGGCGGAGTGGCCTGGGCCAAAGGCAGTCTGGAACAAAATTTTGATAAAACGGTGGACCAACTCCACCGGGCGAGTCTGGCCGGACTTCGGGATATCAAATGCACGGTGCGCAATGACCAGATCCGCAAACATCTGGCCAAAATTGACTTTGAATTTGACGATGGACAAAAGGGTTCTGTTAATATCAAAGCGTTAACAGAGCGTTCCGCTCAACTAAAGATCCGTGTGGGCGTCCTGGGCGATGAGACCAAATCCCACATCGTCTTAAACGCTATCCTGAGGCACTTATGACCATGAAAACGACACGCTCCGATCCGATGACCGTCCGCCCCTGGGGCAATTACGTCAAATTATTCCAGGAAAACGGTCTCTGGGTAAAAAGGGTGGAGGTAAAGCCGGGAGCCCGCCTTAGCCTGCAGAAACATGCCTGCCGCTCGGAAAAATGGAATATCGTCCGCGGGCACGGTTACGTGATGCTCAACGGACGGAAAAAGATCGTCGGTGCCGGATCTGTTTTAAGTGTTCCGGTCGGCGCCATCCACCGCATCGCGAATACCGGGAAAAAGAAGCTGGTCTTTATCGAAGTGGCCGTCGCCGCCAACGGAGGGAAACTTTCCGAAAAAGATATCGTCAGGCTGGAAGACGACTACGCCCGCGCCGCCTCGCCTGTCCCTCGTGGCGGGACCTCCTCGTCCGGCCGTCCGGCCTCAAGACCGCGAAGGCGGATAATCTAGCTTCCCCCGGCAAGAAGATGAAAAAAATATATAGGGTTATGCCCTTGACTACCACTTCCAGCATACGATGGGCACGAAATCCTGTTGCACTGTTCATCAAAGGCATAACCCTAAAAATATATTTATTAAACTCGTGTCTTTCTTTTTGCTGTTTGTTCCTTGCTTTTCCGCCAAAAGCATCAGCTTCGTCCGGGCTTGATCTTGACGTCAAAGGTTCTGTCTCCACTGCCTATGATGATAACGTGACCTTTGTCAAAGAAGATAAAAAATCCGACAATGTCACCAATTTGCTGATCGGGTTAGGGGCCAAACAGGAGGGCAAAACGCACACCCTCGCGCTGGAAGGGAATTTGACACGGCATTTATTTGCTGACAATCCTTCGTTCAATAACAACTCCCAGGACCTCAACATTGATTTCCAAAAAGAACTTTCCAGGTATGACCGCTTTTCTGCCACAAACAAATTTGTGCATTCCGAAGAGCCGCGCAGCTTTGAAGATGATTTCGGCAGGACCACCGGCCGTTACAGCTACTACAGAAACACATTCAATGCTGAATACACAAGGGATCTGAGCAAGCACGTTTCCATTCAAGGACATTACGGCAATGAAAACTATAGCACATCGCGAGAGGATATAAGGGATTCGTTATTGAACCGCGCTGGTTTTGATGTGAATTATATAGAAAGTTCAGCCACGGCCTTCCTTCTGGGATATGATTTTACCACACGCCATATTGATGAGAGCGGTACGGCAGCCGTCCATACATTGGCAACGGGTTTCAGGCATTCTCTGACAACGCAGCTTTATATCGACACCCGCGCCGGGGTTTCTTTTGTGGAGGCCTTTGACGGAAGCAGCGCGTCCAAGCCGAGCGCGGCTGTTGCCCTGACCGATGATTTTAATGAAACAGATTCGGCCAGCTTGTCCTATAGCAAAACAAGCACACCGAGCTCATTTACGGCTGATATTTTTGATTCATGGCGGGTGGCGCTAAGTTTGGGCCGGCAATTACTGGAACGGCTGAAAATGACCGCGTCGGTATTTTTTGGAGAGGGGGATTTCGCGGCGCAGGGTATTACCGACAGGCAAACAGGGGCAAGCACGCGATTAAGTTATGAGGTGACCAGGAACGCGCAAACGTTTCTCGCGTATACATATTCTGAAGTAAATTCAAACATAGACACCCGCGGCTATGACCGGAATTGGGTGGAAGTGGGGGTAAGGGTTGTTTTTTAAAGACGGATAACACTCATGTTAAAAGAAAGCGCGACAATTTTCAGAAGATTGATGATCTTCTCCGACCTATGTCTGGTGGGCGGAGCTTTTTTCCTGGCCTATTATGTGCGCAATAGAGATGAGGTCCTTTCTCCGATAGGCCAATTGTCGTGGTTCCTCATTTTGTTCGTTGCTCTCTGGGGATTTTCCCTGTATTTCTCCGGGATGTACGCCTCCTTCAGGTTAAAGAAGATGTCGGAAGTGTCTCTTATCATCTATCAGGCGGCCTGGTTCAGTTTCTTTACGTTTGCCGGCCTGTGTTACGCGTTGCGGATCGCGCATATCAGCCGTTTGTTTGTCCTGTTCGCCTTTGTCTACGCCGCGCTTTTCCTTTTGACGGAAAAAATGGTCCTTGTCCAATTTTTCCGGGGTTTGCGCAAAAAAGGGTTTAATTACAAAAACATATTGATCGTCGGAACGGGTGAAAGGGCCCGGCATTTTATCCAATGGATCGACAACAACAAAGAATTCGGCCTGAAGATCATCGGGCTTATTGCCGCGGACAAAAACAGCGTTGGCGATAATGTTGCCGGGCATGAGATCATCGGTACGTTCGGGGATATCCCCGCGATCCAGCGCCAAAATGCCCTGGACTCGGTGTTATTTGCCGTCCCCTACACCTTGTTCGATAAAATCGAGGATCCCGTCCGGTACCTTGAAACGGTCGGCGTTAAAATCGATATCGCGCTGGACCATTTCAGCCACAGGCTGACCAGCGCCAGGCAGACAGAATTTTGCGGTGTTCCTCTTTTGACCTTTGAAAGCACGCCGGAGCGGTTATTGCCGCTGTTAATCAAGCGGCTCTTTGATATTGTTTTATCAGGCATCGCCCTTGTCCTGCTGGCGCCGGCGTTGGCGGTCGTCGCGCTGCTCATAAAAACAACTTCCCGAGGCCCGGCATTTTTTATTCAGGAAAGGGGCAGTTTAAACGGACGAACGTTCAAGCTCTGCAAATTCCGGACGATGGCGGCGGATGCCGAATCCAGGCTTGAAGAGCTGCAAGCCCTGAATGAAATGAAAGGGCCCGCCTTCAAAGTCAAAAACGACCCGCGGATAACAAGGATAGGGAAGTTTTTGCGAAAGCTCAGCATTGACGAGTTGCCCCAGCTCTGGAATGTCTTCAAAGGAGATATGAGTTTAGTCGGCCCCAGGCCGCCGCTCATCGACGAGGTCGCGCAGTATGATGACTGGCACAGGAGACGATTGAGCATGCGCCCCGGCATCACGTGCCTTTGGCAGGTCAACGGCAGAAACAAGATAACGGATTTTGCCCAGTGGGCGAAACTGGACCTGGAATACATTGACAACTGGTCGCTATGGCTCGATCTTAAGATCCTTTTAAAAACGATCCCTGTTGTGCTTTTCGGGATCGGAGCGAAATAACGCAAGACGTAACCCGGAGGTTAAACATGAAATACATTCTTTCCCTGGCAACCGCATTAGCGCTGATAACCGTCGTGGTTATCCCATGCACGGCGCGGACGAAAGGCTCCCTTCGGGAGGAAGAGGCCGCGCAAGAGAAGGCATACACCGTCGGCGTAGACGATATTCTGGAAATCAGCGTCCTGCAGCCGGATGCACTTCTGCGCGTTGTCAACGTGGCGCCCGACGGGACGATCACATTTCCCTATATCGGCACCGTTAAGGTCAAGGACATGACCGTCCCGCAGGTCCAGGAAAAGGTGCGCTCCGCGCTGGCCGACGGGTATATGAAATACCCGGTTGTGGTGGTGTCCTTGCAGGAATCCCGCAGCCGGAAATTCTTTGTCTACGGGGAGGTCATAAAACCCGGCGCCTACGCGATCGCGGAAAATACAACCGTCTTGAGGGCCATTTCCATGGCCGGCGGGTTTTCCAAATTCGGTTCCTCATCCCGCGTGAAGGTCTTAAGACCGAAGCGGGATGAAGCCGGTTATGAAACCATCAAGATCGATATAACGAAGGTCATGGACGGCGATTCCGAAAACGACATCCTCCTTAAGGCGGGGGATATGGTGGTTGTTTCCGAGGGAGTATTTTAATCGAATTTTAACAGGAGACGAACATGAACGATAACGGGCAAGTCAACGAAACAACCCTGCGCGACTACCTGCGCGTATTATTCCGGCAGAAACTCGTGATCGTGACAACCGTCATCACGGTGTGCGCGACCGTTTTTATCGGCTTGAAGTTAAAGACCCCGGTCTATGAATCCCAGGTTAAAATGCTGATTACCGCCGAGAAACAGGTGGAAGCGACCTATTATAAAGAGATGTATGAAGGAAGAAACGTCCAGCAGACCCTCACCCAAAGCGAGATCGTCAGATCCAATCCTGTCATCAACCGCGTGGTGCGCGCCCTGGCCCTGAACAAGCGCCCCCTGGATGATGAAAAACAATTCAGTTCGCCCTTGAAGGCCATGCTGATCGATCATAACGTCAGGGCCTTTAATCGAGAGATAGAAAACTTCCCCGAAGAACAAAAGGAAGCCTTTCTTTTTCGCCGCGCGGTTGAATCCTTAAAAGAAAACATCAAGGTCGAGCCGATCCGGGACACTAATATGTTTACGATCAGCGTGAGAGATTATAACCCCGTCGGGGCGGCCCTTATTGCCAATGTGGTCAGCCGTTCCTATGTCATGTTCGACCTGGAACAGCAACTGGCGGAATTAAAGCTGAAATACGGAGAAAAACATCCCACCGTCAACCTCATCGCAGATAGTATTGCCGCTCTTAACAAAACACTTTCCGGCCAGCCGATCGATGATATTGAGGCCATTGGCCCGGCCAGCGTCAAGATCATGGAGCAGGCATCCGTGGCCATGGAACCGGCCGGAGCGCCGAAGGCGCTCACCTTGGCTTTAGCCGTTGTCATGAGCATCTTTCTTGCCGTCATGCTGGCCTTTGTCTTTGAATACACCGACCAGACCTTCAAATCGCCCGAAGACGTGGAGCGCGGCCTGGGCATTCCCTTCCTGGGCGGGGTTCTCAAAAACGCCGGTCCGGACAGGTATCAAAATGTTTCCGAGCAGATCTATCTTCTGATGAAAGACAAAAGGCTCCAAACCCTGCTGATGACCTCGTCCGGGACAGGCGAGGGGGTCACCACCGTGACCCGCCACATCGGTAAATACATCGCGGCCCATCTGGGGCACAAGGTCCTCATCATCGACGCCAACCCCCGGCAATTGTCAGGGAAGAAGAAAGACAAAACCCCTGCGGGGCCGGGGCTCTTCGAAGTCCTGGAAGGCAAGGCCGAATTCTCAAAGACGGTCAAAAATGAAGGGGACAGATTGTTCCTCCTGCCGGCAGGGAATACCGGGCTCAACCCCGGCATCCTGCTGGTGACCCACAAGATGGCCGAGGTCCTCAAAGAGGCCAGGGCGAAATACGAGCTGATCCTTATCGACGGTGACAGTATCACCGCGTCCAAGGACGCGGTGGAGCTCGCGGGCGCCGCCGAGGCCACGGCGTTGATCATCAGCGAAGGCCGGGCGCGCCGGCAGGCGGCCAAAGCCGCCGTCGACACCCTCAAAGAGCGCAAGGCCAACATCCTGGGCGGGATCCTCAACAACCGCGTCTTCCCGATCCCTGAATTCGTTTACGAACGAGTTTAAATTTGATTATTATTCCCTGTGGTCTCTGCCACAGGGAATAATCAAGTCAAAAATTAACCATAAGTTGAATATTATCCCGAAGGCTTATGCCTCTCGGATGACGAACGACGGATGACGGATGTGATGCGTTGCGTTGAGGACAGGCGTGTGCCACTGGAATTCAGGTTACTGCTATGAATGATCGCCGATGGGATAAAGTAAGAGAATCCGAAACCCGATATAAAAAAAGATCTCTGCGCCGGATGAGCCAGAAAGAGTCATTGGGTATTTTTTTGGGCCTGTATCCGAAATAGAGGGACACTGGAAATAGAGGGACACAATCTTACTTGAGTTCGGCAAATTTTATGTTTCAAACTTAAACTTTATGATCTGATTCGCTGGCAGTTGTCGGCGCAGACGTTCGGCTTTCCGACGAAAACTTCGAGCGTCCATTTCACGCGACATCAGGAGGACGAGGTTGTATG